>NZ_KB944481.1:0-111458 GCF_000389805.1 Cupriavidus sp. GA3-3
CGGCACGAACTTCAGGTTCTCCGGACCGGTGTAGTTGGCGCTCGGGCGGATGATCTTGTTGTCGATGCGCTGCTCGATAATGTGCGCGGCCCAGCCCGAAGTACGCGCGATCACGAACAGCGGCGTGAACATCGCCGTCGGCACGCCCATCATGTGGTAGCTCACCGCGCTGAACCAGTCCAGGTTCGGGAACATCTTCTTGATGTCCCACATCACCGTTTCCAGGCGCTCGGCGATGTCAAACATCTTCATCGAGCCGGCATCCTTAGACAGCTTCTTCGCCACTTCCTTGATCACCTGGTTGCGCGGGTCGCCGGTGGTGTACACCGGGTGGCCGAAGCCGATCACGACTTCCTTGTTCTCGACGCGGCGCGTGATGTCGGCCTGGGCCTCGTCGGGGTTGTCGTAGCGCTTCTGGATCTCGAACGCGACTTCATTGGCGCCGCCGTGCTTGGGGCCGCGCAGTGCGCCGATGGCGCCGCTGATCGACGAATACATGTCCGAGCCCGTGCCGGCGATCACGCGGGCGGTGAAGGTCGAGGCGTTGAACTCGTGCTCGGCGTACAGGTTGAGCGAGGTGTTCATGGCGCGCTCCCACAGCGCCGACGGCTTCTCGCCGTGCAGCAGGTGCAGGAAGTGGCCGCCGATGGAGTCATCGTCGGTTTCGACTTCGATACGGCGGCCGTTGTGGCTGTAGTGGTACCAGTACAGCAGCATCGAGCCGAGGCTGGCCATCAGCCGGTCGGCAATGTCGCGCGCGCCCGGGGTGTTGTGGTCTTCCTTCTCCGGCAGCACGGTGCCCAGCACCGACACGCCGGTGCGCATCACGTCCATCGGGTGGGCGCTGGCGGGCACCCATTCCAACGCGGCCTTCACATTGGCGGGCAGGCCGCGCAGGCTCTTGAGCTTGGCCTTGTAGGCGGCCAGTTCGGATCTGGTCGGCAGCTTGCCGTGCACCAGCAGGTGGGCGATTTCCTCGAACTCGCAGGTCTCGGCGATGTCGAGGATATCGTAGCCGCGGTAGTGCAGGTCGTTGCCAGTGCGGCCGACGGTGCACAGCGCGGTATTGCCGGCGGTCACGCCCGACAGGGCGACGGATTTCTTGACCCGGGGCGCGGCCGGCTCGCTGGCCGTGGCGTCGGGTGCAGCGTCGGGTGCGGCGAACTTCGAGGCGGACATCCGTGTCTCCTTGGGCGCTGCCCTGTTTGTTTTTGGTACGGGTATCGGCTTCAGGCGAAAAACAATGCCTCCACATTGGCCGGCAGCGGCGTGCCGGTGGCCTGCGCGCGCTGCAGCAGCGACCAGTAGTAGCGGTAGCTGGCGCGGTCGTGCAGCTGGCCCTCGTGGCGGATCGGGGCCCAGCTGTTCTCGTGCGCGGCCAGCAGGATCTGGCTGGCCGCGCCGATTTCTTCGGCACCGGGGCGGAACGCCGCCACGATCGGCGCGATCTGGCCCGGATGGATGCTCCATTTGCGCAGGTAGCCGAACTCGCTGCGCGCGCGCAGCGCATCGTCGCCGGCGCGCTGCGGCGCCTGCACGTCGGTGCTGACGTTGTGCGACGGCACCTTGCCGTGGCGGTGGCAGGCGGCGGAGATCTCCAGCATGGCGCGGCGGATCAGCGGGTGTTCGAATTGCTGTGGGGAGCGCATGGCTTCGCCCGGGATGGCGCCATGATGGGCCGAGACAAAGTCCATCAGGCCGAAGCTCAGGCATTCCACCTGCACCAGCGCGGCAATATCGAAGGCCTGTTCCAGCGCGGCGTGGGTCTCGACCAGCACATGGATCGGGATATGCCGGGCGATGCCGGCATTGCGCGCCACCTGGTTGACATGATCGGTCACGCGCGCAACCTCGACCACGTCGCTGACCTTGGGCACCACCACATAGGCCAGGCGCGCGCCGGCGGCGCGCACCAGCACGTCGACGTCCTCGCGCCAGTTCGGGTGGGCCGGGTCATGGATGCGCACGCCGACGCGATTGTGGGCATTGAGCGGGCTGTTGACCAGTTGCGCGCACAGCTCGGCATGCTCGCTCTCACGGCCGACGGCGGCGCCGTCCTCGCAGTCGAAGGTGATGTCGAAGACCGGGCCAAGCTCTTGTTGCAGGGCAAGCGATTTGCGCATCAGCTTTTCGCTGCCCGCGTAGTGGTCACACACCGGCAACTGGACCGGGATGGCTTCGCCCTGGAACAAGACCTCGGAAGGATGCACGTTGATTCGGACCGGTTTGGGTTGAGGGGGGAGAGCAAGGGGACATCGTAGCCCCTGGATATTAAAAAACCGGGGTCCGCACTGATTCGTGAATCGTTGCGGAACCCCGGTCTTTCCTCGAGCGATCGGAGGATCAGCCCAGCAGGTGCTGCACGCCGGCCTTTTCTTCTTCCAGTTCGTTCAGGGTGATATTGATCTTTTCCTGGCTGTAGGCGTCGATCTCCAGACCCTTGACGATCTCGTACTTGCCGTTGGCGGTGGTCACCGGGTAGCCGAACATGGTGTCGGCCGGGATGCCGTATTCACCGTTCGACGGGATGCCCATGGTGACGACCTTGCCGTTGGTGCCCAGCACCCAGTCGCGCACGTGGTCGATGGCGGCGTTGGCGGCCGAAGCAGCCGACGACAGGCCACGCGCTTCGATGATGGCGGCGCCGCGCTTGCCGACGGTCGGCAGGAACACGTCGTTGTTCCACACCGGGTCGTTGATCAGGTCCTTGACGCTCTTGCCGTCGACGGTGGCATAGCGGTAGTCGGCGTACATGGTCGGGCTGTGGTTGCCCCACACGAACAGCTTCTCGATCGACGACACCGGCTTGCCGGTCTTGGCGGCGATTTGCGACAGGGCACGGTTGTGGTCCAGGCGCAGCATCGCGGTGAAGTTCTCGCGCGGCAGGTTCGGTGCCGACTTCATGGCGATGTAGGCGTTGGTGTTGGCCGGGTTGCCGACCACCAGCACCTTGACGTTGCGGCTGGCGACTTCGTCCAGCGCCTTGCCCTGCACCGTGAAGATCTGGGCATTGGCTTCGAGCAGGTCCTTGCGCTCCATGCCCTTGCTGCGCGGACGGGCGCCAACCAGCAGGGCCACGTCGGCGTCCTTGAAGGCAACCTTGGGGTCGTCGGTGATGACCACGCCGGCCAGCAGCGGGAACGCGCAGTCTTCCAGTTCCATCACCACGCCCTTGACGGCTTGCTGGGCTTGCGGGAGGTCGAGCAGTTGGAGGATGACCGGCTGGTCTTTGCCCAGCATGTCGCCATTGGCGATGCGGAACAGCAGGGAGTAGCCGATCTGGCCAGCGGCGCCGGTCACTGCGACGCGCATTGGGGCTTTAGCCATGAGTAAATCTCCAAACGATAGAAGGGGGGAAGCCGGTCGGTGGCATGCCGTTGCCGTAACAAGGGGTGCGGCGGGTCACCGGGTGCTGGTTGTCGCCACAGCGGGGAGCGGCCGTCCGCCGGAGCCAGGTGGCGGGGCCACGGGGCGGAACCGGTGAGGGAGAGCCACAACGGGTCATGGTGATGCAACAAAGCGTTAGTCTACTGCGAAGCGTGGCGCCATTTCCAGACCGGAGCGCTGCCGGGATTCTGCCGGGCCGATACATTCCGGTATCCTGACTGCTGCTGGCGTGCCTGAGGCCATCGCGGGCGTGGACCAGCGCGAGTGTAGGACGGGCCTCCCGTGATGTCAATTCATATGTCTTATATAAGACATAAGACAATTAACGTAAGGCTGGACGTATCTTGCCCTTTTGTGGTGAAATCCCGCTATGTCCTCCCTGCCTACGTCCCTGACTGGCGCAGCCGCACCCGGCGCGCCGGAATCTGGCGCCGCCACGCCTGGCGCCGGGGCGCAGCCGCCTTCTTCGCCGCCCGCGCCTGTGCCGCAGGCGGCCCCGCAATCTGGTCCCGCCTCTGGTCTGCAGTCCGTGCCGTCGCCCACCTTCAGTCCGCTCTACCAGCAGATCAAGGCGCTGATCACGCGCAGCCTGCAATCCGGCGAATGGAAGCCCGGCGAGATGATCCCCAGCGAAATGGAGCTGGCCTCGCGCTACAAGGTCAGCCAGGGCACGGTGCGCAAGGCCATCGATGAACTCGCCGCCGAGAACCTGGTGGCGCGCCGGCAGGGCAAGGGCACTTTCGTGACCACGCACCATGAAGACGTGGTCAAGTTCCGCTTCCTGCGCCTCGTCCCGGACGAAGGCGAACCCCATTATGGCGCCAGCCGCGTGCTGGAATGCAAGCGCCTGCGCGCCCCCGCCGAAATTGCCCGGCTGCTCGACATCCGCACCGGCGACAGCGTGGTGCAGATCCGCCGCGTGCTGAATTTCTCGGGCGAGTCGACCGTGCTGGATGAAATCTGGCTGCTCGGCGCCAACTTCAAGGGCCTCACTGCTGAAAAGCTGACCGAGTGGAAGGGCCCCATGTATGCATTGTTCGAGGCCGAGTTCGGTACGCGCATGATCCGCGCCTCGGAGAAGATCCGCGCCGTGCCTGCCGATGAAACCGCGGCCGAGTTGCTGTCTGTCCCGGTAGGCTCGCCGCTGCTGTCAGTCGAGCGGGTGTCGTACACCTATGGCGACCGCCCCGTCGAAGTGCGCCGCGGGCTGTACGTGACTACGCGGCACTATTACCAGAACGACCTGAGCTGACGCCGGCGCATGGCATGATGCGCCCGCTGGCGTTGATTATTGTGGCTTTCGTCATGACGGTGCGGGCTGTTGCGCGGCGCGGCTAATGTTGCGCTGGGTTGCCCGCCGGATGTGATTGGTGTGCGATTGTCGGGCGGCACCTGTTGGTGCCTGATAGCTGAAAATTATTGGTGCAGCGCGCAACAAAGGCGCTAAAATCTCATGGATTTGCCCTAATGCATCCCGTTGCATGCAGGGCAGTGGCAGTTTCGTTTTTTGTTTACCGCAAATGGGGTCTCGCATGGCTGAAGCCGTCAAACAAGCCAGGCCGGAGTACCGGAATATCGGTATCGCGCAGATTGCGCGCTACCGGTTGCCCTGGGCCGGCAAGGTATCCATCCTGCATCGCGTGAGCGGTGCACTGATGTTCCTCCTCCTTCCCTTCGTCCTGTATCTGTTTGAGCAGAGCATAACTTCGGAACTGAGCTTCGCAAAGTTCTCGGCGCTTCTGTCCGGTGGCTTCGTCAAGCTGGTTCTGCTGGTCCTGATCTGGGGTTATCTGCATCACTTCTGCGCGGGTATCCGTTTCCTGCTGCTGGATGTGCACGTCGGCGTTTCCAAGCCGGCCTCGGCCAAGTCTGCCATCGGCGTGCTGGTTGTGAGCCTGCTGCTTACCCTGATTTTCGGCCTGAAGCTGTTCGGCCTGTTCTGAGGAGAATCAAGGTGGCAAACAATAATATCGGTCCCAAGCGTCTTGTCGTCGGTGCGCACTACGGCCTGAAAGACTGGCTGGCGCAGCGCGTCACGGCCGTGATCATGGTGGTCTTCACCGTGGTCCTGGCCATTGCCTTCCTGCTGTCGAACGGCGCTTCGTATGAAGCGTGGGCAGGGCTCTTCTCCAACCAGTGGATGAAGATCATCACGTTCCTGACCATCCTGTCGCTGCTGTATCACGCCTGGATCGGCGTGCGCGACATCTGGATGGACTATGTGCGTCCGATGGCGGTTCGCCTCGTGCTGCAAGTTCTTACGATTCTGTGGCTCGTCGGTTGCGCGGGCTACGCTGCTCAGATTCTCTGGAGGGTGTAATAAATGGTCGCAGTCAAGACTGGATTGCCGCGTCGCCGTTTCGACGTGGTCATCGTCGGTGCTGGCGGCGCCGGGATGCGCGCATCCCTCCAGCTCGCGGAAGCCGGCCTGAACGTGGCCGTGCTGTCCAAGGTGTTCCCGACGCGCTCGCACACGGTGGCGGCACAGGGCGGCATCGGCGCTTCGCTGGGGAACATGAGCGAAGACAACTGGCACTACCACTTCTACGACACCATCAAGGGCTCGGACTGGCTGGGTGACCAGGACGCCATCGAGTTCATGTGCCGTGAAGCCCCGAAGGTCGTGTACGAGCTCGAACACTTCGGCATGCCGTTCGACCGCAACCCCGACGGCACCATCTACCAGCGTCCGTTCGGCGGCCACACCGCCAACTACGGTGAAAAGCCGGTGCAGCGCGCCTGCGCCGCGGCTGACCGTACCGGCCACGCGCTGCTGCACACGCTGTACCAGCGCAACGTGCGCGCCAAGACCCACTTCTTCGTCGAGTGGATGGCGCTGGACCTGATCCGCGACCAGGACGGCGACGTGCTGGGCGTGACCGCGCTGGAAATGGAAACCGGCGAGGTCTACATCCTCGAAGCCAAGACCACGCTGTTCGCGACCGGCGGTGCCGGCCGTATCTATGCAGCTTCCACCAACGCCTTCATCAACACCGGTGACGGCCTGGGCATGGCAGCGCGCGCAGGCGTGCCGCTGGAAGACATGGAGTTCTGGCAGTTTCACCCGACCGGCGTGGCCGGCGCGGGCGTGCTGATCACCGAAGGCGTGCGCGGCGAAGGCGGTATCCTGCGCAACAAGGACGGCGAGCGCTTCATGGAGCGCTATGCCCCGACGCTGAAGGACCTGGCGCCGCGTGACTTCGTCTCGCGCTCGATGGACCAGGAAATCAAGGAAGGCCGCGGCTGCGGCCCGAACGGCGACTACGTGCTGCTCGACCTGACCCACGTCGGTGCCGAGACCATCATGAAGCGCCTGCCGTCGATCCGCGAAATCGGCATGAAGTTCGCCAACGTCGACGCGATCAAAGAACCGATCCCGGTGGTCCCGACCATCCACTACCAGATGGGCGGTATCCCGACCAACTATCACGGCCAGGTCGTGGTGCCTAAGAACGGCAACCCGAACGAAGTCCTGAACGGGTTCTACGCGATCGGCGAATGCTCGTGCGTGTCGGTGCACGGCGCCAACCGCCTGGGCACCAACTCGCTGCTGGACCTGGTGGTGTTCGGCCGCGCCGCCGGCAACCACATCATCGCCCAGAACCTGAAGCAGAAAGAGCACAAGCCGCTGCCGGCCGACGCCGCCGACCTGGCGCTGTCGCGCCTGGCCAAGCTGCAGTCGTCGTCCTCGGGCGAGTACACGCAGGACGTTGCCAACGACATCCGCAAGAACATGCAGTCGCATGCCGGCGTGTTCCGTACCCAGAAGCTGATGGACGAAGGCGTCGAGCGCATCCTGGAAGTGTCGCAGCGTGCCGACAACATCCACCTGAAGGACAAGTCCAAGGTCTTCAACACCGCGCTGGTGGAAGCCCTGGAAGTGGCCAACCTGGTGGAAGTGGCCAAGGCCACCATGATCTCGGCGGCCGCCCGCAAGGAATCGCGCGGTGCCCACGCGCACAGCGACTTCCCGAATCGCGACGACCAGAACTGGCTCAAGCACACGCTGTTCTACAGCGAAGGCAACCGCCTCGACTACAAGCCGGTGAAGATGGAACCGCTGACGGTGGAAAGCGTGCCGCCGAAGGCCCGTACCTTCTGAGCACCGCATCGTAGAGACAACAGGACCCACAGAAATGAAGCGTATTTTCGAAGTCTACCGCTACGATCCGGACAAGGATGCGGCACCGCGCATGCAGACCTACGAGGTCGAGCTGGACGGTCACGAGCGCATGCTGCTGGACGCGCTGGTCAAGCTGAAGAAGCTGGACGAGACCATCTCGTTCCGCCGTTCGTGCCGCGAAGGCGTGTGCGGCTCGGACGCGATGAACATCAACGGCAAGAACGGCCTGGCCTGCCTGACCAATATGCGCGAGCTGCCGGACCGCATCGTGCTGCGTCCGCTGCCCGGCCTGCCGGTGGTGCGCGACCTGATCGTCGACATGACGAACTTCTTCAAGCAGTACAACTCGATCAAGCCGTTCCTGATCAACGACGAGCCGCCGCCCGAGAAAGAGCGCCTGCAGTCGCCGGAAGAGCGTGACGAGCTGGATGGCCTGTACGAGTGCATTCTCTGCGCCAGCTGCTCGACGTCGTGCCCGTCGTTCTGGTGGAACCCGGACAAGTTCGTCGGCCCCGCCGGCCTGCTGCAGGCTTACCGCTTCATCGCGGACAGCCGCGACCAGGCCACCAACGAGCGCCTGGACAACCTGAACGACCCGTACCGCCTGTTCCGCTGCCACAGCATCATGAACTGCGTCGATGTGTGCCCGAAGGGTCTGAACCCGACCAAGGCCATCGGCAAGATCAAGGAGCTGATGGTCCGCCGCGCGGTCTGAGCCTGCGGCTGTCTGCAGTAGTAAGCGGCGCGTCAGCCAGAGCGGCTATATCTGGCTGGCGCGCCGAAAGTAGGAAGCCATGACTGAGAGTCCTGCCACCACCTTCTCCCATCAGGCCGACCCGCACAAGCGCGCACGTCTGCGCTGGCGCGCCCGCCGCGGTCTGCTGGAGAACGACATCATCGTCGAACGTTTTTTCAACCGTTACGAGGAGAGCCTGTCCGACGAGGACGTGGCTTCGCTGAGCGAGCTGTTCGAACTCAGCGACAACGAGTTGATGGACCTGCTCCTTGCGCGCAAGGAACTGGACGGTGAGCTCGACACGCCCCCGATGCAGCGAGTGATCACCCTGCTGCGTACGGTCTGAGTTTTGGTCAACATTATTATTCACAGCATTTGAAGGATCCGACATGACGCCGTCCGATGTGAAAGCCACGCTATCGTTCTCCGATGGTTCCCCCAGCGTTGAGCTGCCGATCTACACGGGTACCGTTGGCCCGGACGTAATCGACATTCGCAAGCTGTACGGACAGACCGGTAAGTTCACCTACGACCCCGGTTTCATGTCGACGGCTTCGTGCAATTCCAAGATCACCTATATCGACGGTGACAAGGGCGAACTGCTGTACCGCGGCTACCCGATCGAGCAACTGGCGCAGAAGTGCGACCACCTCGAAACCTGCTACCTGCTGCTCAAGGGCGAACTGCCCAACGCCAAGCAGAAGGAAGAATTCGTCGGCCACGTGATGAACCACACCATGGTTCACGAGCAGATGCAGTTCTTCATGCGCGGCTTCCGCCGCGACGCGCACCCGATGGCCGTGCTGACCGGCATGGTCGGTGCCATGAGCGCGTTCTACCACGACGCGATGGACATCGACGATCCGCACCAGCGCGAGATCTCGGCCATCCGCCTGATCGCCAAGATGCCGACCCTGGTCGCCATGGCGTACAAGTACAACATCGGCCAGCCGTACATCTACCCGCAGAACGACCTGTCCTACTCGGGCAACTTCATGCGCATGATGTTCGGCACGCCGTGCGCCCCGTACACCGTGAACCCGGTGCTGGAGCGCGCGCTGGACCGCATCTTCATCCTGCACGCAGACCACGAGCAGAACGCGTCGACCTCGACCGTGCGCCTGGCCGGTTCGTCGGGCACCAACCCGTTCGCAGCCATCGCCGCCGGCGTGGCCTGCCTGTGGGGCCCGGCCCACGGCGGCGCCAACGAAGCCGCGCTGAAGATGCTGGAAGAAATCGGCAGCGTCGACAACATCAACGAGTTCATCAAGCAGGTCAAGGACAAGAACTCGGGCGTGCGCCTGATGGGCTTTGGCCACCGCGTGTACAAGAACTACGATCCGCGCGCCAAGCTGATGCGCGAAACCTGCCACGAAGTGCTGGAAGAGCTGGGCCTGCACAACGACCCGCTGTTCAAGCTGGCCATGGAGCTGGAAAAGATCGCGCTGGAAGACGAGTACTTCGTCAGCCGCAAGCTGTACCCGAACGTGGACTTCTACTCGGGCATCGTCCAGCGCGCGCTGGGCATCCCGACCTCGCTGTTCACCTGCATCTTCGCGCTGGCCCGCACCCCGGGCTGGATCTCGCAGTGGGAAGAGATGATTACCGATCCGGAATACAAGATCGGTCGTCCGCGTCAGCTGTTCGTTGGCGCAGCTACCCGCGACGTGCCGGACGTTGCCAAGCGCTGATCGCTGGCTTGTCATCCGGCTGCGCGATGCAGCAATCACAAACGCCCCGGCCCGCCGGGGCGTTTGTGTTTCTGGGCCGGAGTGCCTTGTGCGTCGCAGCAGGGCAGGGAGCAGGAAATTGCCGGATAAGTGGTGAGAACGGCAATTTGCGGAGAATTGTGTCTCAGTCTGTCAATTCAGTTCCGCATTTGTTGTGCGATTTTCGCCTGCGGCAGGAAATTTGACCCTATAATGCGGGCTGCTTTGCCGACGGCAGCCGGGCCACCCTTCCGGCATGCGGTGCGGCAAGCGGGGCAGGCGAATCGCTTGCGCAATAGAGAACGCATCAAACGTTGTCTTTCCGAACCTTGGTCCCCGTACCTCAGCGGGACTGACACATGCCGGGCCCCGCATAAGCTGTCTCTCCCTTGCAGGCCCGTCTTCCGCGTCTCGGGCGTCTTTATTCGTAGTCCGCGGGTGTTGTTCGATTGCGCAGGTCACACCGTTTCTGCCCGGTTGACCCAAACATAAATCGAGGAGCTCCTGATGACGCTGTCCCGTCTTACGTCCATCTCGCTGGCCGCCGTGCTGGCCACCCTTGGCGCCGCTGCCAACGCCGAAACCGTGAAGATCGCCATTGCCGGCCCGATGAGCGGCTCGGTGGCGCAGTATGGCGACATGGTCAAGGCCGGTGCGCTGACCGCGATCGAACAACTCAATGCCAACGGCGGCGCCGGCGGCAACAAGTTCGAAGTGGTGATGATGGACGACGCCTGCGAGCCGAAGCAGGCCGTGGCAGTTGCCAACAAGATCGTCAGCCAGAACATCAAGTACGTGATCGGCCATGTGTGCTCGGGCTCGACCATCCCGGCTTCGGACATCTACGAGAACGAAGGGATCGTCATGGTCACGCCGTCGGCCACCGCACCGCAGCTGACCGAGACCAAGAAGCGCAAGTACATCTTCCGCACCATCGGCCGCGACGACCAGCAGGGCCCGGCCGCCGCCCAGTACATCATCGGCAAGGTCAAGCCGAAGAAGGTCGCGGTGCTGCACGACAAGCAGTCGTACGGCCAGGGCATCGCCAGCTCGGTGAAGAAGGACCTGGAAGCCGCCAAGATCCCGGTCGCCGTGTTCGAAGGCATCAACGCCGGCGATTCGGACTACTCCGCCGTCATCACCAAGCTCAAGTCGCAGGGCGTGGACTTCGTCTACTTCGGCGGCTACCACCCGGAAATGGGCCTGCTGCTGCGCCAGGCGCGCGAGCAGGGCGTGAAGGCCGCGTTCATGGGCCCCGAGGGCGTGGGCAACAAGGACGTGACGGCGATCGCCGGCCCGTCCTCGGAAGGCATGCTGGTGACGCTGCCGGCAGACTTCTCGGCCGACCCGGCCAACGCCGCGCTGGTGAAGGCCTTTGCCGACAAGAAGCGTGACGCCAACGGTCCGTTCCAGATGCCGGCCTATGCCGCCGTCAAGATCATCGGCGACGCCATTGCCGGCGCCAAGAGCACCGACCCGACCAAGGTCGCGGCGTACATGCACAAGAACGCCTTCACCACCCCGATCGGCAAGGTCGAGTACGACGACAAGGGCGACCTGAAGTCCTTCAGGTTCGTGGTCTACACCTGGCACAAGGACGCCAGCAAGACGGCCGCCAACTAAGCCGGAGCTTTTCCACGCACACGCCCCGCCCGGACCCCGGGCGGGGCGTTCTGGTATCGGGCTTCAAGTTCCTGAGGCTTCCCCAATGAATGAATTCCTTCCACAGTTCACCCAGCAGCTGGTCAACGGCCTGACGCTGGGTGCGATCTATGCGCTGATCGCCATCGGCTACACAATGGTCTACGGCATCATCGGCATGATCAATTTCGCGCACGGCGAGATTTACATGATCGGTGCCTATGTCGGCCTGGTCACGCTCACCGCGATCGGCGCCCAGGCAGGCTACCCCCTGCCGCTGGTGCTGGGCGCCGCCTTGCTGGTCTCGGTGCTGGTCACCGGGGTGTACGGCTATGCGGTCGAGCGGGTGGCATACCGGCCCTTGCGCGGCGGACCGCGGCTGGTGCCGCTGATCTCGGCCATCGGCATGTCGATCTTCCTGCAGAACTATGTCCAGATCGGGCAGGGCGCACGCGACGTGTCGGTGCCGGTGCTGATCTCGGGCGCCATCGAGTTCCAGATGGGCAGTGACTTCACCGTGACGGTGCCGTACTCGCGCCTGCTGATCGTCGGCGTGACGCTGGTGCTGATGATCGCGCTGACGCTGTTTATCGGCCGTTCGCGCATGGGCCGTGCCTGCCGAGCCTGCGCCGAAGACATGCGCATGGCCAACCTGCTCGGCATCGACACCAACAAGGTGATCTCGTTCACCTTCGTGCTGGGTGCGATGCTGGCGGCGGTGGGCGGCGTGCTGATCGGGCTGACCATCGGCAAGCTCAATCCCTTTATCGGCTTTATCGCCGGCATCAAGGCCTTTACCGCGGCGGTGCTGGGCGGCATCGGCAGCATCCCGGGCGCGATGCTCGGCGGCGTGCTGCTGGGCCTGGCGGAGACCTTCGCCTCGGGCTATATGCCGGCCGAGTACAAGGACGTGGTTGCGTTCAGCCTGCTGGTGCTGGTGCTGCTGTTCCGTCCGACCGGGCTGCTCGGCAAGCCTGACGTCGAAAAGGTCTGAGGGAGGACGAGACATGACCAACAACGTTTCCGCGATGCCCGCGGGCAAGGCCGCCGCACGCGGCGCCGCACCGGGACAATCGCTCAAGAATGCGATCACGGCCGCCGTGATGACGGCCATCCTGACCATTCCCATCCTGGGCCTGCAGCTCAAGCTGGAAGGCTACAAGGTCGTGCTGGAGCCGCACTGGCGGCCGGTGTGGATCGCCGTGGCGGCGGTCTTCCTGTTCCAGCTGTTCAAGCCGCTGCTGTCGCGCGCCGGCAGCGCGGTGCGCCTGCCGGCGGTGCCGCAGCTGGGCGCCCGGCAGCAGCGCGCGGCGGTATGGATGCTGCTGGTGGTCGGGCTGGTGTGGCCGTTCTTCGGCTCGCGCGGCGCGGTCGACGTGGCCACGCTGGCGCTGATCTACGTGATCCTGGGCCTGGGCCTGAATATCGTGGTGGGCTATGCCGGCCTGCTCGACCTGGGCTATGTCGGCTTCTACGCCATCGGCGGCTACACCTACGCGCTGCTCAACCAGTATTTCGGGCTGGGCTTCTGGGAATGCCTGCCGATCGCCGCCGCGATGTCGGCCACCTTCGGCTTCCTGCTGGGTTTCCCGGTGCTGCGTTTGCGCGGCGACTACCTGGCCATCGTGACACTTGGCTTCGGCGAGATCATCCGCCTGCTGGCCAACAACCTGACCAGCCTGACCGGCGGCCCGGATGGCGTGTCCGGCATCCCGAAGCCGACCGTGTTCGGCATCGAGATGGCGCGCAGCGCGAGCGTGGAGGGCGCCAAGACCTTTCATGACCTGCTGGGCTGGGACTACAGCGGCCAGCACATGGTGATCTTCCTGTACCTGCTGGCGCTGCTGCTGGTGGGCTTCACGCTGTTCGTCACCAGCCGCCTGATCCGCATGCCGATGGGCCGCGCCTGGGAAGCGCTGCGCGACGACGAGATCGCGTGCCGCTCGCTGGGCCTGAACCCGACCCGCATCAAGCTGTCGGCGTTCACGCTGGGAGCTTCGTTCGCCGGCATCGGCGGCGCTTTCTTCGCGGCGCGCCAGGGCCTGGTCAATCCGGAATCGTTCACCTTCATCGAGTCGGCGCTGATCCTCGCCGTGGTGGTGCTGGGCGGCATGGGTTCGCAGCTGGGCGTGATCCTGGCGGCGATCCTGCTGACGGTGCTGCCCGAGGTGGCGCGCGGTTTTGCCGAATATCGCATGCTGATCTTCGGCCTGGTGATGGTGCTGATGATGATGTGGCGTCCGCAGGGCCTGCTGCCCGCGAGCCGTCCCCACGTGGAGTTGCCGAAATGAGCGCGGATTTGCTGAAAGTCTCCGGCCTGCAGATGCGCTTCGGCGGCTTGCTGGCCGTGGACGGTATTGATTTCAATGTGCGCAGCGACGAGGTCTTCGCCATCATCGGCCCTAATGGCGCCGGCAAGACCACGGTGTTCAACTGCGTGGGCGGCTTCTACAAGCCCACCGCGGGCGAGGTCACGCTGGACGGCCACGCCATCGCCGGCCTGCCCAGCCACCAGGTAGCGCGCAAGGGCCTGGTGCGGACCTTCCAGAACATCCGCCTGTTCAAGTCGCTGACGGTGGTGGAAAACCTGCTGGTGGCGCAGCACCGCCAGGTGCAGGCGGGCATCCTGCGCGGCCTGTTCGCCACGCCGGCCTACCGCCGCGCCGAGCGCGAGGCGCTGGAGCGCGCCGCGGTCTGGCTTGAACGCATGGGGCTGACCTCGGTGGCCAACCGCGAGGCGGGCACGCTGTCGTACGGCCACCAGCGCCGGCTGGAGATCGCGCGCTGCATGATCACCAAGCCGCGCCTGTTGATGCTGGACGAGCCGGCGGCCGGCCTGAACCCGCAGGAGAAGATCGAGCTGCAGCAGCTGATCGACCAGCTGCGGCGCGAGTTCGGCATTGCCGTGCTGCTGATCGAGCACGACATGAGCCTGGTGATGGGCGTGTCCGACCGCATCCTGGTGATGGAGCACGGCAAGCCGATCGTTACGGCCGCGCCTGAGGAAGTGCGCAACGACCCGCGCGTGATCAAGGCCTACCTGGGAGAGGACTGATGCTGAAGCTGGAACAGGTCCATACCCACTACGGCGCCGTCGAGGCGCTGTCGGGCGTATCGATCGAAGTCAACAAGGGGGAGATCGTCACCCTGATCGGCAGCAACGGCGCCGGCAAGACGACGCTGATGATGACCGTGTGCGGCACGCCGCGCGCGTCCAGCGGGCGCGTGACGTTCGAAGGGCAGGACATCACCAACCGGTCCACGCACGAGATCATGCGCTTGGGGCTCGCGATCTCGCCCGAGGGCCGGCGCGTGTTCCCGAGCCTGACGGTGCTGGAGAACCTGAAGATGGGCGCGTTCTTCGCCAGGCGCGACGAGATCGAGGCGGGCATCGAGCACGTGTTCAAGCTGTTCCCGCGCCTGAACCAGCGCGCCAGCCAGCGGGCCGGCACCATGTCGGGCGGCGAGCAGCAGATGCTGGCGATCGGCCGCGCGCTGATGAGCCGGCCGCGCCTGCTGCTGCTGGACGAGCCCACGCTCGGTCTGGCGCCGCTGATCATCGCGCAGATCTTCGACATCATCCGCACCATTCGTGACGAAGGCGTCACTGTGTTCCTGGTCGAGCAGAACGCCAACAAGGCACTGCAGGTCGCGGACCGCGGCTATGTGCTCGAAACCGGCAAGGTGGTGCTGGCCGATACCGGCGCCAACCTGCTGGCAAACGACCGGATCAAGGCCGCCTACCTGGGCGGCTGATCCCAAGAGGCCGCGGCCCCGCCTGGCGGGCCGCGGCCTTTTCCTTTTCGCCATCCGCGAAATCCCCCTTTCGCCAATCACATTACATTGCAGCCGCTGCCCGGGCCGGGCAGGGGGCTGACCGCCACACCCCCTGTGGCATAATCAATTGCCAAGTCAAGCATTGCGGCAACGCTTGAAATAACGCTCGCTTCAGGCGGCTTCCGGCGCGATTATCGCTATCGCCACCCGCTCGCCACCGCGACCGAAGCGAATAAAACCCCTGCAAACTACCGCGCGGTCACCGCGGACCACTCCTGCAAAGGATCGGTCTTCCGGCCCGCCATCGCATCATGGCCAAGACGCTCTACGACAAACTCTGGGATGACCACACCGTCCACGTCGAGGAAGACGGCACCACGCTGCTCTATATCGACCGCCACCTGCTGCATGAAGTGACCAGCCCGCAGGCGTTCGAAGGGCTGAAGCTGGCGGAGCGTCCGGTATGGCGCATCAGCGCCAACCTGGCCGTGTCGGACCACAACGTGCCGACCACCGACCGCAGCCACGGCATTGCCGATCCGGTGTCGAAGCTGCAGGTCGATACGCTGGATGCCAACTGCGACAGCTACGGCATCACCCAGTTCAAGATGAACGACCACCGCCAGGGCATCGTGCACGTGATCGGGCCGGAGCAGGGCGCCACGCTGCCGGGCATGACGGTGGTGTGCGGGGACTCGCATACCAGCACGCATGGCGCGTTTGGCGCGCTCGCGCATGGCATCGGCACCTCGGAAGTTGAGCATGTGCTGGCTACCCAGACGCTGTTGGGCAAGAAGGCCAGGAACATGCTGGTCAAGGTGGAAGGCAAGCTGCCGCGCGGCTGCACCGCCAAGGACATCGTGCTGGCCGTGATCGGCAAGATCGGCACCGCGGGCGGCACCGGCTACACCATCGAGTTCGCCGGCTCGGCCATCCGCGACCTGACCATGGAAGGCCGCATGACGGTCTGCAACATGGCCATCGAGGCGGGCGCGCGCGCCGGCCTGGTGGCGGTGGACGACGTCACGCTCGAATACGTGAAGGGCCGCCCCTACGCGCCGCAGGGCGTGGAGTGGGAGCAGGCCGTGGCCTACTGGCGCACGCTGCATTCGGATGCCGGGGCCAAGTTCGACCAGGTGGTCGAGCTGCGCGCCGAGGACGTCCGTCCGCAGGTGACCTGGGGTACCTCGCCCGAAATGGTGATCAGCATCGAAGACCGCGTGCCGGATCCCGAGAAGGAGAAGGACCCGAACAAGCGCAACGCGATGGAGCGCGCGCTCGAATACATGGGCCTGCAGCCCAACGTGCCGGTCGAGAGCATCAATATCGACAAGGTCTTCATCGGTTCGTGCACCAACAGCCGCATCGAAGACATGCGCGCCGCCGCGTGGGTGGTGCAGAAGCTCGGCCGCAAGGTCGCCGGCAACGTGAAGCTGGCGATGGTGGTGCCGGGCTCGGGCCTGGTCAAGGAACAGGCCGAGCGCGAAGGCCTGGACAAGATCTTCAAGGCCGCGGGCTTTGAATGGCGCGAGCCGGGCTGCTCGATGTGCCTGGCCATGAATGCCGACCGCCTCGATCCTGGCGAGCGTTGCGCGTCGACCTCGAACCGCAACTTCGAAGGCCGCCAGGGCGCGGGCGGGCGCACCCACCTGGTGAGCCCGGCGATGGCAGCGGCCGCAGCCATCGAAGGCCATTTCGTCGATATCCGCAAGCTGGGCTGAAGGAGCAAGGAAAGAGAACATGGACAAGTTCACCGTACATAGCGGCCTCGTAGCCCCGCTCGACCGCGAGAACGTCGATACCGACGCCATCATCCCGAAGCAGTTCCTGAAGTCGATCAAGCGCACCGGCTTCGGCCCCAACCTGTTCGACGAGTGGCGCTACAAGGACGTCGGCGAGCCCGGCATGGACAACAGCAAGCGTCCGCTGAACCCGGACTTCGTGCTGAACCAGCCGCGCTATCAGGGCGCGTCGATCCTGCTGGCGCGCCGCAACTTCGGCTGCGGCAGCTCGCGCGAGCACGCACCGTGGGCGCTGACGCAATACGGCTTCCGCGCCGTGATCGCGCCCAGCTTTGCCGACATCTTCTTCAACAACTGCTACAAGAACGGCCTGTTGCCGGTGGTGCTGACCGAACAGCAGGTCGACCACCTGTTCAACGAGACCAACGCCTTCAACGGCTACAAGCTGACCATCGACCTGGACAAGCAGGTGGTGCTGACGGCGGGCGGCCAGGCGTATGAGTTCGACATCGCCCCGTTCCGCAAGTACTGCATGCTGAACGGCTTCGACGATATCGGCCTGACGCTGCGCCATGCCGACAAGATCAAGGCCTATGAGGCCGAGCGCGTGGCCAAGATGCCGTGGCTGAACAACCGCCTGGTCGGATAAGACTCAACGAGGAAAGACAACAATGAAGATCGCAGTCCTGCCGGGTGACGGCATCGGTCCCGAAATCGTCGCGGAGGCCGTCAAGGTCCTGAACGCGCTCGACGAGAAGTTCGAACTGGAAACCGCCCCGGTGGGCGGCGCCGGCTACGAGGCCGAAGGCCATCCGCTGCCGGAAAACACCCTGAAGCTGGCCAAGGAAGCCGACGCCATCCTGTTCGGCGCCGTCGGCGACTGGAAGTACGACAGCCTGGATCGTCCGCTGCGCCCGGAGCAGGCCATCCTGGGCCTGCGCAAGCACCTGCAGCTGTTCGCCAACTTCCGCCCGGCAATCTGCTATCCGGAGCTGACCGGCGCTTCGAGCCTGAAGCCCGAGCTGGTGGCCGGCCTCGACATCCTGATCGTGCGCGAACTGAACGGCGACATCTACTTCGGCCAGCCGCGCGGCGTGCGCGAAGCGCCGGACGGCCTGTTCAAGGGTGCGCGCGAAGGCTTCGACACCATGCGCTACAGCGAGCCCGAAATCCGCCGCATCGCCCACGTGGCGTTCCAGGCCGCGGCCAAGCGCGGCAAGAAGCTGTGCAGCGTCGACAAGGCCAACGTGCTCGAGACCTTCCAGTTCTGGAAGGACATCGTGATCGAGGTGCACAAGGAGTACCCGGAGGTCGAACTGTCGCACATGTACGTCGACAACGCGGCCATGCAGCTGGTCAAGGCGCCCAAGAGCTTCGACGTGATCGTCACCGGCAATATGTTCGGCGACATCCTGTCGGACGAGGCCGCCATGCTGACCGGCTCGATCGGCATGCTGCCGTCGGCGTCGCTGGATGCCAACAACAAGGGCCTGTACGAACCGTCGCACGGCTCTGCACCCGACATCGCCGGCAAGGGCGTGGCCAACCCGCTGGCGACGATCCTGTCGGCGGCGATGATGCTGCGCTACTCGCTGAACCGCGCCGAGCAGGCCGACCGCATCGAGAACGCCGTCAAGAAGGTGCTGGCCCAGGGCTACCGCACCGGCGATATCCTGACGCCGGGTTGCAAGCAGGTCGGCACCCGCGAGATGGGTGACGCTGTACTGGCGGCACTGTAAGTCACACCGGAAGGGGGCACTGCGCGAGTAATGCCCCCTTTGTCTGATTTGTCCCCGTTATTTCCCCTATCTGCACGCTGCGGCAGCGCCGCAAAATCGTGTAGACTCTGCCGATGGCCCGATTTTCCCAGTCCACCCTGACTGCTGTTGCTGCCCTGACCGCTACCCGCGGCCCGGTCGGCACGATTTCGCTCGGCCAGACCGCAACGACGATTAAAACCATTATTAAAACCGCGATCGCCTAGATCCGTTCGTCGTGCCTGCCCGTCTTCCCCGCGCAGCCACGCCGGGCGAGGAAAATGGCGGGGAAGTAAAAATCACATCCGAGGTAAATCATGATTGTAGGTCTCGTCGGTTGGCGGGGAATGGTCGGCAGCGTCCTGATGCAGCGCATGCAGGAAGAGCGTGATTTCGACCAGATCGAGCCCGTCTTCTTCAGCACGTCCAATGCCGGCGGCAAGGCGCCCGCCATGGCGAAGAACGAAACCACGCTGAAAGATGCCAATGACATCGAAGCGCTGAAGAAGTGCGACGTGGTGCTGACCGCCCAGGGCGGCGACTATACCAACGAGGTCTTCCCCAAGCTGCGCGCGGCCGGCTGGAAGGGCTACTGGATCGACGCGGCCTCCTCGCTGCGCATGAAGGACGATGCCATCATCGTGCTGGATCCGGTCAACCAGGGTGTGATCAAGGACGCGCTGTCCAAGGGCGTCAAGAATTTCATCGGTGGCAACTGCACGGTCAGCTGCATGCTGATGGGCCTCGGTGGCCTGTTCCAGGCCGACCTGATCGAGTGGATGACGTCGATGACGTACCAGGCCGCTTCCGGCGGCGGTGCGCAGCATATGCGCGAGCTGCTGACGCAGTTCGGCACGCTGAACGCGTCGGTCAAGCCGCTGCTGGACAACCCGGCCTCGGCCATCCTGGAAATCGACCGCACCATCCTGGCGACCCAGCACGGCCTGTCCGCCGAGGAAACCAAGCAGTTCGGCGTGCCATTGGCCGGCAACCTGATCCCCTGGATCGACAAGGACCTGGGCAACGGCCAGTCCAGGGAAGAATGGAAGGGCGGCGCCGAGACCAACAAGATCCTGGGCCGCGGTGAAGGCTTCCTGGGTGCGACCGGCGCCACGCCGATCGCCGTCGACGGCCTGTGCGTGCGCATCGGCGCCATGCGCTGCCACTCGCAGGCGCTGACCATCAAGCTGCGCAAGGATGTGCCGCTCGATGAGATCGAAGGCATGCTCGCCGCCCACAACCCGTGGGCCAAGGTGGTGCCGAACACGCGCGACGCCAGCATGACCGACCTGACGCCCGCAGCAGTGACCGGCACCCTGAACATCCCGGTCGGCCGCCTGCGCAAGATGCAGATGGGCGGCGAGTACCTGTCTGCCTTCACGGTCGGCGACCAGCTGCTGTGGGGCGCGGCCGAGCCGCTGCGCCGCATGCTGCGTATCCTGATCGAGTCCTGATCCGGTGCTCCCGCCTGTTGCCTGGTTGCGTCCGTTGCAGCCAGGCAACAGAATGGACCGCTTTGCAGACAACGCCGCGCCCGTGCGCGGCGTTGTTGTATCCGGACGCCTATTTTCCCTGGTGATGCGTCACAATACGCCGGCATGCGCTTCGCGCCAGGCAGGGTTTGGCGTCTGCGCGCGGCTGGAGAAGGGGTGCGCCGAGAACGCCCCGCCAGCCTGCCGGACCTGGTTTTGGGGTCGGTCTGTCGATTCATATCGCTACTAAAACATAACGGAGCATAAGGTGAGTGTGAGCCAACATCGCCGGAAAGATGCGCCTACTGTCCGTCAGCGCTGGTCAACGCTGGCCGTCACGGCACTGGGCCTGCTGCTTGCGCAGCCGGCCGCATATGCCGCGGGGTTCGGGCAATTGCGGGTTCAGTCGAATCTGGGTCAGCCGCTGCAGGCTGAGATCGACATCAGTGGGGTCAGTGCCGAAGAGGCCGCCGGGCTCAGTGTCAAGCTGGCGTCGCCAGCGGCGTATGCCGCGGCCGGGCTGACCTACCTGCCGGCCGTCAGCAGCCTGCGGCTGGAGGTGGAGCGCCGCCCGAACGGCAGCTATGTGGCCCGGGTCCGCTCCAACCAGCCGATCAGCGAGCCCTTTGTCGACATCCTGGTCGACATGAGCTGGGCCAGCGGCAAGGTCTCGCGCGCCTATACCTTCCTGCTTGACCCCGCCGGGACCAAGCCTTCGAACCAGACCTTCTCGCCGGCGACGGTGGTGCAGGCGGCGACGCCGGATGCGCCGCCCGTAGCGGCACCGGCACCTGCCGCCGCGCCGCAGCCTGCGCCGGCCCAGGAAGCTGCGCCGGCCGCGGCTGCCGAGGCAGTCAAGCCAGCCGTGCCCGCGCGCCCTGCCCGCCAGAGCGCAAAGCGGGCGCCGGCACCGGCCGCCAGCGGCGGCACCGAGATGGCACCCGGCGGCGGCTACACCGTGCAGCGCGGCGACACGCTCTACGCCATTGCCGGCGAGGCCGTGCAAGGCCAGGAATCGGTCTCGCTGGACCAGATGCTGGTGGCGCTCTACCGCAACAATCCCAACGCCTTTATCGGCGGCAACATGAACCGGCTGCGCAGCGGCGCGGTGCTGCAGGTCCCGACCCAGCAACAGGCGCAAGCCGTCGCACCCAAGGCCGCCCGCCGCGAGGTGGTGGCGCGCACGCAGGGCTTCGATGCCTACCGCGGCCGGCTGGCCAGCGCTGCCGCGGCCAAGTCGGTCGAGCCCGACAGCGGCCGCCAGCAGTCCGGCAACGTGACCGCCCGGGTGCAGGAGCAGGCCGCCCCGACCGACGGCCCGCGCGATGAACTGAAGCTCAGCAAGGCCGCGCGCGGCGCGCAGGCCGACGTCGCGGCCAAGGCCGAAGCCGGCGTCGCGCGCGAGCGTGAGCTCAAGGAGGCGCAGGCCCGCCTGGCGCAGCTGGAAAAGAACGTCGGCGACATGCAGAAGCTGCTCGAGCTGAAGAACGCCGAGATCGCCAAGCTGAGCCAGGCTAACCAGGCGGTGCTGGCCGAGAAGGAAAAGGCTGAGGCCGCGGCCAAGGCCGCGGCGGCGGCGCCGACCGTGGTGGCGGCCCAGCCGCCGAAGGCCGACGCAGTGGCCCCGGCCCCGGTCGCGGCCGCCGCGACGGCTGCCGCAACCGCAGCGACCGCAGCCAGCGCCCCGGCAGCGGCCGGCGCCAGCGCCGCGGACGCCGTGGCGCCTGCGGCAGTCTCAGCCGTGGCAGCGGCGCCCGCTTCGCAGCCGGCTGCCGCCGTTGCCAGTGCAACGCAGGCCGCCGCCGCCGCATCGGCCCCCGCGGCCAAGCGCCCGCCGGTGGTGGCGGCCCAGCCCGAGCCGGTGCCCGAACCGTCGTTCATCGATGGCCTGCTGGCCAACCCCATGCTGCTGCCCGGCGGTGGCCTGCTGGTGGCGCTGCTCGGCGTCTATGCGATCTATCGCCGCCGCCAGCAGCAGAAGGCGGGCGAGGCGACCGGCTTCGGCGACAGCATCCTGTCGCAGGAAAGCACGGTGATGGCCGGTGCCAATTCGCTGTTCGGCACGGCCGGGGGGCAGAGCGTCGACACCTCGCAGCACAGCGTGTTTGGCGCGGACTTCCGCATCGGCAACAACACACCGGAAGCCAACGAGGTTGACCCGATCGCCGAGGCCGAGGTCTATATCGCCTATGGGCGCGATGTGCAGGCGGAGGAAATCCTGCGCGAAGCCCTGGAGAAGAACCCGGAGCAGCAGCCGGTGCGGCTCAAGCTCCTGGAGATTTACAGCAACAGACAGGATGTGGAAGGTTTCCGCGTGATTGCAGAAGAAATGTTCGCCCAGACCGGCGGACACGGGGCGGAATGGCTGAAGGCAGCAGAAATGGGGCGCGCGCTCGAACCGGGCAACGCGCTCTTCCTGGCGGTGACGCCCGAAGCGGCGGGGCCGGATACGACCTCGCCGGCAACCGACCAGTGGCGCACCCAGGACCCGTCGCAGAATCCGGCCTCGATCCCGCGGCTGGAGCCGTCGCTGGGTGACCTGGCGCTGCCGCTGGATGCCTTCCCGGCCCCGGCGGCCGGCGAGCCGATCGTGGCGCCTGCTTCCGCGGCGATGGTGTTTGGCGCTGACGCGCACGACGCCGGCGAGCCGGTACGGCTGGATCTCGGCCTGCCTCGCACCGGCGCCGACCCGCTTGCCGATGACGTGCCCACCCTCGACACGCCGACCCGCAGCCGTCCGCTGGAGTTCGACATGTCCGGGCTGTCGCTTGACCTGGGCAGCGCCGCGCAAGCCGACGCCCGCGGCAAGGATGTGCTGGACGAGGCCACCATGCCGCTGCCCGCCACCACCATGCTGCGCGACGGCAAGCTGGCCGAGCCGATCGACCTGTCGCGCGTGGCGCCTGAAACCGGCGGCGACCTCACGCACGGGGGTTCGCCGAGCACGCTGTCGGTCGACGGCGTGGACGGCGGGCGGGACATGCAGATCAAGCTTGACCTGGCTCGTGCCTATATCGAGATCGGCGACAAGGAAGGGGCGCGCGAACTGCTGCAGGAAGTGGTCGAGCAGTCGCAGGATCCGCTGCAGGCGGAGGCCCGTTCGCTGCTGCAGGAAGTGGCCTGAGCTATCATTGACGGTCCGGCCGCGGCACGCGCTGCCGCAGCCTGAAGCGATGCGCCGGAAGCGTCCCTTCCGGCGCATTTGCTTTTTCGGCGGACCTGGCGTGAACCACTGCGCCCGGACGTACCCGCCGCCTTGCCCGATCCCCTGACATGAACCGCATCGCTCTTGGGCTGCACTACGACGGCGCCGCCTTTTCCGGCTGGCAGTCGCAGCCGCACCGCAATACCGTGCAGGATCACCTGGAAAACGCCATCGAGCGCTTTGCCGGGGTGCGCCTGCTGACCACCGTGGCGGGGCGCACCGATACCGGCGTGCATGCGCTCGGCCAGGTCATCCACCTGGACACCGCGCTCGAGCGCGAGCCATTTTCCTGGGTGCGCGGCGTCAACGCCTTCCTGCCGCCGTCGATCGCGCTGCAATGGGCGCTGCCGGTGGACCAGGGTTTCCACGCGCGTTTCCTGGCGTTCGAGCGCATGTATTACTACGCGCTCTACACCGGGCCACACCGCGTGCCGCTGGTGCACGGCCGCGCCGGCTACCAGATGCTGCCGCCGGGCCAGCGGCTCGACGTCGACGCCATGCGCGAGGCCGCCGCATGCCTGCTCGGCGAGCATGATTTCTCTGCCTTCCGCGCCGCCGAATGCCAGGCCAAGTCGCCGGTCAAGACCATGTACGACGTCACCATCAGGGATGACGGCAACTGGGTGTTCCTGCGCTTTCGCGCCAGCGCCTTCCTGCACCACATGGTGCGCAACCTGATGGGCTGCCTGGTGGCGGTGGGGCGCGGACGCTACCCCGCGCACTGGCTGGCGCAGGTGCTGGCCGGGCGCGAGCGCAAGCTGGCGGCGCCGACCTTCATGCCGGACGGCCTCTACCTGGCCGGCGTCAAGTATCCTGATCCTTACCAGATCCCCGCGGCCGATCCGTCCGCGAGCCTGTTCCATGGAGTGTTCGATGACGCAGCCTGAGGCCGCTGAAGGCAGCACGGCGGGCAGCACAGTGCACATGCCGGCCCGCACCCGCATCAAGATCTGCGGCCTGACGCGCGAGGACGACGTGCGCGCCGCCGTGGACGCCGGCGCCGATGCCATCGGGCTGGTGTTCTACCCGAACAGCCCGCGCTGCGTCGACGTGGCGCGCGCCGCGGCGCTGGCCGAGGCCGCCGGGCCGTTCGTGGCGATCACCGGGCTGTTCGTCAATGCCGACCTGGAAGACATCGCCCATGTGGCCGAGCGCGTGCCGCTGACGCTGCTGCAACTGCACGGCGACGAGACCCCGCAGTTCTGCACGCAGGCGGCGCAGCGCTGCCGGCTGCCCTTCATGCGCGCCGCCCGTGTGCGCCCGGGGCTTGATTTGGTAGAATTTGCCGATCAATACCGTGATGCCGCTGCCTTGCTGCTCGATGCCTTCGTCGAAGGCTACGGCGGTGGCGGCCACGTCTTCGACTGGACCCTGATTCCCCCGGCATGGCTTCCGCCTACTCCCCCGGTACCAGCTACCGGCAACCCGAACGCAAGCGGCGCTCCTCGCATCGTTTTGAGTGGTGGGTTGAACGCGCAAAACGTCGCTGGCGCGATTGAACGCGTGCGGCCCTACGCTGTGGACGTCAGCAGCGGGGTAGAGGCCGCCAAGGGCGTGAAGGACCACGCCCGCATCGCCGCGTTCGTGCGTGCTGTGCGCAGTGCCGAGGCAGGATGAGCCGGGCCGTGTCCCGCGTCTTTCCCCATGCCGTCCGTGGCCTGCCGCATGCGCGCACACGCATCGCAGTCAACCATGCGCCCTTGCCGGATGAGGCAAGGCCGCTGTTCCGAAGAGTCTAGACATGTACGACTTGCCCGATTCCCGTGGCCATTTCGGCCCCTATGGCGGCACCTTCGTGTCGGAAACGCTGGTCCACGCGCTCGATGAGCTGCGCGAGGCCTATGCGCACTACCAGAAGGATCCGGAGTTCGATGCCGAATACCGCCGCGAACTGAAGCACTTTGTCGGCCGCCCGTCGCCGATCTACCACGCGCAGCGCTGGAGCGAGACGCTCGGGGGCGCGCAGATCTACTTCAAGCGCGAAGACCTGAACCATACCGGCGCGCACAAGATCAACAATGTGATCGGCCAGGCGCTGCTGGCCAAGCGCATGGGCAAGCCGCGCGTGATCGCCGAGACCGGGGCAGGGCAGCATGGCGTGGCCACCGCCACCATCGCCGCGCGCTTCGGCATGGAGTGCGTGGTCTACATGGGGGCCGAGGACGTCAAGCGCCAGGCCGCCAACGTCTACCGCATGAAGCTGCTGGGCGCCACCGTGGTGCCGGTGGAAAGCGGCTCGCGCACGCTCAAGGACGCGCTCAATGAAGCCATGCGCGACTGGGTCACCAACGTCGAGAACACCTTCTACATCATCGGCACGGTGGCCGGCCCGCATCCGTACCCGATGATGGTGCGCGACTTCCAGTGCGTGATCGGCGAGGAAGCCAAGGTGCAGATGCCGGAGATGACGGGCCGCCAGCCGGATGCCGTGATCGCCTGCGTCGGCGGCGGCTCCAATGCCATGGGCATCTTCTACCCGTATATCGAGCACCAGGACGTGCAGCTGATCGGCGTGGAAGCCGCCGGCGACGGCCTCGACACCGGCCGCCACGCGGCCTCGCTGACCGGCGGCACGCCGGGCGTGCTGCACGGCAACCGCACCTACCTGCTGCAGGACGCCAACGGCCAGATCATCGAGACCCATTCGGTGTCGGCCGGCCTGGACTACCCGGGCGTGGGCCCCGAGCATGCGTGGCTCAAGGACAGCGGTCGCGCGCAGTACGTGCCGATCACGGATGAAGAAGCGCTCAAGGCCTTCCACGACTGCTGCCGCATCGAGGGCATCATCCCGGCGCTGGAATCGAGCCACGCCATCGCCTATGCCTGCAAGCTGGCGCCGACGCTGCCCAAGGACAAGCTGCTGCTGGTGAACCTGTCCGGCCGCGGCGACAAGGACATGCACACCGTGGCCGAGCGCGCGGGGCTCAAGCTCTGATGCGCGCGCTGCCTCCGACCGGACTTGCCGTGGGCGGCGCGGGCGCGCCGGATGCGTCCGGAGCGCCCGATTCCGCCCAGCTGCGCCTGTTCCAGGAAGACATGTTCGAGGGCATTGCCCGCCTGCCGGACGGCTCGGTCGACCTGATCGTCGCCGATCCGCCCTACGGGCTGGGCAAGGACTACGGCAACGATTCCGACCTGCTGTCGGGCCAGGAGTATCTGGACTGGTCCGAGCGCTGGATGAACGCGGTCGTGCCCAAGCTCGCGCCCAAGGGAACGCTCTACCTGTTCTGCACCTGGCAGTATTCGCCCGAGCTGTTCGTGATGCTCAAGCGGCGCCTGACCATGATCAACGAGATCATCTGGGACCGCCGCGTGCCCAGCATGGGCGGCACCACGCGCAAGTTCTCGTCGGTGCACGACAACATCGGCTTTTTTGCCCGCGCGCGCGACTACTACTTCGATCTCGACCCGGTCCGCATTCCCTACGACCCCGAGACCAAGAAGGCGCGCAGCCGTCCGCGTTTCGAAGGCAAGAAGTGGCTGGAGGTGGGCTACAACCCGAAGGACCTGTGGAGCGTCTCGCGCATCCACCGCCAGGACCCGGAGCGCGCCAACCACCCGACGCAGAAGCCGCTGGAAATCGTCGAGCGCATGGTGCTGTCAAGCTGCCCGCCGGGCGGCCTGGTGCTGGATCCGTTCGCCGGCAGCGGCACCACCGCGGTGGCCTGCCTGCGCCACGGACGGCGCTTTGCCGGCTTCGAGATCAACCCGGAGTATGTGCAGGTGGCATGCGATCGCGTGTCTGCCGCCGCTGCAGCCCTTGCCGTCACGAATGCAGCCGCCGAGCCTGCCGCCACCCCAACCCTGGCCGCCGCCAACGACGATGTCTCGCCGGCGCCGCGGCCTCACCTGATTCCCTGATATGTCCCGTATCCAGAAGACGTTCGCGGCGCTGGCCGCGCAGCAGAAGAAGGGCCTGATTCCGTTTATCACCGCCGGCGATCCCGAGCCCGGCCTGACCGTGGCGCTGATGCATGCGCTGGTGGCGGGCGGCGCCGACGTGATCGAGCTGGGCGTGCCGTTCTCCGACCCGATGGCCGACGGCCCGGTGATCCAGCGCGCCTCCGAGCGCGCGCTGGCGCAGGGCGTGTCGTTGACCCAGGTGCTGCAGTGGGTGCGCGAGTTCCGCCAGACCAATGCCGATACCCCGGTGGTGCTGATGGGCTACGCCAATCCGATCGAGTGCATGGGCGAGCAGGTCTTTGCCGCCGCCGCGCGCGAAGCCGGCGTCGACGGCGTGCTGGTGGTCGACTATCCGCCCGAGGAGTGCGAGTCGTTCGCCACGCTGATGCGCGACAACGGCATGGACCCGATCTTCCTGCTGGCGCCGACTTCGACCGATGCCCGCATCGAGGCCGTGGCGCGCGTGGCCAGCGGCTACCTGTACTACGTGTCGCTCAAGGGCGTGACCGGCTCGGCCGCGATCGACCTGGACAGCGTGGCGGCGCGCCTGCCGCTGATCAAGCAGCATGCCAACCTGCCGGTGGGCGTGGGCTTCGGCATCCGCGACGCGCAGACCGCGCGCGCGATCGGCAGCGTGGCCGATGCCGTGGTGATCGGCAGCCGCCTGGTGCAGCTGCTGGAGGACACCCCGCGCGAACAGGCGGTGGCGACGCTGCAGGCGTTTATCGCCGAGATCCGCCAGGCGCTGGATAGTTGAAGTGATCTAATGTCGGCCTGATGATCATTTTTAAGTGCTTCAATGTGCGCAAATCGCGCGTTGCGCTTCGAGGTCACCGGGCCGGCATGGTAAATTCGCGGGTTGATTCCCTGCCATCTGCCAACAGGCGTCCCGACACCGGGCTTGCCGGCGGACCGCAGTCATCCGAAAGGAGCTTTCATGAGCTGGTTGGATAAACTCCTGCCCCCCAAGATTCAACAGACCGACCCCAGCACCCGCAAGGGCATCCCTGAGGGATTGTGGGTCAAGTGCCCGTCGTGCGAGTCCACCCTGTACCGGACCGACGTCGAGGCCAACCTGCACGTCTGCCCCAAGTGCGACCACCATATGCGCATCAGCGCGCGGGCACGCCTGGACGGGCTGCTGGACGCCGAAGGCCGCTATGAGATCGGCCAGGAGATCGTGCCGGTCGACGCCCTCAAGTTCAAGGATTCCAAGAAGTACCCGGACCGCATCAAGGCCGCCATGGATGACACCGGCGAGACCGATGCCATGGTGGTGATGGGCGGTGCCATCCACACCATCCCGGTGGTGGTCAGCTGCTTCGAGTTCGAGTTCATGGGCGGTTCGATGGGCTCGGTGGTGGGTGAGCGCTTCGTGCGCGGCGCGCAGGCCGCGCTGGAGCAGAAGGTGCCGTTCATCTGCTTTACCGCCACCGGCGGCGCGCGCATGCAGGAAAGCCTGCTGTCGCTGCTGCAGATGGCCAAGACCACCTCGATGCTGAACCAGCTGAGCGCGGCCAAGCTGCCGTTCATCAGCGTGCTGACCGACCCGACCATGGGCGGCGTGTCGGCCAGCTTCGCCTTCCTGGGCGACGTGGTGATCGCCGAGCCCAAGGCGCTGATCGGCTTTGCCGGCCCGCGCGTGATCGAGCAGACCGTGCGCGAGAAGCTGCCTGAAGGCTTCCAGCGCTCGGAGTTCCTGATCCAGAAGGGCGCCATCGACATGATCGTCGACCGCCGCAAGATGCGCGCGGAACTGGCGCAGCTGCTGGCGCTGCTGCAGAAGCAGCCGGCCGACGCGGTGGCATAACAACGTCTGCATGGCAGATCAAGGGCGCGGGTGGTTGACGCGCCTTTCGCTTTTCCTGGCCGCCCCGGTGGCTATGTCGGGCCGGGTGCAAGCCCGGCCTTGACTTTGCCGCTGGCTGGCCAAATCTGGTAGCAACAGCTTTTCCTCGCACCCCACATGCCTGTCTTCCATACACTCCCCGAATGGCTTGCCCATCTCGAAACCGCCCATCCCGTGGGCATCGACATGGGCCTGGCGCGCATCACGCGCGTGAAGGAGGCTCTCGGGCTGCGCATCGACGCCGTGGTGTTCACGGTGGGCGGCACCAACGGCAAGGGCTCTACCTGCGCGATGCTCGAGCGCATCCTGCTGGAGGCCGGCTACAAGGTGGGCTGCCATACCTCGCCGCACCTGATCTCGTTCAACGAGCGCGCCCGCATCAATGGCGAGATCGCCACCGATGCGCAGCTGCTGCCGCATTTCGAGGCGGTCGAGCGCGCGCGCAACAGCTTTGCCGACCCGGTCAGCCTGACCTACTTCGAGTTCACCACGCTGGCGATTATCCATGCCTTCGCCGCGGCCGGGCTGGACGCGATCATCCTGGAAGTGGGCCTGGGCGGGCGCCTGGACGCGGTCAACGTGATCGATACCGACTGCGCCATCGTCACCAGCGTCGATATCGACCATACCCAGTACCTGGGCCATACGCGCGAGGAGATCGGCTTCGAGAAGGCCGGCATCTTCCGCCCGGGCGTGCCCGCGATCTGTGGCGACCCGATGCCGCCCAAGTCGCTGGTGGCGCACGCCGAGGCCGTCGGCGCCGAGTTGTGGCTGGTGGGGCGCGACTACCATTTCCACGCCGCCAAGGGCCAGGAGCGCCAGCAATGGGACTGGAGCGGCGGCGGGCGCAAGCTTAACGGCCTGGGCTACCCGGCGCTGCGCGGCGCCAACCAGCTGCTCAACGCGGCGGCGGCGCTGGCCGCGCTGCAGGCCATGCGCCCGCGCCTGCCGGTCAGCGCACAGGAAGTGCGCAACGGCCTGGCTTTTGTCGAGCTGCCGGGCCGCTTCCAGGTGCTGCCAGGCCGCCCGGCCGTGATCCTGGACGTGGCGCACAATCCGCATGCGGCGGCCACGCTGGGGCAGAACCTGGAGAACATGGGGTTCTTCCGCTACACCTACGCGGTGTTCGGCGCGATGCAGGACAAGGACATCGCCGGGGTGCTGCAGCACGTGGCCGACAAGGTCGACCACTGGTGCCTGTGCGACCTGCCGACCGAGCGCGCCGCCAGGGCCGCGGACCTGCTCGCCAAGCTGGAGGCGGGCGGATTCCGCCCCGGCCCGGACGCCACCGCGGCCTGCTTCTCCAGCCCCGAGGCGGCATTCCGCGATGCCATCGAGCGAGCCACCGAGAATGATAGAATTCTGGTCTTCGGATCGTTCTATACCGTCGCCGGCGTGATGGCGTATCGTGCCACGCAGGCTAACTGAAGCAGGCGCCCCGGCGCCCGCTGAGCTGGCAACCCCGGCGGCCTTGGCCGATCAATGAGCGGCAAACGCAACGAGCGGCCCCACAAGGCCGTATCACCGAACCAATCTATGGGCCTGCTTTCGCTGTTTTCTTCCCGCAAGGGCAACGACCCGGCACCCGAGCGTGCGCGGCGCCAGCGCACCGACACGGGTGCAGGCATCGCCTCGTCGCGCCGTCTGGCCGATGACTATGCCGACGATACGCTCGACCCCGAATTCCCGCAGAAGCAGCGCGCGCGCCGCCGCCTGATCGGCGCCGTGGTGCTGATGGTGGCCGCCGTGATCGTGCTGCCGATCGTGTTCGAGACCAAGCCGCGGCCGGTGTCCGATGACGTCTCGGTAAAGGTCGCAAACGGGGTCACGGGCGCGCAGGGGGCGCAGAAGCCCCGCGTCGAGCCGCGCAAGGCCGACCCGCTGCCGCCCACGCCGGCGGCGCGCAATGATGCCGAGGCGCTCGACGCCGGCGAGGAAATCGTCAGCGCGCCCAAGCCCGCGGCCGCCGCAGCCGCCGCAGCCGCTGCGGACAAGCCGGCGCAACGGGCTGAAGCCAAGCCCGAAGCCAAGCCGGGCAGCGGCAAGTACCTGATCCTGATCGGCGCCTTCTCTTCCGAAGAGCGCGCCAAGGGCTGGCTGGCCAAGCTCAAGGCGAGCAAGGTCCCGGCCTATGTCGAAAAGAAAATGCTGGCCGATGGCGAGCGCATCCTGCTGCGTGCCGGCCCCTTCAGTGACCGTGACGCCGCCGACGCCGCCGACAAGCGTGTGCGCGCGGTGGGGCTGACCTCGAAGGTCGTGGAACAGTAAGGGGCAAGCACGGCCGGCGCCTGTGCCCGGCCGCAAGCAATGATGCAGCCGACTTTCTTCGACTATGCCGTGGTCTTCATCCTGCTGGCCTCGGGCGTGCTCGGCGTGCTGCGCGGCCTGGTGCGCGAGGTGCTCTCGCTGATCGGCTGGGTGGTGGCGTTCTGGGTGGCGTTCCGCTATGGCGCGGTGGCCGCGGGCTGGATGCCTGAATCGATGCCTGGCGGCGAGCTGGCGCGCCATGCGCTGGGTTTCGTGGTGCTGCTGATCGGCACCGTGCTGGGCGCCTCGCTGGCCGGCATGGTGGTCGGGCAGCTGCTGGAGAGCACCGGGCTCAAGCCCGCCGACCGCGGGCTGGGACTGATGTTCGGCCTGCTGCGCGGCGTGCTGCTGGTGATGGTGATGGTCACGCTGGCCAGCCTGACCAAATTGCCGGAAGAACCGTTCTGGCGCGACGCGGTAAGCCGCCCTTATGTGATGCAGGCCATGGAATCGGTGAAGCCATGGCTGCCGCCGGAGCTGGCGAAGTACGTCAAGACATGAAGCCGGGCATGGTGCCCGGTCGGTAGTACGCAGGCCTTTGGGTCCGGGGGATTTCCGGACCAGGCTGCGCCCCCTGATTCAAAGCCTTTCCTGGGAGCTTGGCAATGTGCGGTATCGTCGGCGTGGTTTCAGCCACGCCTGTCAACCAATTGATTTACGACAGCCTGCTGTTGTTGCAACATCGCGGACAGGATGCTGCCGGCATCGCCACCGCCAACGGCAGTACTTTCCACATGCACAAGGCCAACGGCCTGGTGCGCGATGTCTTCCGCACCCGCAATATGCGCAGCCTGCCCGGCGCCGCCGGTATCGGCCAGGTGCGCTATCCGACCGCTGGCTCGGCATCCAGCGAGGAAGAAGCGCAGCCGTTCTACGTGAACGCGCCCTATGGCGTGATCCTGGCGCATAACGGCAACCTGACCAACTGGGAGCAGCTGCGCGAGGAGATGTTCCGCCGCGACCGCCGCCACATCAACACGCATTCGGACACCGAAGTGCTGCTGAACGTGCTGGCCGACGAGCTGCAGCGCGCCAGCAACGGCATGGCGCTGGACCCGGACACCATCTTCACGGCGGTCAGCGGCCTGCACCGCCGCGTACGCGGCTCGTATGCCATTGCCGCGCAGATCGCCGGCTACGGCATGCTGGCGGTGCGCGACCCGTTCGGCATCCGCCCGCTGTGCCTGGGCAGCGTCGAGACCCCCACCGGCAAGGAATGGATGGTGGCATCCGAGTCCGTGGCGCTGGAAGGCATCGGCTACAAGCTCGAGCGCGACGTGGCGCCGGGCGAGGCCATCTTCATCGACCTGGACGGCAAGCTCTACAGCAAGCAGTGCGCCGAGAACGCGGTGCTGACGCCGTGCATTTTCGAGTACGTCTACCTGGCCCGCCCGGATTCGTGCATCGACGGCGTGCCGGTCTATGACGCGCGCCTGCGCATGGGCGACTACCTGGCCGAGAAGATCCGCCAGGAAGTGTCAGCCGGCGATGTCGACGTGGTCATGCCGATTCCCGATTCCAGCCGTCCGGCCGCGATGCAGGTGGCCAACCGCCTGGGCGTGAACTACCGCGAAGGCTTCTTCAAGAACCGCTACGTCGGCCGCACCTTCATCATGCCCGGCCAGGCGGTGCGCAAGAAGTCGGTGCGCCAGAAGCTCAATGCCATGGGCGTGGAGTTCAAGGGCAAGAACGTGCTGATCGTCGATGACTCGATCGTGCGCGGCACCACCTCGTTCGAGATCGTGCAGATGGCGCGCGATGCCGGCGCCAACAAGGTGATCTTCGCCTCGGCCGCGCCGCCGGTGAAGTACCCCAACGTGTACGGCATCGACATGCCGACCCGCAGCGAGCTGGTGGCCCATAACCGCACCCACGAAGAGATTGCGAAGATCATCGGCGCGGACAAGCTGGTGTACCAGGACGTGGAAGCGATGAAGCAGGCCGTGCGCGACATCAACCCGGCGCTGAAGGACTTCGATGCTTCGTGCTTCGATGGCCGCTACATCACCGGCGATATCGACGAGGCCTACCTGAACCGCCTCGAAACGGCGCGCAGCCAGGCCGACCGCGACGGCACCAATGGCGACACCGAGCGCTCGCAACTGCACCTGCAGCGCTCCGGCGGCAACGAGTAAGCCGTGCCGCCGCTGTCCGCGCGTTGACGAATGCGGAGCCCGGCCGTAACATGGCCGGGCGTCGATTTGATAGTCAGCTTGCGGACGCGGGTCCAGCCCGAAACAGCTAAAGAGATGGCGGTCAGCAACGATTCCCGATGCGCAGTGCCTTCGCGGCGCAGCGATTTCCGGAAGCTGGCCGCCACAGCCTGAAGCCGAAGGCCATTCGCAGAACAGCAAGCCCGTCGATCCGACCACCCGATCGCACGGGCTTTTTTCATGGCCGCGCGCCGGTCCACCTGGCCGGCGCCGGCTCGTCGAAACCATCGCATTCGCGCGGGTACGACCGCGCTCCACCAGCATGAACGAACCGCTCAACCCCGAATCGCTCGGCATCGACACCCTCGGCGTGCGCGCCGGCACGCTGCGCAGCGAATTCATGGAGCACTCCGAGGCCATTTACCTGACCTCGAGCTTCTGCTTCAACAGCGCCGCCGAGGCCGCCGAACGCTTCGCCAACTCGGAAGAGGGCTTCACCTACTCGCGCTTCACCAACCCGACCGTGTCGATGTTCCAGTCGCGCCTGGCCGCGCTGGAAGGCGCGCAGGCCTGCATGGCGACCGCCTCGGGCATGAGCGCGATCCTGTCGGTGGTGCTGTCGTCGATGCAGGCGGGCGACCACCTGGTCAGCTCGCGCGCGATCTTCGGCTCGACCATGACGCTGTTCGGCAATATCTTCTCGAAGTTCGGCGTCGAGACCACCTTCGTCGACCCGAGCGACCTGAACGCATGGCGCGCCGCGGTGCGCCCGAACACCAAGCTGCTCTTCCTGGAAACGCCGTCGAACCCGCTGACCGAAGTGGCCGATATCGCCGCCGTGGCCGACATCGCCCACGACGCCGGCGCGCTGCTGGTGGTCGACAACTGCTTCTGTTCGCCGGCGCTGCAGCAGCCGATGAAGTTCGGCGCCGACATCGTGGTGCATTCGGCCACCAAGCATATCGACGGCCAGGGCCGCGTGCTGGGCGGCGCGGTGCTGGGCTCGCACGACTTCATCATGGGCAAGGTGTTCCCGTTCGTTCGCACCGCGGGCCCGACGCTGTCGGCGTTCAACGCCTGGGTGCTGCTCAAGGGCATGGAGACGCTGGCGATCCGCATGGAACGCCATTCGGCCAGCGCGCTGGCGCTGGCGCAGTTCCTGGAATCGCATCCGGCGGTGGCGCGCGTGTTCCACCCGGCGCTGAAGTCGCACCCGCAGCACGAGATCGCCATGCGCCAGCAAAGCGGCGGCGGCGCGATCGTGTCGTTCGAGCTGAAGGGCGCCACGCCCGAGCAGCAGCGGGCCAATGCCTGGCGCGTGATCGACAACACCCGGCTGTGCTCGATCACCGGCAACCTGGGCGACACCCGCACCACCATCACGCACCCGTACACCACCACGCACGCGCGCGTGAGCCCCGAGGCCAAGGCGGCCGCGGGCGTCGGCGAAGGGCTGATCCGGCTGGCGGTGGGGCTGGAGTCGGTCGATGACCTGAAGGCCGACCTGCTGCGCGGCCTGGGCGACTGAGGGCTTACTGCGCCGGCTGTGGCGGCTGTGCAGGTTGTGGCGACGGGGGCGGCGCGGGTTCGTCGCTGCCGGCCACGGCCTTCACGCCTGCGGCCGTGACGTCGTAGGTGGTGCTGACCGCGGTTGTCGCCACGCTGACGGCGGCCGATCCGACGGTAGCCACCGTCGACACCGCGGCACTACCCACGGCCATCACCATGCACCCGGCCAGTGACGCCGTGGCGCATGCGGCCGCCAGCGCCAGGACGGTGCGCTGCAAGGTGGCGGAATCTCCGCTATCGTTGCGCACGTTGCGACGCAATCCGAGAAATCGATATGGCATGGACACTGCTGGCCCTGGCAGGGCTGTTCGAGGTGGTGTGGGCGATCGGGCTGAAGTACACCGAAGGTTTTACGCGGCTGGTGCCCAGCGTCATCACGCTGATCGGCATGGCCATCAGCGTGCTGCTGCTGGCGCTGGCGCTGCGGCATATCCCGGTCGGGACCGGCTATGCTGTCTGGACCGGGATTGGCGCGGTCGGCACCGCGATCCTCGGCATCATACTCTTCAATGAGCCCGCCACTGTGGCGCGGCTGGCCTGCATCGGCCTGATCGTGTGCGGGATTGCCGGGCTCAAGCTCGTGGGCAGCGCCTGAGGCCCGGCATGCGGCAGTCTTAGCGCAGCAGCCGGCGGCGCAGCAGCATCAGGCACACTACCAGCGCCACCATTGCATAGGCGCCCAGTACCGCCAGGTGCAGGCCGACATCCTCCGACGGACGGCCCAGCATCAGCGGCCGGATCAGCGCCACCGCATGCGCCAGCGGCAGTACCTTGGTGGCTGCCTGCACGCCCTCGGGCAACTGTTCCAGCGGGAAGAACACGCCCGACAGCAGCAGCATCGGCGTCATCACCAGGGTCTGGTAGAACATGAAGAAGTCGTAGCTGGGCGCCAGCGCGGTGACAGTCATCGCCAGCGCGGCAAAGGCAATGCCGGCCAGCACGATCACCGGCAGCGCCAGCAGCGCGCCGGGCATCTGCGCATAGCCGAGCGCGCCCGCCACCAGCATGATGGCCAGCCCGGACAGCACCGCCTTGCTGGCCGCCCAGGCGATCTCGCCCAGCACCACGTCGCCCAGCGTCAGCGGGGCATGCATGATCGCCTCCCAGGTGCGCTGCACGTGCATGCGCGAGAACGCCGAATACATCGACTCGAAGCTGGCCGACATCATCACGCTGGACGCGGTGGTGCCGGCGGCCAGGAAGGCGATATACGACACCCCGTTGACCTGGCCCACCATCAGCCCCAGCCCGAGGCCGAGGCCGAACAGGTAGATCATCGGGTCGGCGAGGTTGCCGATCATCGACGGGATGGCCAGCTTCTTCCACACCATGTAGTTGCGGTACCAGACCATCATCCAGTTGCGCAGGTTGCGCGGCAGCAGCGGCTGTGGATAGCGCTGGCGCGGCGTCGCGGCGGCGTGGCCGCCAGCGGCCGCGGGGGCAGTGGTGGTATCCGCGCGGGGATCCTGTTCGCTCATGTCAGTCCCTCGGTTCAGTCCCGCATCTCGCGGCCGGTCAGCTTGAGGAACACGTCCTCCAGGTTGGCCGGGCGGTGCAGGTAGCGCACGCCGTTCCTGCCGTGCAGCGCCGCCAGCAGCGGGGCGGGCTCGCGCACATAGCAGAACAGCGTCTCGCCGCTCATTTCAGTACGTTGCGCCAGCGGCGTCAGGCTGCCGCGCAGCGTGTCCAGTTCATCGCCATAGACCTCGACCACGTCGCAGCCGATCTGGCTGTCGATCAGCTCGTGCGGCTTGCCTTCGGCAATCTTGCGGCCGCCGTCGATCACGCACAGGTAGTTGCACAGCCGTTCGGCCTCTTCCATGAAGTGCGTGGTCAGCAGGATGGTCTTGCCGCTGGCCATCAGCGACTTCAGGCGCTCCCAGATCAGGTGGCGCGCCTGCGGGTCCAGGCCGGTGGTGGGCTCGTCCATCACCAGCAGGTCAGGGTCGTTGATCAGCGCGCGTGCCACCGTCAGGCGCCGGCGCATGCCGCCGGAGAGGTCGCGCACCTGCGCATCGGCGCGGTTTTCCAGCCGGGCGAATTCCAGCAGCATCGGCACGCGCCGCTCGATCTCGGCCGACGACAGCCCGAAGTAGCGCCCGAAGATGCGCAGGTTCTCGATCACCGAGAAATCCGGGTCGAGGTTGTCGAACTGCGGCACCACGCCCACGCGCATGCGCGCCTGCGGCGCGCGCTCGGGGATGGGCTCGCCGCACAGCGTGAGCGTGCCGGCCATGGGCGTGGTCAGGCCCAGCAGCAGGCGCAGCGTGGTGGTCTTGCCGGCGCCGTTGGGCCCCAGCAGGCCGAAGCACTGGCCGCGAAATACCTGGAGATCGAGGTCGTCGACCACGACCGTGTCGCCGTATTGCTTGCGCACCTTGCGCAACTCTAGGATGGCAGTCAAGGCAGGGTCCGGTGTGGCGCCGCACGGGCGCAATATCCGCCATTATGCCGGTCATCGGCGCAATGCTCAGGTGGCGCAGTGCAGCAAAAGCCGCGGCGGCAAGGCGCAGCGGGGGCCGGCCTGGGCGCGAGGCATAAAAAAACCGCCAGCGAACTGGCGGTTTTTTTATGCCCGGCGGTGCCAGGCGGCGAAGCGTACCGGATCAGTACATCTTCTTCGGCAGCATCTGCATGCGCAGGCGCTTGCGCAGACGTGCTTCGGCGGCCTTCTTCTTGCGCTTGCGCTCGGTCGTCGGCTTCTCGTAAGCGGTGCGGCTCTTGAGTTCAACGATCAGGCCAGTCTGCAGAATGGCGCGACGGAAGCGCCGCATTGCAACTTCAACGGGCTCACCGGGTTTCAAGACGATCTTAGTCAATTCAGTCCTTTAGGGGATTGCCGCAAGGAGCGGCTGGTTCACACGGGGGGAAACTGCGGTCGCCGGAGCGACTGGTATTGCACGCCGGGCTAATGCCCTGGTGCGCCCCCGCGAACCTGAAAGATGTGGACGTTTCAGTCCGTGCAACCAGTGTCAGGGGTGATAGCGCCAGGTCCTATACAACTGGAGCCTGACAGTACCGGTTTCCATGAATGCTATACGCCCGTAACTATGGCATGTATACGACTGCACTGTCAAGAATGTAGTGCAATGCGCGCGCGGGCGCAGCGTCGGAAATCGCCGCTAGTCTACCTTGGCGCACTTTACGCCGGCGCCTGCGTGGCACAATCTGGCTGCGCTCCCGCCGCTGCGAGGCAAGCGCGACCACCATGCCTGAGCCGCGCCAACCCGACGATCCCCGCCCCGACCCCGACCACCTGCTGCAGCGCATGCAGGCCGCCGGCGAACGCGCCGCGCGCGGGTGCCTGCGCATCTATTTCGGCGCTTCGGCCGGCGTCGGCAAGACCTTCGCCATGCTGGCCGCGGCGCGCGCGCAGCGCGAGCAGGGCGGCGACGTGGTGGTGGGCGTGGTCGAAACCCATGGCCGCGCCGAAACCGAGGCGCTGGCCGAAGGCATCGAGCGCGTGCCATTGCGCCGCGTCGACTACCGCGGCCGCACGCTGCAGGAATTCGATCTCGATGCGGCCCTGGCACGCCGGCCTGCGCTGATCCTGGTGGATGAGCTGGCGCACAGCAACGCGCCCGGCAGCCGCCACCCCAAGCGCTGGCAGGACATCGCCGAACTGCTGTCGGCCGGCATCGATGTCTGGACCACGGTCAACGTCCAGCACCTGGACAGCCTGAACCAGGCGGTGGCCGGCATCACCGGCATCCGCGTGCGCGAGACCGTGCCCGACGCGGTCTTCGACGATGCCGGCGAGGTGGTGCTGGTCGACCTGCCCGCCGACGAGCTGCTGCGCCGCCTGCGCGAAGGGCGCGTGTACGTGCCCGAGCAGGCCCGCCATGCCGTGCAGCATTTCTTCCGCAAGGGCAACCTGATTGCGCTGCGCGAGCTGGCGCTGCGCCGCACTGCCGACCGCGTCGACGACGACGTGCGCGCCTACCGGCAGGAAGCCTCGATCGAACCGGTCTGGCGCACGCGTGAAGCGGTGCTGGCCTGTGTCGGCCACGGCAGCGATGCTGCGCAGGTGGTGCGCAGCGCGCGCCGGCTGGCCGGGCAGCTCGATTGCGACTGCCATGTGGTGACGGTGTCGGTGCCGCGCCTGGCACCCGTGCCCGACGCCCAGCGCGAGCAGCTCGACCAGGCCATGCGGCTGGCCGAGGCGCTGGGCGCGCGTACCGAAACGCTAGCCGGCAGCGACATGGTGGCGGCGGTGGCCGGCTATGTGCGGCGGCACAATCTGACCAAGGTCTTGATCGGCCGCACGCCGGCGCGCTGGGCCGATGGCGGGGCTTCATTGTCCGGCCGCATGCACGCGCTGCTGGCGCGCGCGCTGGCGCCATGGCTGGGCGCGCGCGCGTGGCTGTTCGGGCGCACCAGTTTTGCCGATGCGCTGGCTGCGGCGTGTCCCGAGATCGACGTGATCCGCGTGGCGGACGACAGCGTCCGACAGGAGACCCCCGCTGATGCGCCCGTGCTGCCCGGCACCGAGCCGCCGCAGGCAGACGCCCGGCCTGCGCAGTGGCCGGGCCTGCTGTGGGCGGTGGCCTGGTGCGCCGGCGCCACCGCGCTGTCGGCGCTGGCGCGGCCATGGTTCGACCTGGTCAATATCGCCATGCTGTTCCTGCTGGCGGTGGCCGGCGTGGCGCTGCGCCACGGACGTACCGCGGGGGCGTTCGCCGCGCTGGTGGCGGTGGGGGCGTTTGATTTCTTCTTCGTGCCGCCGCAGCTGTCGTTTGCGGTCACCGACGTGCAATACCTGGTGACCTTCCTGGTGATGCTGGCAGTCGGGCTGGTGATTGGACAGCTGACGGCCGGACTGCGCGAGCAGGCCCAGGTATCGGTGCAGCGCGAGACCGATGCGCGCACGCTGTACGAGCTGGCGCGCGAGCTGTCGGCGGCGCTGACCGACGCGCAGATCGTCGGTATCGGCAGCCGCTTCCTGCGCGCGGCGTTCGATGCGCGTGCCGCGTTTTTCCTGGTCGGCGCGGACGGCCGGCTGCTGCCCGCGGCCACGGCTCCCGAGGCCGGCGGCGCGGCACAGAGCGATGCCGTCGACCACGTGCTGGCGCAATGGGTCTTCAACCACGGCCAGCCGGCCGGCACCGGCACCGACACGCTGCCTTCCGGCACGGTGCTGTACCTGCCGCTGAAGGCGCCGATGCAGGTGCGCGGCGTGCTGGCAGTGGAGCCGCGCACCTGGCGCGCATTTGCTCAGCCCGCGCTGCGGCGCCAGGTCGATGTCTTTGCCACGCTGATCGCGATTGCGATCGAGCGGCTGCACTATGTCGAGGTGGCGCAGCAGGCGCTGCTGGCGATGGAGTCCGAGCGCCTGCGCAGCTCGCTGCTGGCGGCGGTGTCTCACGACCTGCGCACGCCGCTGACCAGCCTGATCGGCATGGCCGAGACCCTGCAGCGCGGCACGACGCCGCTGGCGCCGGAGGTGGCCGAGACCGTCGGCGCCATGCGCGACCAGGCGCGCCGCATGCACGCGATGGTGGCCAACCTGCTCGACATGGCGCGGCTGCAAAGCCGCAGTGTGGCGCTGCGCAAGGAATGGCAGTCGTTCGAAGAACTGGCCGGCGCGGCGCTGGCGTCGCTGCGCGATGCGCTGGCGCGGCACCGCGTGGTGGTGGCCGACCTGTCGGCACTGCCGCTGGTGGAATGCGATGGCGTGCTGATGGAGCGCGTGCTGTGCAACCTGCTGGAGAATGCGGCCAAGTACACCGCGCCGGGTACCGAGATCCGCGTGCGCGGCGAGCTCTCCGACGACGCCGTGCACCTCGTCGTCGAGGACGACGGCCCCGGCGTGCCGGCGGCGATGGCGCGGCAGGTGTTCGAGAAATTCACCCGCGGCGAGCGCGAGTCCGCCACCACCGGGGTGGGCCTGGGGCTGGCCGTGTGCGAGGCCATCGTGCAGGCGCACGGCGGCAGCATCCGCGTCGAGCCGGTGCATGCTCGGGCGCAGGGCGAAGGCACCGGCGCGCGCTTCGTGGTCACGCTGCCGCGCGGCAACCCTCCAGTGCTGGAACTGGAAGCGGCCGGCTTGCCGGCCTGAACCCGACAACCTTTCAAGGATCTGACGCGTTATGCCATTCGAGTTTTCGCCCACGGTGCTGCTGGTGGAAGACGAGCCCCATATCCGCCGCTTCGTGCGCGCGGCGCTGCAGGACGAGGGCTGCACCGTGCACGAGGCCGAATCGCTGCAGCGCGGACTGATCGAGGCCGGCACGCGCCAGCCGGACCTGGTGATCCTGGACCTGGGGCTGCCCGATGGCGACGGCGTATCGATGATCGGCGACCTGCGCACCTGGACCGAAGTGCCGGTGCTGGTGCTGTCGGCGCGCACCGGCGAGGCCGAGAAGATCCGCGCGCTCGACGCCGGCGCCGACGACTACCTGACCAAGCCCTTCGGCGTGGGCGAGCTGGTGGCGCGCCTGCGCGTGCTGCAGCGCCGCCATGTGCGTGCCGGCGCGCAGGGGCGGGCGCAGGTGGCGTTCGGCGAGATCGCCGTGGACCTGGCCAACCGCCAGGTCACGCGCGCGGGGGAGCCGGTGCACCTGACGCCGATCGAGTTCCGGCTGCTGGCGGTGCTGCTGGCGCATCGCGGCAAGGTCATGACCCACCGCGAACTGCTGCGCGAGGTGTGGGGGCCGTCGCATGCCGACAGCAGCCAGTACCTGCGCGTCTACATGGGGCACCTGCGGCACAAGCTGGAAGCCGACCCGGCCCGGCCTGCCTACCTGCTGACCGAGATCGGCGTGGGCTACCGCTTCGCCGGCTGAGCGCCGGGTCACTCCCACAACACTTTCTTGCCGGTCACGCGCCGCGTGAGGCTGGCGCTCGCCCCTTGCACTCCCGGTAAACCCGCAGCGATGTCGAAATTGTTTGACGGATAAATTCAAGATAATAAACTGTTATTCATAGATATGAATTAAGGCAGGAGCACCGCATGCAGGACCAACCCGTCTATTTCATCTCGACCGACGAGGTCGAGGGCTACCACCCCGCCAACCATGTCGGCACCCTCAATCGCCGGCTGATCGGCCCAGAGACCGTCGGATCGCGGCATCTGGAAGTGATCCACGGCACCATCGAGAAGGGCAAGGGCGCGCTGCCGCACGCGCATCCCGGCATCGAGCAGGTCTGCTACGTGCTGGAAGGCCGCGCCGTGGCCGAGGTCGGCGGCCAGCGAAAGGAACTGGGCCCTGGCGACTGCTGCTTCTTCCCGCCGGACCAGATGCATGTGTTCACCGTGGTCAGCGACGAGCCGGCCAAGATTCTGGTCATCTATTCCCCGCCATATGAGGAATCCCCCGAGCGCGTGATACGGCCCGCATAAGACGCGGCTGGTCACGGCAAGGGATTGAACAACTACAGGAGACAACTACCGTGAAGTCCTTCAGCAATGCCTTTGCCAGCCTGGTGCTCGGGTGCACCGCGGCGCTGGCCGCCACCCCGGCGCTGTCGGCCGATGAATTCCCGTCCAGGCCGCTGCGCCTGGTGGTGCCGTTCGCTGCCGGCAGCGGCACCGATGCCGTGGCCCGCCTGACTGCCAAATACCTGGGCGAGGCGCTGCAGCAGCCGGTGGTGGTGGACAACAAGCCCGGCGCCAACGGCACCATTGCCGCCGAGTTCGTGGCCAAGGCCCCGGCCGATGGCTACACGCTGTTCATGACCACCAACACCACGCATTCGGCCAACCCGTCGCTGATGAAGCAGCTGCGCTATGACCCGGTCAAGGATTTCACGCCGGTCTCGCGCATGGGCAACCTGCCGTTCATGCTGGTGGTCAACCCGGCGCTGCCGGTGAAGACGCTGCGCGAGTTCATCGACTATGCCAGGGCGCATCCGGGCCTGAGCTATGCCAGCGGCAACAGCACCGGCATCGTCTCGGGCGCCACGCTGTCGAAGATGGCCGGGCTGAACATGCTGCACGTGCCATACAAGAGCACGCCGCCGGCGATGACCGATGTGATGGGTGGCCAGGTGCAGGCGATGTTCGTCGACTTTGCCGCAGGCATCGCCAACGTGCGCGCCGGCAAGCTGCGCGCGCTGGCGGTGACCACCGCGCAGCGCAGCGAACTGCTGCCCGACCTGCCGCCGCTGGCGAGCGTGCCGGAGCTGAAGGGTTTCGACGTGACCTCATGGAACGGCGTGTTCGCGCCGGCCGGGGTGCCGGCGCCGGTGGTGCAGCGGCTCAATCGTGAACTGGTTGCCATCGCCACCAGCAAGCAGCATGCGCCGCGGTTCCACGCGCTGGGCTTCGAGCCATTCGGCAGCACGCCGGCCGAGCTCAGCCAGTTTGTCGTGGCCGAGCTGCAGAAGTGGTCGCGGCTGGTGAAAGACGCTGGCATCCAGCCGGAATAGGCGCTCTTCGGGCAACCATCAGACAACCAACAAGACAACGACATCAGGCAGGTAACGCTATGAATTTCGACCTCTCCGAAGAACAGGCATCCATCGTCGAGGCCGTGCAGCAGGTCTGCACGCAGTTCGACATGGAGTACTGGGATCGCCTGGACAAGTCCGGCACCTATCCGCACGAGTTCTACAAGACGCTGTGCGAAGGCGGCTGGCTGGGCGTGGCGATGCCCGAGGCCTTCGGTGGCGCGGGCCTGGGCATCCTGGAAGCGGCGCTGGTGATGCAGACCATCTCGCAGTCGGGCGCTGGCATGACCGGCGCCTCGGCGGTGCATATGAATGTGTTCGGCCTGAACCCGGTGGTGGTGTTCGGCACCGACGAACAGAAGGGCCGCTTTCTGCCGCCGCTGATCGCCGGCCAGGAGAAGGCCTGCTTCGGCGTGACCGAGCCCGACGCGGGCCTGGACACCACCAAGCTCAAGACCTTTGCGCGCAAGGTGCCGGGCGGCTATTCGGTGAGCGGGCGCAAGATCTGGATCTCGACCGCGCAGGTGGCCGACCGCATGCTGCTGCTGGCGCGCACCACGCCGCTGGAGTCGGTGAAGAAGTCGACCGAAGGGCTGTCGCTGTTCTACACCAAAGTCGACCGCAGCAAGATCGAGATCCGCGAGATCGACAAGATGGGCCGCGCCGCCGTCGATACCAACATGCTGTTTATCGACGACCTGTTCATCCCGGAGGAAGACCGCATCGGCGAAGAGGGCAGGGGCTTTGAGTACATCCTGCACGGACTTAACCCGGAGCGCATCCTGATCGCGGCGGAGGCCATCGGCCTGGGCCGCGCGGCGCTGGCCATTGCCACGCAGTACGCCAAGGAGCGCGTGGTGTTCGGCCGCCCCATCGGCATGAACCAGGGCGTGCAGCATCCGCTGGCGCAGGCCTGGATGCAGCTGGAGTCGGCCAACCTGATGATGCTCAAGGCCGCCGCGCGCTATGACGCCGGGCAGTCCTGCGGCGCCGAGGCCAACACGGCAAAGTACCTCGCCGCCGAGGCCGGCCATAACGCGTGCCAGACCGCGATCCTGACGCTGGGCGGCATGGGCTACTCGCGCGAGTACCGCGTCGAGCGGCTGCTGCGCGAGTCCTATATCCCGCGCATCGCGCCGGTCAGCCCGCAGCTGATCATGTGCTTTATCGCCGAGCGCGTGCTGGGTTTGCCCAAGTCGTACTGAGAGGGAGCGACGATGCCAGACGAGCAAGCGCAGGCGAGCGCGGCCACCGGGCCGCTGGCCGGCATCCGCGTGATCGACATGACCGCGGTCGCGATGGGGCCGTATGCCACCCAGATCCTCGGCGACATGGGGGCTGAAGTCATCAAGGTCGAGCCGCCCGCCGGCGATGTGTTCCGCCACGCCGAGCCGGCGCGGCACGCGGCCATGGGCGCCAGCTTCCTGAACCTGAACCGCAACAAGCAGTTCGTGGTGCTGGACGTGAAGCAGCCCGATGACCTCGCCGCGCTGAAAGCCCTGATCGCCACGGCCGATGTCTTTGTCTCCAACGTGCGGCCGCAGTCGCTGCGCAAGCTTGGGCTGGACTATGCGTCGCTGCGCGCGGACCATCCGCGGCTGATCTACTGCGGCGCTTATGGCTATTCGGAAGAGGGTCCCTACGCGGGCGCGCCGGCCTTCGACGACATCATCCAGGCGCGCAGCGGCATGGCGCAGTTCCAGGGTGCGAACTCGAACGAAGGCCCGCAGTACGTCAACACCATCCTGGCCGACAAGGTGGCCGGGCTGACCGTGGCCTACGCGATCCCGATGGCGCTGTACGAGCGCGAGCGTTCCGGCCAGGGCCAGGCCATCGAGGTGCCGATGTTCGAGACGCTGGTGTCCTTCCTGGCCACCGAGCAATTGGCCGGGCAGACCTTCATCCCGCCGCTCGGGCAGGCCGGCTATCCGCGCGTGATGTCGGCGCACCGCAAGCCCTATCGCACGCGCGACGGCCATATTGCGCTGCTGCCCTATACAAGCGCCCAATGGCTGCGTTTTTTCGATGTGTCAGGCCATGCGGAGCTGGCGCAGGATCGGCGCTATGCCACCCCGGCCGCGCGCAGCGCCAATATCGACGCGCTCTACGCCACACTGGCCGAGATCGTCGCGCAGCGCAGCACTGCGGAATGGCTCGACCTGCTGCGTGATGCCGATATCCCGCACAGCGAAGTGCCGCATTTCGAGAGCCTGGCCGACGACCCGCACCTGCGCGCCACCGGCATGATGTTCGAATACGACCATCCCAGCGAAGGCCGGCTGCGTGGCGTGGGCATCCCGACGCGCTTCTCGCGCACGCCCGGCAATATCCGCAGCTGGCCGCAGGCGTTGCCCGGGCCAGGCGGCGCGGAGGGCGGCTGACACCCTTGCCGGCCGACTCCGCCGCGTACAATCCCGGCCAACAGATATTGAAGTCGAGGAAGCCAACGATGGCAGAACAGGAACCGGCAGAAAAATCGGGTCACGCCAGCGTCAAGACCGCGCTGCGCGTGATTGAGATCATGGAGATCTATGCGCGCGAAGGGCGCTCGCTGACGCTGACCGAGCTGGCCAGGCTGCTGGGCGCGCCGATGTCGAGCTGCCTGGGGCTGATCCGCACACTGGCCTCGCTCGGCTACCTGTACGAGACCGGCCGCCGCCAGGGCTACTACCCGACGCGCCGGCTGCTCGACATTGCCCAGCGCATCGCCCGCAACGACCCGCTGCTCGAACGCGTGCAGCCGGTGCTGGAATCGCTGCGCGACACCACCGGCGAAACCGTGATCTTCGGCAAGCTTCAGGATGACGGCCGCGTGCTGTACCTGGAGGTGCGGGAGTCCGGCAATCCGGTGCGCTATATCGCCGCGCCGGGCGAGCTGCGCGATGCGCACGTGAACTCGATCGGCCGCGCCATCCTTGGCACGATGCCGGCGGACAGCCGCGCCGAACTGCTGGCCGGCGTGTCGTTTGCCTCGCGCACGGGGCGCACGGTGGACTCGCTGCGCGTTTTCGAAGCCGCCATGCAGCAATGGCAGGCGCAAGGCTGGTATCCGAACTTTGGCGAGTCGTTTCCTGATCTCGGCGCGATCGCCTTCCCGGTGGCCATCGGGGGCGTGACCTATGGCATGTCCGTGGCGGGGCCGCTGCATCGGATCGAGGCCAATGCCGACGCCATTGTCGTGGCGCTGAAGGCCGCTGGCGGTTCGCTGCAGGGATAAGTGGGAGAGGGCAGGCGTTGCGGCGGCCCGCAGGCTGTCGTGACGGCTGTCGAGGCCGGACAAGATCGAAGCGCGTTGCGCGAACCGAAGCCCAAAACGAAAAAGCCCGGTGCGTTTGCACCGGGCTTCCGTATCGGTTGGCTCCCCGACCTGGGCTCGAACCAGGGACCTGCGGATTAACAGTCCGTCGCTCTACCGACTGAGCTATCGGGGAACAGCTGAGAAAGAAATTATAGCCAGTTTCTCTTTTCTTCGTCAACACCTTTTCGACATTTTGTTCTTGTCAGAAGGTGTCTGGAAGCTTCCGGCTTGCTGCCTGCCGTACGGTGCGAAGGGCATCTCTGCTGGCTTCGTGCCGTCGTGTCGAACAGCGAGGCCGCATTATAGCTATGGTTTTTGGTTTGTGCCAGAAAAAAACCGCCTCGCGGCGGTTTTTTTCTGCGGCACTCGCCCGGCTCAGTCGAACACCGGCGAATCCACGCCGAGGATCTTGTGCAGCTTCGGCGAGGTGGTGGTGTACTGCATGTGGATTTTCTTCTCGGGGAAGATATACGGCGCGGCACCGAACGCGGCCAGCGCGGCCTCGTGGAAGCCCGACAGGATCAGCTTCTTCTTGCCGGGGTAGGTGTTGATGTCGCCCACCGCGAAGATGCCCGGGATATTGGTCTCGAACTTCTCGGTGTCCACCTTGATCTGCTTGCGCTCCAGGTCCAGGCCCCACTCGGCGATCGGGCCGAGCTTGGGCGACAGGCCGAAGAACACCAGCAGGTCATCCACCGGCAGGCGGCGGGTCACGCCGTCGGCGCCGGTCACCTTGATCTCGGTGAGCACGCCGTCCTTCTCTTCATAGCCGCCGACCTGGCCGACCAGGAACTGCATTTCCATTTGCTCGCACAGTTCCTTCATCTTGGCGACCGAGGCCGGCGCGGCGCGGAAGCCGTCGCGGCGGTGGATCATCACCACCGACTCGGCCTTGCCGACCAGGTCCAGCGTCCAGTCCAGCGCCGAGTCACCGCCGCCGATGATCACCAGGTTGCGGCCATGGAAGCGGCTCGGGTCCTTGACGCGGTAGAACAGCTGCTTGCCGTCGAACTTGTCGATGCCCTCGACCTTCAGCGTGCGCGGCTGGAACGAACCCACGCCGGCGGCGATAAAGATGGTCTTGGTGATGAAGCGGGTTCCGAGCGAGGTCTCGACGAAGAAGCGGCCGTCCTCGCGGCGCTCCACGACGGCGACTTCCTGGCCCAGGTGGAAGGTGGGCTCGAACGGCTCGATCTGCTTGAGCAGGTTGTCGGTCAGTTCCTGGCCGGTGCAGATGGGCACCGCCGGGATGTCGTAGATGGGCTTGTCCGGATAGAGCTCCACGCACTGGCCGCCGACCACCTTCAGGGAATCGATGACATGTGCCTTGATTTCGAGCAGGCCCAGTTCAAAGACCTGGAACAGGCCCACCGGGCCGGCACCGACGATCAGCGCATCGATCTCCTGCGGCTGGCCGCCTGCAGGGCTGCCGCCGTCGACCTGCTTGGTCGTGTCGGCGACGGGATTTGGAATGCTCAAGTCCATATTCGTCCTGATACGTTTGCGTGGGCCGCTTGTGCCCGGTGTTGCGGAAAGCGCGTGGGGACGGCTTTCTTGTTCTGTCAGCGCTGCAGGTACTGCAGCTTGTCAGTGGCGTCCTTCCATTCCTCGGCCTCGGCCAGCGGGGCCTTGGTCTTGGTGATGGAGGGCCAGTTGCGGGCCAGCTCGGCGTTCAGGTCGATGAACTGCTGCTGGTCGCCCGGCACGTCTTCCTCGGCGTAAATGGCGTTCACCGGGCATTCGGCCACGCACACGGCGCAGTCGATGCACTCATCCGGGTCGATAGCCAGGAAGTTGGGGCCTTCGCGGAAACAATCGACCGGACACACGTCAACGCAGTCTGTGTAGCGGCAACGGATGCAGGATTCGGTGACAACGTGAGTCATTTCGGTTCCAGGAAAACAGGTCGGCTTTTAATGGGAAACTGTGGGGCCGCTTCTTGCCGGCGGACGCCGCATCCACCGCATGGTGCCGCATGGCAGCATGGGCTGGGCGAGCGCCGGCCGAGGCCTTTCGGAAAGCGATATTGTAGCCGAGGCTTCTGGCAAGAATAGCGGGTCTATATAGCCGGATCAGATAGTTTTCTTATTTCTTTATGTACTTTTGATTTAACGCATGGCGGCCTGCTGGCATGTCGGCCCGCCAGCGGGCATGATGAGGCCGCCAACAGTCACTTGCATCCGTGCCGGGAGACCCGTATGCCACGCCAGCCTTGCCTTGCCAGCCTGCGGCACGATGCCGCGATGCGCCGGATCTTCGCACCCATTGTTGTGCTGCTGACGGCATTTCTGGCGCCGATCGGGTCGGTTGCCGCCCAGACCCTGGCCCAGTCGCCGGGCATGGCCGACAGCGTGGTATCGCGCCTGGTGGCGTGGCGCGCGCGCACCGATGCGCCGGTCGCGCTGCCGGCGCTGACCGCGTTCGAGTGGGACCACTTCAGCGTGACCGATTCGCCCGCGGGCGACGCCATCGCCCATTGCGGCCGGGCCGGCCTGATGCCGTGCGGGCCGCAGTTGCAGCCGCAGCCGGGCGACCGGGTCCAGGTGCTGCGCTTCGAGCGCGCCGGGACCCAGGTCTACGCCGAGCGCATCATGGCCGGCGACGGCGCCTTTGCCGAGCCGCTGCCGCAGCGGGTGCCGCGCGCCGCCGCCACGCTGGTGTCGTGCCCCGCTACCGACGGCCGCCAGTTGTGGTGCCTGCAGGGCAAGGCCCGGGGCAGGGAGGCGCCGCGGCAGCCACAGCCCTTCCTCGATGGTGGTTGAGCGGCAAGAGTGGCCGGGTGCGGCCAGACTTCGGTTAGCATGACGTACTGACCCGGCATCGCCGTCTGGCCCGCTATGATCATCCCGTCCCTGCTCGACACCGACCTGTACAAATTCACGATGATGCAGGTGGTGCTGCATCAGTTCCCGCAGGCGCAAGTGGAATACCGCTTCAAGTGCCGCAACGCGGGCGTCGACCTGACGCCCTATATCGATGAGATCCGCGCCGAGGTGGCACACCTGTGCCAGTTGCGCTTCACCGACGACGAGCTCGCCTACCTGCGCGGGCTGCGCTTTATCAAGAGCGATTTCGTCGACTTCCTCGGCCTGTTCCACCTGAACGAGAAATATGTCTCGGTGCGGCCGTCCCCGCAGGGCAATGGCGAGATCGAGATCTCGATCATCGGCCCGTGGCTGCATACCATCCTGTTCGAAGTGCCGGTCCTGGCGATCGTCAACGAGGTCTATTTCCGCCGCACCCAGCCCAGGCCCGACCTGGCCGAAGGCCGCCGCCGGCTGGACCAGAAGCTGGCCTTGCTGAAGACACCCGAGCTGGCCGATTGCGTGATCGCCGACTACGGCACGCGCCGGCGCTTTTCGCGCGAATGGCAGGAAGAGGTGCTGCTGACCATGCGGCGCCTGCTCGGGCCGCAGCTGGCCGGCACCAGCAACGTCCACTTTGCCCGTCTGCACAATATGGTGCCGCTGGGCACGATGGCGCATGAATACCTACAGGCCTGCCAGGCGCTGGGCCCGCGGCTGCGCGATTCGCAGGTGTACGCACTGGAGCGCTGGGCGCGCGAGTACCGCGGTGACCTGGGCATCGCGCTGTCGGATACCTACGGCTTCGATGCCTTCCTGCGCGACTTCGACCTGTATTTCTGCAAGCTCTTCGATGGCGTGCGCCATGATTCCGGCGACCCGATGCTGTGGGGCGAGCGCATGGTCGCCCACTATGCCGCCAACCGCGTCGACCCGCGCACCAAGACGCTGATCTTCAGCGACAGCCTCGACATCCCGCGCGTGATCGAACTGTACGAGCGCTTCCATGGCCGCTGCCGGCTCGCCTTTGGCGTCGGCACCAACCTGACCAACGACCTCGGCTATACCCCGCTGCAGATCGTGATCAAGATGGTGCGCTGCAACGGGCAGCCGGTGGCCAAGCTGTCGGACACGCCGGAAAAGACCATGTGCGACGATCCCGGCTACCTGTCCTACCTGCGCCAGGTGTACTCGGTTCAGCCCGCGGCGTAGCAAAATTCAACACCTTGCGCCGGCCATCGCATGCTCTGCATGCGGCGGGCGCCACTATAATCGGCGCATCGCGCGTTCGCCGCGCTTTGCGCTTCTCCAGCCAGGCCTTATGGAAACCAACGACGCCCGCGACCGCATCTTTGCCCGCATCCGTGCTGCCCAGGGCAGGCCGACCCGGCCGAGCGCGGGCGAGCGCGAGGCCGTGGCCGACTACCTGGCGCGTCACCCGCAGGGCCCGCGCCCGGCGGTGGCCGTCGACCTGGCCGAGGCCTTCCTGGCGCAGGCCCAGCGCATGGCCTCGACCGTCGACCGCGTGGCGAGGATGGACGAGGTGCCCGCCGCCACCGTGCGCTTTCTGGACAACCTGAACCTGGTCCACCGTGCCGTGGCGTGGGACGCGCTGGGCCCGCTGCCGTGGCAGGCCGCGGGGCTGGCGGTGGAATGCCGCCCGCCGGTGCGCGAGGTCGAGGCCGACCACGATCATGGCGACCTGGTCGGCATCACTGGCTGCTTCTGCGCGATTGCCGAGACCGGCTCGCTGATGCTGCTGTCGGGCCCGGCCACCTTTGCCTCGGCCGCGCTGCTGCCCGAGACCCACGTGGCGGTAGTGCCGCGCTCGCGCATCGTCGCCGGCCTGGAAGACGCCTTTGCGCTGGTGCGCAGCGAGCGCGGCGAACTGCCGCGCGCCACCAATATCATCAGCGGGCCTTCGCGCACGGGCGATATCGAGCAGACCATCGTGCTCGGCGCCCATGGCCCGTACCGCGTGCATGTGATCCTGGTCGACGAGGCCTGAACCCGCGGCTTTTGCCGCACGGAATGCGATGCACCACCCATGCCGGAAGCCCCGGGGCAAGAGGTGCTTGAATTACACTTGCAGGCTTGCCTGCGTGCCGCGGCTTCGTGCCGGCGGTGCGCCAATGAATGCTGCATTCCCGAGGAGATCCTGCCTGATGCGACGTGCCTCCGTGCTGTTGCCGCTGCTGGCCGTGCTGGCCGCATTTCCCGCCGCCGGCCATGCCGCGGACCTTGACGGGGCGTCGCTGTCCCCGCTGTGGGGGCTGCCGTTCGCCGGCATCCTGCTGTCGATCGCGGTGTGGCCGCTGGTTGCGCCCAAGTTCTGGCACCACCACTACGGCAAGATCGCCGCGGGCTGGGGGCTGCTGTTCCTGCTGCCGTTCGCGGCAGCGTTCGGCACGCATGCGGCCGCGGCCAGCGCGGGGCACGCGCTGCTGGCCGAGTACATCCCGTTCATCGTTCTGATCGCCTCGCTGTATATCGTGGCCGGCGGCATCTGCGTGCGCGGCAACCTGCACGGCACGCCCGGGCTCAATACCGGCATCCTGGCGCTGGGCACGCTGCTGGCCAGCTTCATGGGCACCACCGGCGCGGCCATGCTGCTGATCCGGCCGCTGCTGCGCGCCAATGACAACCGCCGCCACGTGGCGCACGTGGTGGTGTTCTTTATCTTCCTGGTGGCCAATGCCGGTGGCTCGCTGACGCCGCTGGGCGATCCGCCGCTGTTCCTGGGCTTCCTGAAAGGCGTGGACTTCTTCTGGACCATGCGCAACATCTTCCCGGAGACGGTCTTTATCTGCGTGGTGCTGCTGGTGCTGTTCTACCTGGTCGACCGTCACTACTACCAGAACAAGGAAGAGGAGCTGCCACCGCGCAGCGACCCCACGCCGGACTCGGGCGGCATCGCCATCGAGGGCAAGTTCAACTTCGTGCTGCTGCTGGCCGTGATCGGCCTGGTGCTGATGAGCGGGCTGTGGCAGCCGGGCATCGCATTCGACGTCCTGGGCACCGAGGTGCCGCTGCAGGCCGCGGTGCGCGATGCGCTGCTGGTGGTGGTGGCGGTGGTGTCGCTGCTGGTGACGCCGCAAGCGGCGCGTGCCGGCAATGAATTCAACTGGGAGCCGATCCTGGAAGTCGGCAAGCTCTTTGCCGGCATCTTCCTCACCATCATCCCGGTCATTGCCATGCTCAAGGCCGGCACCGACGGCGCTTTCTCCGGGGTGATCCGCGCGGTCAGCGACAGCAACGGCCAGCCGGTCGACGGCATGTACTTCTGGGCCACCGGCCTGCTGTCCTCGTTCCTGGACAACGCGCCGACCTACCTGGTGTTCTTCAACACCGCCGGTGGCGACGCGGCCACGCTGATGACGCGCGATGCCTCGACGCTGGCCGCGATCTCGGCCGGGGCCGTGTTCATGGGCGCCAATACCTATATCGGCAATGCCCCCAACCTGATGGTCAAGGCCATTGCCGAGAACCGCGGCGTGCGCATGCCGAGCTTCTTCGGCTACATGCTGTACTCGGGCACCTTCCTGGTGCCGCTGTTTGTCATCATGACCTTCCTCTTCTTCCACGTTTGATGCCATGAAGCCGTCTGTCCTTGTCACCCGCGCCATCTATCCCGAAGTCATCGCGCACCTGGCGCAGTACTTCGATGTCGACGACAACCAGCAGGACGCGGTGCTGGATGCCGCCGCACTGAAGGCGCGCCTGGCGGGCAAGGCCGGCGTGCTGGCCAACGCCGCCGACCGCATCGACGGCGACGTGGTCGCCGGGCTGCCGGCGCTGCGCGCGGTGTGCAACATGGCGGTCGGCTACAACAACCTGGACGTGCCGGCGCTGACGGCCGCCGGCATTGTCGCCACCAATACGCCGGACGTGCTGACCGAGACCACCGCCGACTTCGGCTGGGCCCTGCTGATGGCTACCGCGCGCCGCGTGACCGAGGCCGAGCACTACCTGCGCGCCGGCAAGTGGCAGCGCTGGAGCTATGACATGCTGGTAGGCATGGACCTGTACGGCAGCACGCTCGGCATCCTCGGCATGGGCCGCATCGGGCAGGCGCTGGCGCGCCGCGCGAGCGGGTTTGGCATGAGCGTGCTGTACCACAACCGCAGCCAGCTGCCGGCGGACACCGAGCGCGCGCTGAGCGCGCGCTATGTCAGCAAGGAAGACCTGCTGCGCCAGTCCGACCACCTGCTGCTGGTGCTGCCCTATGGCCCGCAGAGCCACCACGCCATCGGCGCGGCCGAGCTGGCGCTGATGAAGCCGACCGCGACGCTGGTGAACCTGGCGCGCGGCGGCATCGTCGACGATGCCGCGCTGGCGCAGGCGCTGCGCGACAAGCGCATCTTCGGCGCCGGCCTGGATGTGTTCGAGGGCGAGCCCAGCGTCAATCCGGACCTGCTGACGGTGCCCAACGTCGTGCTCACGCCGCATATCGCCAGCGCCTCCGAGAAGACCCGCCGTGCGATGGCGATGCTGGCCGCCGACAACCTGATCGCCGCGCTCGACCAGGGCCCGCAGGCCGGCCATCCACCCACCGTGATCAACCCCGACGTCATGTCGCGGCGCCGCTAAGCCTGCCATTTACCTGTTTCCTGCTGCATGACCCTGATTCCGTTCCTGACGCTGGCCGTGGCGCTGCTCGCGGTCGTCCTGCTGGTCATCGTCCTGCTGCGCCAGCAGGCTGCCTCGCCGGGGGCCGAGCTTGGCCGGCAACTGGCCGACATGCGCGCGGAAAGCGCGCGCGGCATGGAGCGGCTGGAGCGGGAGTTGCGCACCGACGTGGCCGACGCCGCGCGCGGCAGCCGCGACGAGTCGGCCCAGCAGATGCTGCGCTTCCAGCAGGCGCTGTCGTCGCAGCTGACGGGCATCGCCACGCTGCAGAACAACCAGATCGACACCTTCGCGCAGCAACTGGCCAAGCTGACCGAGACCAACACCCAGCAGCTCGAGCAGGTGCGCCAGCACCTGATGCTGCAGGGCCAGCAGGCGCGCGACGAGCAGGCCGGCACGCTGCGCCGCTTCGGCGACGGGCTGCAGCAGCAGCTGGCGCAGATGTCCGAAGCCAACGAGCGGCGCCTGGCCGAAGTGCGCGCCACGCTGGAGAAGAAGCTGCAGGACATCGAGGCCAACAACGCCGCCAAGCTGGAGGAAATGCGCCGCACTGTCGACGAGAAGCTGCATGCCACGCTGGAGCAGCGCCTGGGCGAGTCCTTCCGGCTGGTGTCGGACCGGCTCGAGCAGGTGCACCGGGGGCTGGGCGAGATGCAGGTGCTGGCGCAGGGCGTGGGCGACCTGAAAAAGGTGCTGACCAATGTGAAGTCGCGTGGCACCTGGGGCGAAGTCCAGCTGGAAATGCTGCTGGAGCAGATGCTGACGCCGGAGCAGTACGGCAAGAATGTCGAGACCGTGCGCAACTCGGGCGCGCGGGTGGAGTTCGCGATCCGGCTGCCGGGCAAGGCCGCGGGTGGCGACAATGCGCCGGTCTGGCTGCCGGTCGACGCCAAGTTTCCCAAGGAACAGTACGAGCGCCTGGTGGACGCGCAGGAGCGGGGCGACCCGGATGGCGTGCTCGCTTTTGGCCGCGAACTGGAAGTGGCGCTGCGGCGCGAGGCCCAGACCATTGCCGAGAAATACCTGTCGCCGCCCCAGACCACGGATTTCGCCATCCTGTTCCTGCCGACCGAGGGGTTGTACGCCGAGGTGCTGCGGCGCCCGGGCCTGACCGACCTGATGCAGCGCGACTACCGTGTGACCGTGGCCGGGCCGACCACGCTGACCGCGTTGCTGAACAGCCTGCAGATGGGTTTCCGCACGCTGGCGCTGGAAAAGCGCTCAAGCGAGGTGTGGGAGGTGCTGGGCGCGGTCAAGACCGAGTTCGGCAAGTTCGGCGACGTGCTGGCCAAGACCCGCGATACGCTGGAGCGCGCCGCGCGCAATATCGAGCAGGCCGAAGTGCGCACGCGCCAGATGGCGCGCAAGCTGCGCACGGTGGAAGCGCTGCCGGGCGAGGCCGCGCAGCAGGTGCTTGGCCTCAATGCGGCAGCAGCGGCGGACGCGCCGGAGGCCGCCGAAGACAACGGCGGCTGAACGCGCGGCAGGGAAGGGTCAGGGCAAGCCCCCGCGGGGGCTTGCGGATTGCTGCCGGCCTGGGCGCCGGCGCGCTGCTCAGCGCTCGTCTTCGGGCGCCAGTTCGCGCACGTGGACTTCAATGCCGCCGAAGCGGGCGGCCACCCAGTTGTAGGCCTTGCAGGCCAGCCACAGCAGGCCAAAGCCGATCAGCGCATTCAGGATGATTGCGCTGAAGACCGTGATGGCGGGCAGGTCACCGTAGCGGACGAAGGTGACAAACAGGCCCAGCGACACGATCGGCAGCGAGAAGCACAAGTAGACCAGCACCAGCGCGCGGGCGGTCTTGACGGGGTGGAGGTAGGCGATCTCCTGATTCATGACGGGGGATACTCGAATGGTTCTGAATCGTGCGCCAAGTGTAGCGATTGGCCGATGCCAAGCATAGCCCGTCGGCGGCGGGGGCAGGCGAAAGCCCCGTGCCGGCTGTGCTATGGCCGCAAATGTGCGGCACAAAAACGACACATTGCTCCGGCGTGTGGCAAGCGCTTGCGTGTAGCGCCTGCCGGTCCGGCTAGACCAGTCCGTCGAACAGCATCACCTCGACCGCATCGCCGGCCTTGACCGAGTCCTGTTCATGACCGAGCACGATAAAGCAGTTGGCCTCGCTCATCGAGCGCAGCACGCCCGAGCCCTGCTGGCCGGTGATGCGCACTTCCCACTGGCCGTCGCCGGCGCGCGCCAGGATGCCGCGCTGGTACTCGGTGCGGCCGGGCTTCTTGCGGATGGCTTGCGCGCTGCGCACGCGCAGCAGCGGCAGCGGTGCCACGCTGGCGCCCATCAGCCGCTGCAGCGCGGCGCGCACGAAGTGGTAGAAGGTGACCATCACCGCCACCGGGTTGCCCGGCAGGCCGAACAGGAGCGCGTCGCGGCCGTTGGAATTGATGCGGCCGAAGGCCATCGGCCGGCCCGGGCGCATCGCGATCTTCCAGAACGTGACATCGCCCAGGCGCGCCATGATCTGCTTGGTGTAGTCGGCCTCGCCGACCGAGACGCCGCCGGAGGTGATGACCGCGTCGGCGGTCTCGCAGGCGGTGCGGAAGGCGGCTTCGAGCGCCTCGGGGTCGTCGCGCACCACGCCCATGTCGAGCAGGTCGACGTTCATCCGGCGCAGCATGCCGTACAGCGTGTAGCGGTTGGAGTCGTAGACGCAGCCGGGATCGAGCGGCTCGCCGATCGAGCGCAGCTCGTCTCCGGTGGAGAAGAACGCCACGCGCAGGCGCCGGCGCACGCGCACCTCGGCCACGCCCAGCGAAGCCAGCAGGCCCAGGTCGGCCGGCTGGAGGATGCGTCCGGCCTGCAGCGCGGCCTGGCCGCGCGCCAGATCTTCGCCGCGCAGGCGCCGGTTGTCGCCGGTGCGCACGCAGTCGGCGGCAAAGCGGATGCGCGCGCCGTCGTCCACGGCTTCCACGAACTCCTGCGGCACCACGGTGTCGCAGCCGGCCGGCATCACCGCGCCGGTCATGATGCGCACCGCCTGCGCCGCCGTGGGCGCCAGCGCGCGGGCGCCGCCGGCGAAGGCGCTGCCGATGACTTCCAGCTCGACCGTGGCGGTCTGCGCGGCAGCCAGCGCGGCACCCTGGAAGGCATAGCCGTCCATCGCCGCGTTGTCATGCGCCGGCACGTCGATGGGCGAGACGATGTCCTCGGCCAGCACGCGGTCCAGGGCGCTGCGGATCGGCAACTGCTCGACGCCGCGCACCGGCTCGACTACCTCGCCGATGATGCGGTTGGCTTGGTCCACCGGCAGGGCGGTGGGGTCGTAGTCGGAAAGGCAGGAGATGACGGATTGCAGGGTGGGCATGGTGGCTCAGCGCGTTTCGTGCGTGCGCAGTTCGTCCAGGGTGTTGATATTGGCAAAGGCCGCGGCGTCGTCGAACAGCACTTCGGCCAGGCGGTGCGAGGCGGCCCAGGTCTCGATCTTGCGGCCGCCGCCGGAAAGATAAGCCACCAGGCTGTCGAGCGCACTGACCGGCATCAGGCAGAACACAGGTTGGGTCTGGCGTCGGCCGTCTTCGTCCAGCGTGACGGGGATCGCCAGGTCCGCGCCTTCGGCCTCGATCGCCTGCGCCAGGCGCGCCACCAGGTCGGTCGGCAGGAACGGCGAATCGCAAGGGGCGGTCACCATCCACGGCGTGGCGCATTGCTCCAGGCCGGCCAGCATCCCCGCCAGCGGACCGGCGAAGTCGGGCACGGTATCGGTGTAGACCGGCACGCCGAACGACTCATAGGCAGCCAGGTTGCGGTTGGCATTGATCATCAGCCCGCCCACCTGGGGGGTAAGCCGCATCATCGTGTGCATGGCCATCGGTGTGCCGTGCAGCGGCTGCAGGCCCTTGTCGGTGCCGCCCATGCGGCTGCCCCTGCCGCCTGCGAGGATCAGGCCGGTGATGTCGTCGCGTGCAATCATGGATTGTGTGTGCGGCGGGGTCAGCCGCCGATATAGGACATCTCGATCTTGCGCTCGGCACGCCTGGCGCGCACCGTCGGGTCGCTGCGCTGCTCGGAATAATTGTCGGTGCGGCCCTGCCACACCTGCGCAATCGCATTGGAGATTTCCAGGTCGCTGTAGCCGCCGCGCAGCAGCGCGCGCAGGTCGAAGCCCTCGGTGGCGAACAGGCACAGGTAGAGCCGGCCTTCGGTGGACAGCCGGATGCGGCTGCAGTCGCCGCAGAAGGCGTGGGTGACGCTGGAGATCACGCCGACCTCGCCGCTGCCGTCGCGGTAGCGCCAGCGCTCGGCGGTTTCGCCGGAGTAGTTGGCCTGCACCGGTTCGAGCGGGAATTCCGCATCGATGCGCTTCACCACCTCGGCGGACGGCAGCACTTCATCCATCTGCCAGTGGTTGCTGGCGCCCACGTCCATGAACTCGATAAAGCGCAGGATGATGCCGCTATTGCGGAAGTGGCGCGCCATCGGCACGATTTCCTGGTCATTGGTGCCGCGCTTGACCACCATGTTGACCTTGATCGGCGCCAGCCCCACGGCCTGCGCGGTCTCGATGCCGTGCAGCACGTCGGCGACGGCGAAGTCCACGTCGTTCATGCGGCGGAAGGTGGCGTCGTCGATCGCGTCCAGGCTGACGCTGACCCGCGTCAGTCCCGCGTCGCGCAGCGCGCGCGCCTTGCGCGCCAGCAGCGAGGCGTTGGTGGTGAGCGTCAGGTCCAGCGGCTTGCCCGAGACCGTCTCGATCTTCGCCAGCATCTCCACCAGGTGCTCGATATTCTTGCGCAGCAGCGGCTCGCCGCCGGTCAGGCGGATTTTCTCGACGCCGTGGGCGACGAACAGGCGCGCGGTGCGCTCGATCTCCTCAAAGCTCAGCAGCTCGGAGTGCGGCAGGAAGGTGTAGTCCTTGTCGAAGACTTCCTTCGGCATGCAGTAGACGCAGCGGAAGTTGCAGCGGTCCGTCACCGAGATGCGCAGGTCATGCAGCGGCCGGCCGCGGGTGTCGGCCACCAGGCCGGTGGGGGCAGCCAGCTTGCCGGGAATGCTGGGCGTCATCGAGCGGTAGCGATGGTCGCGCAGGTCGAAAATCGGAATGACGGATTCGGTCATGGCCTGTGGGTGGGCACGGCGTCCGGGGAGCGGCCTGGCGGCGTGGCCAAATCAGGGGCGCTCGAGGGCCGGATGCCTTCTGCTGCCATTCTAGCCGAGGCGGGGGCGGGGCACCCGCATCCCCCGGAGATGGCGGGGATTCATCCGGCCGGCTGCCCATGAAAAAAGGGGACGGCGTGGCCGTCCCCTTCTTGCTTTGGCTGCGGTGCAGCGGCAACGCTTACTGCTGCGATGCCATCTCCACTTCGCGGCCACCGGTTTCCACCAGGATCATCGGACCGTGGGGCAGTGGCGGCAGCGCCTTGCGCTCGCGCTGCACGCGCGGGGCGGGCGCGATGCGGGCGGCGGCTTCCTGGGCCGAACGCAGCTTGTCGCTGTCGGTATGGACCCATTGAAGGCCGGCGGTGGCCAGCATCGATTCCAGGTTTTCCAGCGCTGCCGGGGTGGCCGGCGCTGCAGCAACGACCGGGGCTGCCGGGGCGAACACTTCGGCCGGTGCGGCTTCGGCGACAGGGGCGGCGACCGGTGCAGCGGCAGGTGCCGCCACCACCGGAGCCGCTTCGACGGCCACGCTTGCGGTGGTCTCGACGATCGCTTCGGCGGCAAGGGCTTCCGTGACGGCAACGGCTACCGGCGCAGCTTGCTGGGGCGCGGGCTCGGCAACCGGCGCGGTCACCGGGGCTGCCTCGGCGACCGGCGCGGGCGTCACATCTTCCGGCACGGCGATGCGGATCGCTTCGACGGCCTCGGCCGCAGCGGCCACGGCCACGGCAGCTTGCGGTGCGGGCTCGGCCGGCACGGGGGCTTCTGCACGTACCGGGGCAACGGCTTCAGCAGCGGCGGCCTCTTCGTCGCCTTCGCCCTGGGCAACTTGCACCGACTCGTCGCGCTCGCGGCGATAGCGGTTGCGGCCACGGCGGTTGCGGCGGCGGCGCTCTTCGCCCTCAGCGGTCTCGGCGGTGCTTTCGGCACCTTCCGGCAACTCGGCGCGGACGGCTTGCGTCTCTTCGGTCACGGCCTGCGGCAGCACGCCCAGAGCCTGGGCGGCGGCGACGGCTTCCGGCCGCGGTGCTTCACCGGCTTCGGCTTCGCGCAGTTCGCTGCGTTCGCGCTGGCGTTCACGCTGGCGCTCGCGGCGTTCCTGGTTGCGGTCGCGGCGGCCTTCCTGACGGCCCTCGACGCGCTCGCCCTGGGCGCGCTCGGCTTGCACCGCCTCGCCCTGGCGTGCCAGGGCCGGGGTGGCCTGGCCTTCACCTTGCTGGCGCGGCTGGCGGCCCTGGCGTTCGCCACGGCCCTCGCGTTGCTCGCCGCGCTCGGCACCCTGGCGTTCACCACGTTCCGCGCGCTCGGCACGGTCGCCGCGCTGGCCGCGGCCCTGGCGCTCGCCACGCTCCGCGCGCTCACCACGCTCGGCGCGGTCGCCACGCTCACCACGCAGGCCACGGCCTTCGCCGCGCTGGCCGCGCTCGCGCCGGCCTTCGGCGCTGCGGGCCTCAGTGGCAACCGCCGGCTTGGCCGGTTCCACCACCGGCGGGGTTGCCGGACGGGCACCGAACAAGCCCTTCAGCCAGGCGATAAAACCGCCGCTGACCACCGGCTGGGTGGCCGGCACGGGCGGGGCGACCGGGGCTTCCGGCTTGGGTGCGCGCTCGGGGCGCGGCACCGACACCGGGGCCGGTTGTTCCGGGGTGATGCCCTTGACCGCGGCTTCCTGGCGCGGCTTGGCTTCTTCCTTGCGGCGGCTGCTGTAGCTGGTGTCGGCTTCCAGTTCCTTGGCGGCGGCCTCGGCCATGCGGTAGCTGGCGGTGCTTTCTTCCAGGCGCGGGTCGTCGTGGCGCAGGCGCTCCAGCTTGTAATGCGGCGTTTCCAGGTGCTTGTTGGGGATCAGCAGCACATTGACCTTGAAGCGCAGCTCGATCAGGTTGATTTCCTGGCGCTTCTCGTTCAGCAGGAAGGCGGCCACTTCCACCGGCACCTGGCAGTGGATGGCGGCGGTGTTTTCCTTCATCGCCTCTTCCTGGATGATGCGCAGCACCTGCAGGGCGGACGATTCCGTATCGCGGATATGGCCGGTGCCGTTGCAGCGCGGGCAAGTGATGTGCGAGCCCTCCGACAGCGACGGCCGCAGGCGCTGGCGCGACAGCTCCATCAGGCCGAAGCGGCTGATCTTGCCCATCTGCACGCGCGCGCGGTCGTGGCGCAGCGCGTCCTTCAGGCGCGTTTCCACGTCCTTCTGGGCCTTGCCCGACTCCATGTCGATGAAGTCGATCACGATCAGGCCGCCCAGGTCGCGCAGGCGCAGCTGGCGCGCGATCTCGTCGGCGGCCTCGAGGTTGGTGCGCAGCGCGGTTTCCTCGATGTCGGCGCCCTTGGTGGCGCGGGCCGAGTTCACGTCCACGGAGACCAGCGCCTCGGTGTGGTCGATCACGATGGCGCCGCCCGAGGGCAGCATCACCATGCGCGAGTAGGCCGACTCGATCTGGTGCTCGATCTGGAAACGCGAGAAGAGCGGCACGTCGTCCCGGTACTTCTTCACGCGGTTCATGTTGTCAGGCATCACCACGCTCATGAAGGCGCGGGCCTGTTCGTAGATCTCGTCGGTGTCGATCAGGATCTCGCCGATATCCGGCTGGAAGTAGTCGCGGATGGCGCGGATGACCAGGCTCGATTCCAGGTAGATCAGCAGCGGGGCCTTGTTGTCGCCGGCGGCGCCGTCGATGGCCTTCCACAGCTGCAGCAGGTAGTTCAGGTCCCACTGCAGTTCCTCGGCCGAGCGGCCGATGCCGGCAGTCCGGGCGATGATGCTCATGCCTTCCGGCACGGTCAGCTGCGCCATGGTCTCGCGCAGTTCCTGGCGGTCCTCGCCCTCGATGCGGCGCGACACGCCGCCGCCGCGCGGGTTGTTGGGCATCAGCACCAGGTAGCGGCCGGCCAGCGAGATGAAGGTGGTCAGGGCCGCGCCCTTGTTGCCGCGTTCTTCCTTCTCGACCTGGACGATCAGTTCCTGGCCTTCATGCAGGGCATCCTGGATGCGCGCGTTGCGCACGTCGATGCCTTCCTTGAAGAAGGCGCGGGCTACTTCCTTGAACGGCAGGAAGCCGTGGCGCTCTTCGCCGTAGTTGACAAAGCAGGCTTCCAGCGAGGGTTCGATGCGGGTGATGACACCCTTGTAGATGTTGCCCTTGCGCTGTTCGCGCCCGGCAGTCTCGATGTCGATATCGATCAGTTTCTGACCGTCGACGATGGCGACGCGCAATTCCTCCTGTTGCGTCGCGTTGAACAGCATGCGTTTCATCGCAATACCTCACTCCAGTGTCGCGGGTGGCACCGTCTGGGCGGTGTCCGCGGCGATCCATGGAGCACGCGAGGGAGCGAGCGAGGCGCGAGAATTGCCGGAAAGCGCCGCTGCGCGGGATAGGCGAGCGGCTGGGCGCGGGTGAAAGAGAGCGATGACGTCGGGGTAACGTCCGCGGGGCAGGAGAGAACACCGGAGGCTGCTCTTGCGCAGACATCCGGCGCGTTCCCGTACCGGAGGCGATGCTGAACGCCGGCGCAACCGGCGCCGGCGGCATCGCGGCCGGCCGCGGAAGGCCTAGACGCGTCAAAGAGCAAATTTTTCGGACACGGCATGGTTGCCGTTGCTGCCTGACTACTCCTGGCGGGCGCACCTACTACTTCTTGGAATTCTGCGACCGGGCGCCGGTATTTCCAGTCAGGCGGCAGGCTAACCTGCCGGCCGGCACCGTTTCCCGGTGCGGGCAGGACTTCTCTCACCGAAGCGGATGCCGGCAGTGGCATCCGCCTTTAAATTCTGTTTTACCTGAACACTCAGTTCCCACGTCACCGCCTGCCTCGCCGAAGCCTCCTTTGGGCGACTTCCTGCATGCCGGCGGCACCGTGCGTGCTGCTTTTTACTGCCATTTGCCCGTCTGGCGCTTGGCGGAACGCAAAGTTGCGGGAGACGGGCGGGGTTGGCGGCAACCCCAAGTGTAGAATGCGAAAAATCCAGGAAAACTCGAAGATTAATCGCTTACACAGGTCTTGCGCTGCCGGCCACAAGCCGGGACAGCGAGGAAATTATATTGAAAATGAATGAGTTACGCCATCAAATTGAAAAGGCTGCCGAAGCTGCGCCGGCCAGCCCACAGGTGGCGTATGTCACGATTGACGAAGGCTCGGAAGGTCAGCGCATTGACAACTTCCTGCTGAAGGTGGCCAAGGGCGTGCCCAAGAGCCATATCTACCGGGTGCTGCGTTCGGGGGAAGTTCGCGTCAATAAGGGGCGGATCGATGCCACTTATCGTCTGCAGTCGGGTGATGTAGTGCGCATTCCGCCAATGCGGGTGGCGAATTCGGCGCAATCGGACAATGCCCAGCATGTGCCGGCGGGGGAGTTCCCGGTGCTGTTTGAGGACGCCCAGCTGCTGGTGATCAACAAGCCGGCCGGCGTGGCCGTGCACGGCGGCTCGGGCGTGGCCTTCGGCGTGATCGAGCAATTGCGCCGGTCGCGGCCCGAGGCCAAGTTCCTGGAGCTGGTGCACCGGCTCGACCGCGAGACCTCCGGCATCCTGGTGCTGGCCAAGAAGCGCTCGGCGCTGGTCCACCTGCACGAGCAGATTCGCGGCAGCGCGATGGACAAGCGCTATTTCGCCTGCGTGGCCGGCGAATTCCCGAACGCGCGCCAGCACGTGAAGCTGCCGCTATATAAGTACAGCACGCCGGACGGCGAGCGCCGGGTGCGGGTGCAGGCCGACGGGCTGGCCTCGCACACCGTGTTCAACCGGGTCGAGGCCTTCCAGGGCTTCACCCTGCTGGAGGCCGAGCTGAAGACCGGCCGTACCCACCAGATCCGCGTCCACCTGGCCCACTCGGGTTTCCCGATCGTCGGCGACGAAAAATATGGTGACTTCTCGCTGAACAAGGCACTGGCGCGTTCCGGCGCCAGGCCGGGCCTCAAGCGCATGTTCCTGCATGCCCACCGGCTGGTGTTTATCCACCCGGCCACGGGCGAGCCGCTGGCGGTGGAAGCGCCGCTGCCCGACGAGTGCGTCGGATTCCTGCAACAATTGCGTGAACTGCATGCCCCGGAGTAGGGTAGTGCATCAAACGCCACAAGGATTTCCATGGCCAGGCAACAATTTGACCTGATCGTTTTCGACTGGGACGGGACGTTGATGGACTCGACCCCGACCATCGCGAAGTGCATCCAGCTCGCCAGCCGCGACCTGGGCCTGCCGGTGCCGGATGACAGCGCCGCCAGCCACGTGATCGGGCTGGGCCTGAAGGATGCGCTGTCTTACGCGGTGCCGACGCTGGACCCCGCCGACTACCCGCGCCTGGCCGAACGCTACCGCTACCACTTCCTCGCTCGCGACGCCGACCTGGTGCTGTTCGACGGCGTGCGCGAAATGCTGGAGGCCCTGCGCGGCGAACATTATTTTCTTGGCGTGGCCACCGGCAAGACCCGCGTCGGCCTGCAGCGCGCGCTGGCCGCGAGCGGTCTGACCCGCCTGTTCGACGCCACGCGCTGTGCCGACGAGACCTTCTCCAAGCCGCACCCGGCCATGCTGCACGAACTGACCCGCGAACTGGGCCAGGACGTGGAGCGCACGGTGATGGTCGGCGACACCACCCATGACCTGCAGATGGCGGCCAATGCCGGCGCCAAGGGGATTGGTGTGTGCTATGGCGCACATCCCGCAGATTCGCTGCGCGGGATGGCGCCGGTGCATTGCGCGACTTCCATCCCCGACCTGACCGACTGGCTGCTGGCCCATGCCTGAGGCAGCGACCGGCCAGGCGCCGGTGCGGCTGTGTGCCGCCGAGGACCTGGAGGAAGGCGGCCTGGGCGTGCGCTTCTCGGTGGCGCTGGACCAGCGCGAGATCGGCGCCTTCGTGGTGCGTTTCGACGGCGCCGCGCACGGCTACCTGAACCAGTGCGCCCATGTGCCGATGGAACTGGACTGGCAGGAAGGCCGGTTCTTCGATGCCTCGGGCCTATACTTGATGTGCGCCACACATGGCGCGGTTTATGCGCCGGACAGCGGCGAGTGCGTCGGCGGTCCCTGCCGCGGCGCATCGCTGGCCAAGCTGCGCATCGAGGAGCGCGACGGCCAGGTCTACTGGCTACCGGAAGCGCCATACCGGATTGCTGCGCGCATGGGCGGTGCCTGAATGACGGGCAGGGCCGGCAGTCAGGCCGGCCGTTGTATTTCCAGGCCTGGGGTTCCAGGCGTTTCCACGAGCGATTTGCATGACAGAACAACAGAAGCCGCCATCGGGTGAATCGGGTCAGCCGGACGAGCACAAGCCAGCCGGCGACGGTGCGCCGGGCGAAGGGGCGCCCCAGGCGGAGTCCGAGCGCCTGGTCACCGCCCCGCGCGCCGACTACCCGCTGGAAGACGAATTGCGCGCCGGCGACGACGCCGCAAGGCGTGAAGCGCGCGAGCGCAAGGCGCGCATGGCTGGAGCCACGGCGGGGCCCCCGGTTGGCGGCGGCGCCGGCTGGGAGCGCGATCTGCTGGAAAAAGTGCTGACCGCATCGCTGCGCGAGCAGCGCGCGGCACGGCGCTGGCGCATCTTCTTCCGCTTTGTCGGACTGGCTTTGCTGGCGCTGATCCTGGTCACGCTGTTCGACTTCAAGGGCGATGGCGCCATCAGCACCTCGGGCCGCCATACGGCCATGGTCACGCTGGAGGGCGAAATCGCCGCCGGCACCCCGGCCAGCGCGGAATCGATCAATGCCTCGTTGCAGGCGGCGTTCGCTGACGGCAATGCCGCCGGCGTGATCCTGAAGATCAATTCTCCGGGTGGCTCGCCGGTGCAGGCGGGCATCATCAACGACGAGATCCAGCGGCTGCGCACGCTTTATCCGTCCAAGCCGTTCTATGTGGTGGTGGAAGAGATCTGTGCCTCGGGCGGCTATTACGTGGCCGCGGCGGCCGACAAGATCTATGTCGACAAGGCCAGCATCGTGGGTTCGATCGGCGTGCTGATGGACGGTTTTGGCTTTACCGGGCTGATGGACAAGCTGGGCGTGGAGCGCCGGCTGTACACCTCGGGCGCCAACAAGGGCATGCTGGACCCGTTCTCGCCGCAGGTGCCCAAGCAGAAGGCCTTTGCCGAGGCCATGCTCAAGCAGATCCACCAGCAGTTCATCGACGTGGTCAAGGAAGGGCGCGGCGACCGGCTCAAGGATGATCCGGAACTGTTCTCCGGCCTGTTCTGGTCGGGCGAGCGCGCCGTGGAGCTGGGCCTGGCCGACGGGCTGGGCAGTGCCGACTATGTCGCGCGCGATGTGCTCAAGGCCGAGGACATCGTCGACTACACCGTCAAGGAGAACATCGCCGAGCGCGTGGCCAAGCGCTTTGGCGCGGCGGTGGGCTCGGCGGCGATGAAGACCATGCTGTGGAGCAACCGCATGCAGGGCATGCACTGAGCCTGGATGGCGCGGCGGCAACGGCAAAGGGGGCGTTTGCGCCCCCTTTGCCGTTTCTTACATGGCCAGCAGCGAGAAAATCGCCGGGCGCTTGTGCAGGTCGATCCGCTCGGGACGCCAGTCCGACAGCGGCAGCGTGACGATGGTCTCGCCCGGCAGGGTCAGGTCCACGGCCACGGACAGCAGCGTGGTGCCGGCGCAGTGCTGGCGCATGGCTTCCAGCAGCGCCGCATTGCGGTAGGGCGTTTCGATGAACACCTGGGTCTGGCTGGACTTGCGCGAGCGCTGTTCCAGCTCACGCAGGCGCTGCGCGCGCTCGCCGGCATCGACCGGCAGATAGCCGTTGAAGGCAAAGCTCTGGCCGTTCAGGCCCGAGCCCATCACCGCCAGCAGGATCGAGCTGGGCCCGACCAGCGGCCGCACGCGGATGCGGCGCGCATGGGCCAGCCGCACCAGGTCGGCGCCGGGGTCGGCCACCGCCGGCACGCCGGCCTCGGACAGCAGGCCGCCGTCGCGGCCGGCTTCGAGCGGGGCTAGCAGTGCGGCCAGGGCGTCGGCGCGCGTGTTGACGTTCAGCTCGCGGATATCGATCTGCTGGATCGGGCGTGCCAGCGGCGTGGTCTCGCCCAGCTTCTTCAGGAAGGCGCGCGCGGTCTTGGCGTTCTCGGCGACGAGGTAATCGAGGTTGGCCGCGATCTGCTGCACGCCGGCCGGGATCACGTCGGCCAGCGGGTCGGCTTCATCGCGTTTGCCGAGGGTGTTGGGGATCAGGTAGAGAGTGCCGCTCATCGTGGGCTCGTGCGGATCATGCGGAAAGAAGAGGGTAGCCAGCCTGGCGCAGCATGCCGGTCAGTGCGATCAGCGGCAGGCCGACCAGTGCGGTCGGGTCGTCCGACTCGACGCGTTCCAGCAGCGCGATGCCCAGGCCTTCGGACTTGGCGCTGCCGGCCACGTCGTAGGGGCGCTCCAGCTGCAGGTAGGTCTCGATTTCAGCATCGGTCAGGTCGCGCATGGTCACGCGGGTCTGCACGTCGGCCAGCTGCACGGTGCCGGTGCGTGCGTCCAGCAGGCACAGCGCCGAGTGGAAGGTGGCGGTGCGCCCGCGCATGCGGCGCAGCTGCGCCACGGCCTTCTCGTGCGTGCCGGGCTTGCCCATCTGTTCGCCGTCCAGGGTCAGCACCTGGTCCGAGCCGATCACCAGCACGCCCGGATGGCGCGCGGCAATGGCTTCGGCCTTGCGCTGCGACAGGCGCAGCGCGGTGGCTTCGGGCGCTTCGCCGGCAAGCGGGGTTTCGTCGATGTCGGGCACGGCCACCTCGAACGGGATGCGCAGGCGCTCCAGCAGTTCGCGGCGGTAGGACGAGCCGGAGCCAAGGATCAGGCTGGGGCGGGGGTCTGTGGACATAAGTAATGGAATCGGAACAGGAAGCGAAACAGTAAAAGGTGCGGCCCGCGTTGCAAGACCTTTGACCTCGACGCGGTTTACGTCGTACAATCGCGCGTTTAGCCGCATCCGCACCCGGGCGCAGTGCCGCCAATGTGCGCGGCCCGTAGTCCGGCAGGCGTGGAATGTGGCGAACCAGTCATTGTATAGCGACCGGAGCACGCACATGACCCAGCCGATTGACCTGCGCGCGCTTGATCTCTTCGCCTTGTGCCGGAAGGGTGAAAGCCTGGCCGGCGACGTGGCGGTGCGGGATTTGCCGCGCATCTTAGCCGAGACCGCCGCGCAAGCGCCAGCCTCGGCACCCGATGAGACGTTTGCCTATACGGTCACTGGCTTCATGCGTGAAGAGGCGGCCGAGCCGGGCGCCGCGGTGGCGCGGCGGCTGTTTCTCGACGTGACCGTGCAGGGCCGGATCTGGCTGGATTGCCAGCGCTGCCTGGCCCCCTATGCCGAGCCGATCGATACGGCAACGCGTTTCGAGGTGGTGGAAAGCGAGGAAGCGGCCGACGCCGCGCCGATGGACGACGACGAAGTCGACGTGATCGCCGGCTCGAAGCGTTTCTCGCTGCTGGACCTGATTGAAGATGAAGTGCTGCTGGCGTTGCCGGTGGCCCCCAAGCATGACGTCTGCCCGACGGTGCACGAAAGCCTCGTGACCGGTTCGGACGGCGAGGCGCAGCCAGAGGCTGAGCCTGAGGAAGAAAAGCGGCCTTCGCCCTTTGCGGCGCTGGCCGGCCTGAAGACCAAGCATTGATGCCGCCGGCAGGCGGTGCGCAAGGTCTTGCAGGTGAATCTGAAGCATCCGGCCGGGCCCCGGCTACGCCTTGGGCGGGATGCGTGTGTTAATATTGAAAAATTCTCGAAGGAGTCATCATGGCTGTTCAACAGAACAAGAAGTCGCCGTCCAAGCGCGGCATGCACCGTTCGCACGATCACCTGTCGGCAGCGCCGCTGGCAGTTGAGCCGACCACCGGCGAAACCCACCTGCGCCACCACGTCAGCCCGAACGGCTACTACCGTGGCCGCAAGGTCATCAAGACCAAGAACGACTGATAGCTTCGTTCGGCGTGACGTTGCGTCTCGCTCGCGCATGCCTGTAGGTCGGACACTAAAAGGTCAGAGACAAAAAAGCGGCAAGATCGTTGCCGCTTTTTTGTTGGGCGCTCGGATTTCCCGCCGGGCGTGGCGTGCGCCGCCGCGCTATCCGTACCAGGAACAATGACGATCAAAATCGCTATCGACTGCATGGGCGGCGATCACGGAGTCTCCGTGACGGTGCCTGCGGCGATCAGTTTTCTTTCCCGCCACGACGACGCCGAGATGGTGCTGGTCGGCTTGCCCGACGCCATCCGGACGCAGCTGAAGAAGCTGCACGCGCTGGACCATCCGCGCGTGACCATCGTCGAGGCCACCGAGGTCATCACCATGGATGACCCGGTCGAGGTGGCGCTGCGCAAGAAGAGGGATTCCTCGATGCGCGTCGCCGTCACGCAGGTCAAGGAAGGCCTGGCCGGTGCCTGCATCTCCGCCGGCAATACCGGCGCGCTGATGGCGGTGTCGCGCTATGTGCTCAAGACGCTCGAAGGCATCGAGCGGCCGGCCATCGCCACCACCATCCCGAACGAGCAAGGCTGGGGCACCACCGTGCTGGACCTGGGCGCCAATGCCGACTGCGAGCCCGAGCACCTGCTGCAGTTCGCGCGCATGGCCGAAGCCATGGTGGCCGTGGTCGACCACAAGGAACACCCCACGGTGGGCCTGCTGAACATCGGCGAGGAAGTCATCAAGGGCAATGAGGTGGTCAAGCGTGCGGGTGAACTGCTGCGCGCCTCGGAGCTGAACTTCTACGGCAACGTGGAAGGCAACGACATCTTCAAGGGCACTACCGACATCGTGGTCTGCGACGGCTTCGTCGGCAACGTGGCGCTCAAGAGCACCGAGGGCCTGGCCAAGATGATCGGCAGTATGATCAAGGAAGAATTCACCCGCTCGTGGTTCACCAAGCTGCTGGCCGCGGTCGCCATGCCGGTGCTGTCGCGCCTGGCCAGGCGGCTCGACCCGGCGCGCTACAACGGCGCCTCGCTGCTTGGGTTGCGCGGGCTGGTGATCAAGAGCCACGGCTCGGCCGATGCCCATTCTTTTGAGTGGGCCATCAAACGCGGGTATGATGCCGCCAAGAATGGCGTGATCGCCCGCATCACCCGGGCTTTTGCCGATAAATCCAGCGCCGCAGGCGCTGCACAGCCCGCCCCGGAGACAGAGGTGCCTGGCGCGCATCCCAGCCCCCACGTCGCCTGAGCGCCACGCGCGCCGGTCGAGGGTGCCTGCGGGCCATACGATCCGACAATACATGACCAAGTACGCAAAAATCATCGGTACCGGGAGCTACCTGCCTCCGCGGCGCGTGACCAACCATGACCTGGCCACGCAGCTTGCCGAAAAGGGCATCGAGACCAGCGACGACTGGATCGTCTCGCGCAGCGGCATTTCGGCACGCCACTGGGCCGAGCCGGATGTGACCAGCAGCGATCTTGCGGTCAAGGCTGCCGAGCAGGCCATCGAAGCCGCCGGCATCGACCGCCAGAGCATCGACCTGATCATCGTCGCCACCTCGACGCCGGACTTCGTGTTCCCCAGCACGGCCTGCATCGTGCAGGAAAAGCTGGGCATCACCAACCACTGCCCGGCGTTCGACCTGCAGGCGGTGTGCTCGGGCTTCGTGTACGCGCTGGCCACCGCCGACAAGTTCATCCGCAGCGGCTCGCACCGCAACGTGCTGGTGATCGGCACCGAGGTGTTCTCGCGCATCCTGGACTTCAACGACCGCACCACCTGCGTGCTGTTCGGCGACGGTGCCGGCGCCGTGCTGCTGTCGGCGTCCGAGGAGCCGGGGATCCTGTCCACCGCGATGCACTCGGACGGCAGGCATGTCGATATCCTGTGCGTGCCGGGCAACGTCGCCGGCGGCAACATCACCGGCAACCCGTTCCTGCACATGGACGGCCAGGCTGTGTTCAAGCTGGCCGTGAACGTGCTGGACAAGGTCGCGCGCGAAGCCATGGAGGCTGCCAGCGTGACGCCGGGCCAGATCGACTGGCTGATTCCGCACCAGGCCAATATCCGCATCATGCAGGGCACGGCAAAGAAGCTGGGCCTGCCGGCGGAGCGCATGGTCGCCACCGTGCATGAGCACGGCAACACCTCGGCCGCGTCGATCCCGCTGGCGCTGGACGTCGCGGTGCGCGACGGCCGCATCCGCGCGGGCCAGACCGTGCTGATGGAAGGCGTGGGTGGCGGCTTCACCTGGGGCGCGGTGCTGCTGCGCATGTGATTCGCGGCCGGCGCCATGGCATGCCGCGCATGCGGGGCATGCCGCGGCGCCGGCCACCCGTTTCTTGTTAGGGTTCCAATCCGATGAAATTCGCTTTCGTATTTCCCGGCCAGGGTTCGCAGTCGGTCGGCATGCTCAATGCCTTCGCCGATAACGCCGTGGTGCGCGCCACCGTGGAAGAGGCCTCGGCCGCGCTCGGCCAGGATCTCGGCCGCCTGATCGCCGAAGGCCCCGCCGAAGAGCTGAACCTGACCACCAACACGCAGCCGGTGATGCTGACCGCCGCAGTGGCGGTCTACCGTGCCTGGCTGGATGCCGGTGGTCCGGCACCGGCGCTGGTTGCCGGCCACAGCCTGGGCGAGTACTCGGCGCTGGTGGCCGCGGGCGTGATCCCGTTTGCCAACGCGGTACCGCTGGTGCGCTTCCGCGCGCAAGCCATGCAAGAAGCCGTGCCGGTGGGCGAGGGTGCCATGGCCGCGATCCTGGGCCTGTCCGATGACGACGTGCGCGCCGCTTGCGCCGAGGCATCGGCCGCCGGCGTGGTCGAGGCCGTGAACTTCAACGCGCCGTCGCAGGTGGTGATTGCCGGGCACAAGGCCGCGGTCGAGAAGGCCTGCGAAATCGCCAAGGGCAAGGGCGCCAAGCGCGCGCTGCCGCTGCCGGTGTCGGCGCCGTTCCACTCGTCGCTGCTCAAGCCCGCTTCGGACCGCCTGCGCGAGCGCATGGCCGGCCTGGCTTTCTCGGCGCCGTCGATCCCGCTGGTGAACAACGTCGACGTCGCCATCGTCAATGATCCGGATGCGATCAAGGACGCCCTGGTGCGCCAGGCCGCCGCGCCGGTGCGCTGGGTCGAGTGCGTGCAGAAGATGGCCGCCGAAGGCGTCACGCACGTGATCGAATGCGGCCCTGGCAAGGTGCTGGCCGGCATGACCAAGCGCATCGACGGCAACCTGACCGGCGGTGCGATCTTCGATCCGGCCTCGCTGCAAGACACGCTGGCACTGCTGAAGTAAGCAAGAGGACATCCGCATGACCAAACTTCTCGACAACCAGGTTGCGCTGGTCACCGGCGCCTCGCGCGGCATCGGCCGCGCCATCGCGCTGGAACTGGCCCGCCAGGGCGCCACCGTGATCGGCACCGCCACCAGCGAAGCCGGCGCGGCCGGCATCACCGATTACCTCGGCGCCGACGGCCTGAAGGGCAAGGGCGCCGTGCTCAACGTCAATGACGCGGCCGCTTGCGACGCGCTCATCGACGAGATCGTCAAGACCCACGGCGGCATCGGCGTGCTGGTCAACAATGCCGGCATCACGCAGGACCAGCTGGCGATGCGCATGAAGGACGAGGACTGGCTGGCCGTGATCCAGACCAACCTGACTTCGGTGTTCCGTCTGTCGCGCGCGGTGCTGCGCCCGATGATGAAGGCCCGCCAGGGCCGCATCATCAATATCACTTCGGTGGTGGGCTCGGTCGGCAACCCCGGCCAGATGAACTACTCTGCTGCCAAGGCGGGCGTGGCGGGCATGACCCGCTCGCTGGCCGCGGAAATCGGCAGCCGCAACGTGACCGTGAACTGTGTCGCGCCGGGCTTTATCGACACCGACATGACCAAGGCGCTGTCCGAAGAGCAGCATGCTTCGCTCAAGACGCAGATTCCGCTGGGTCGCCTTGGCCAGCCGGAGGATATCGCCAACGCGGTGGCCTTCCTGGCTGGCCCGCATGCCGCTTACATTACCGGCACTACGCTGCATGTGAACGGCGGGATGTACATGAATTAATGGGGTTTTGGCTGGCTGGTTTCGGGGGAGAAGCCCGAAGAAGCCGCCTGAAGTAGTAGTTTTCCGAACCAAACGGGCGCGATTCTTGCAAAGCTTGGCAGGCGGCATTTCTGTCGCCTCAAACCTGCTAAAATGCGCCCACTTTTTGTCGAACTTCCCTGGAGGGTTACATGGACAATATCGAACAACGCGTCAAGAAAATCGTGGCAGAACAGCTTGGCGTGGCCGAGGCAGATATCAAGAACGAATCGTCGTTCGTGAACGATCTCGGTGCGGACTCGCTGGACACGGTTGAACTCGTGATGGCGTTGGAAGATGAATTCGGCATGGAAATTCCTGATGAGGAAGCCGAAAAGATCACGACCGTGCAACAGGCTATCGACTACGCCACCGCGCACGTCAAGGCCTAAGCCCGTCGTCTCTGCATTCCGAGCCACAGAAGGCAGGTGGGCGGGCCGTTGCGGCCGCGCCTTGCTGTTTTCTGTGGCTTTCGTCTGTTTGAAGAAGCAGAATGGAATGTGCTTCGCCGCGCGGCCCGCAAGGCCGGCGGCGGGCTGATCTCCGTTCCGTTCCCGTTTCACGCACCCGTAGGAAAACATAGTGAGCCGTCGTCGCGTCGTCGTCACTGGGCTTGGCCTTGTGTCTCCGGTCGGAAACACGGTTGCCGAAGGCTGGGCCAACCTGGTTGCCGGCAAGTCCGGCATCGCCACCATCACCAAATTCGATCACTCCGCGCTTTCCGTGCACTTTGCCGGTGAAGTGAAGGGTTTCAATGCCGAGGACTACATCCCGGCCAAGGAAGCCCGCGCGATGGATACCTTCATCCATTTCGGCATTGCGGCCGGCACGCAGGCGCTGAAGGACAGCGGCCTGGAAGTGACCGAAGCCAATGCCGAGCGCATCGGCGTGCTGGTCGGCTCGGGCATCGGCGGCCTGCCGTTGATCGAAGAGACCCACGCCGTGCTGACCGAGCGCGGTCCGCGCCGGATTTCGCCGTTCTTCGTGCCTGGCTCGATCATCAACATGATCGCCGGCCACCTGTCGATCATCCACGGTATCAAGGGCCCGAACCTGGCTGCCGTGACGGCTTGCACGACCGGCCTGCACAGCATTGGCCTGGCCGCCCGCCTGATCCAGGCCGGCGATGCCGACGCCATGCTGGCGGGCGGTGCCGAGTCGACCGTGTCGCCGCTGGGCATCGGCGGTTTCGCCGCTGCGCGTGCGCTGTCGACGCGCAATGACGATCCGGCCGCCGCTTCGCGTCCGTGGGACAAGGACCGCGACGGCTTCGTGCTGGGCGAAGGCGCCGGGGTGATGATGCTGGAGGAGTACGAGTCGGCCAAGGCGCGCGGCGCGCGCATCTATGCCGAGCTGATCGGCTTTGGCATGAGCGGCGACGCCTACCACATGACCGCGCCGAACATGGACGGCCCGCGCCGTTGCATGGTCAATGCGCTCAAGGACGCCGGCATCAATACGGACCAGGTGCATTACCTGAACGCCCATGGCACGTCTACACCGCTGGGCGACAAGAACGAATCCGATGCGATCAAGGCCGCATTCGGGGACCAGGCCTACAAGATGGTGGTGAACTCGACCAAGTCGATGACCGGCCATCTGCTGGGCGGTGCCGGCGGCCTGGAATCGGTCTTCACCGTGCTGGCGCTGCACAACCAGGTGTCGCCGCCGACGATCAACCTCGACAACCAGGATCCCGAGTGCGACCTGGACTACGTGGCCAACACGGCGCGCGAGATGAAGATCGAGGTCGCGGTGAAGAACAACTTCGGTTTCGGCGGCACCAACGGCACGCTTGTTTTCCGCCGCGCCTGATCCGAGGTTGAGGCGGGCCCTTCGCGGGCTGCGCCAGGGCAGGGTCCACCCGTTGTGGTGGACCCTGTTCGTGTTTTGTGCCGGCGAAATGCTGGCGCTCGCGCTGCTGGCGCGGACGCTGGCCGCTGTAATAGCCGGCAGTCAGGCTGGTTTCCATTGGGGGCATGCCGCCATGGCGCTGGCACTCGTGCTTGCCGCAGCGGCAACGGTGCGTGCCTGGCCGGCGTGGTGGTGCAGCCTGCGCTGGCGCTGCACGGCAGTGCTGCATGCGCCCGACGGCAACGGCCCATTGCGGATCCGCCTGCAAGGGCCGGGTGATGCCCGGCACGAGGCTGTGGTCAGGCAATGCTGGCAGGCCGGCGGCGCCGCTGTCGTGCGCCTGGCGCCCGGAGCGCCCGGGATGCCCGGCGCCATCTTTCTTCCCTGGCAGGCAGGTTCGCCCGAGATGGCGCGGCGGTTGCAACGCGCCGCCAGAGTTGCACTGCGGGTGCAACCTGAGATGCCGGCAGGGGAACGATTTTGTTAGCTTGCGGTCACAGGATGCGCGTTGCTTCACCGGGCGGGCTTAGAATCGTAGGTAAAATACAACGTTTGTCGTGACGACCAAACCAAGAGATACACTGCAGGTGAGCCATACGTGAGCGAACGCGAAGCCGATCAGCTCCTAGTTGAACGCGTCCAGCAGGGCGACAAGCGGGCCTTTGAACTTCTGGTGACCAAATACCATCGGAAGATCATTCGCCTGATTTCGCGCCTGGTCAGGGACCCCGCTGAGGTGGAGGATGTGGCGCAGGATGCCTTTATCAAGGCATACCGCGCATTGCCCCAGTTCCGCGGGGAGTCGGCCTTTTATACGTGGCTGTACCGGATCGCCGTCAACACGGCCAAGAACTACCTTGCCACCCAGGGCCGCCGCCCGGAAGCGTCCAGCGATATCGATGCAGAGGAGGCTGAAACTTTTGCGGACGGTGAGCAACTAAGGGATATCAATACGCCGGAATCGATGCTCCACACACGCCAGGTCGCCGAGACGGTGAACCGCGCAATGGAGGCGCTTCCGGAAGAATTGCGGACCGCCATCACGCTGCGCGAGATCGAGGGCCTCAGCTATGAGGAGATCGCCGAAGCGATGGGATGTCCGATCGGCACGGTGCGTTCGCGGATCTTCCGGGCGCGCGAGGCGATTGCCGAGAAATTGCGTCCGCTGCTGGGAACGGCAGAGGGCAAACGGTGGTAGTAGTTGGGTAGTCAAGAAGAATGTCGTGCGGCCAGCGTTGCAGCGTATTCCTGCATCGATAAGCGACAGAAGTGACGGGATTATCGGTGTTCAATGGAATGTCTTGGGGTGGGAAATGGGTCAGGCTCATAAGCAGTCGGTTCATGTAGTGGAAGCAGCGGAGCAGATCTCCGTATTGATGGATGGCGAACTGGCGCCGCACGAAGTCGATGCCGTGCTGGGCCTCGCGAAAAGCGATGCCGGCATGTCCGACTGGGCCACTTACCAGTTGATCGGCGACACGCTGCGTTCGGAAGACCTGACGCACGCGGGTTCCACCTCTGCTTTCCTCTCTCGTTTCTCCGCGCGCCTGGAAGCCGAGCCGCATGTACTGGTGCCGGCAGTGGCGCAGGCCAGCGCCCGCCACCGCCTGCTGGTCAGGCCGTCGTGGGTGCGCCGCGTGATGCCGGGCACCGCGATCGCCGCCGCCGTGGCAGCGGTCAGCTGGGTGGTCGTGCCGCAGATGCGCGGCCCCGCCACGCTGGCCACGCCCGATGCCGTGGTGGCACGCGCCGACCAGCCGGCCAGCCCGGCCTCTGGCATCGTCACCGTGGCGGCGGAAACTCCCCAGATGATCCGCGACCCGCGCCTGGACGAATACCTGCGTGCCCATCGCACGTCGGTGGCAACGGATGCGTTCGTGCCCACCATGCGCACGGTTGCCAACGGTGCAAACTTCACTCAGGAAAATACGCAGGAATAATGCCGGACATGCATAAAGGAGGGTCGCCCGCCTATGTAGCGGGCGCGCAGAAAATCAGGGCCCTGCGTAGGTCCTTTTTTCTGGCCTTGTGTCTGAGCGCTGCCGCGGCCACCGCACAGCCTTCAGACAGTACGCTGAACCGACGCGACGCCACCGCCTGGCTCAACAAGATCCACAAAGCCGCACAGCGCGAGAACTATGTCGGCACGCTGATCTACCAGCGCGGCAGCGTCATGCACGCCTCGCGTATCCAGCATTACAGCGATCTCGTCCACAACGAGTACGAACGCCTGGAAACGCTCGACGGCAAACCGCGCGAGGTGCTGCGTCAGAATGACGTGGTGCACAGCCTGATCCCCGAAGCCAAGCTGGTGGTGGTGGAGAAGCAGGAGGCCAAGGATCGCTTCCCGGCGCTGCTCGCCACCAACAAGAACGACGTGCTGGACCTGTACGACATGCGCAAGATGCCCGCCGAGCGGGTGGCAGGCATGGAGTGCGAGGTCTTCGCGCTGGAGCCGCACGATGCCGCGCGCTATGCGGTGCGCCTGTGGGCGGAGAAAAACTCCGGCCTGCTGATGCGCGCGCAGACCATCGGCGATGGTGGCAAGGTGCTGGAGCAGGTCGCGTTCTCGCAGGTGCAGATCGGGGTGCCGTCCGAAAAGCAGCATATCCTCGGTGCGATCAAGAATTCCAGCAGCTGGAATCGCTATGAGGTGACCTACCAGCCGACCAATATCGCCGACGAGGGCTGGTCGATTGCGGTGCCGCTCAAGGGCTTCCAGAAGATCCGCGAAGTGCGCCGTCCGCTCGGCGAGCTGCGCGCACCCGCGCCGGGCAACGCGCGCGGCCAGGTCTTCGAAGTGCTGCAGGTCGTTTACAGCGACGGGCTGACCGGCCTGTCGGTCTTCATTGAACCGGTTTCCGAGCAACGCGTGCGCCGCGAGGGCGTGGCAGCGCTCGGCGCGACCCAGGTCGTGGTGCGCCGGATTGCCGATTTCTGGATTACCGTGGTGGGCGAGGTGCCGGCGAGCACCGTGCGGCAGTTTGCGACGGCCGTGGAGTACCGCCCGCCCAAGGCGGTACACTGAGCTTGACGCAGGTGCAGCCGACGCCGCCGGACTCTGTCCCGGCGCCGGCTTCATGAAACCTGCGCAGGGGTCCCCGCCACGGGATCACATCCGGACGGTTTTTCTTCTATTCGCTGAATCCCGGGAGTTGTCGATGATGTTCAGATCTCCAGCCCTGGCGCGGGCCGTGGTCATGGCTGCCATGATGCTGCTCGGCCCGACTGTTGCCGAAGTCAGCCATGCCCAGGCTGCCGCCTCCAACTACAACCTGCCCGATTTCACCGACCTGGTGGAAAAGGCCAGCCCGGCCGTGGTCAATATCCGCACCACGGAACTCGTGCGCCAGCGCGGTGCACCCGGCGGCGATGACGAGATGGCGGAATTCTTCCGGCGCTTCTTCGGCGTGCCGATGCCCGGTGCCCCGGCGCCCGGCGCCCCCCGCCGCGGCCAGCCGCCGCAGCAGGAAGAGCAGAGCCGCGGCGTGGGTTCGGGCTTCATCATCAGCCAGGACGGCTACGTGATGACCAACGCGCACGTGGTGGCCGACGCCGAAACCATTTATGTGACGCTGCCCGACAAGCGCGAATTCAAGGCCAAGCTGATCGGCTCGGACAAGCGCACCGACGTGGCGCTGCTCAAGGTCGAGGCCAGCGGCCTGCCGCGCCTGCCGCTGGGCGATTCCAACAAGGTCCGCGCCGGCGAATGGGTGCTGGCGATCGGCTCGCCGTTCGGGCTGGACAACAGCGTGACCGCCGGCATTGTCTCGGCCAAGGGCCGCGACACGGGCGACTACCTGCCGTTCATCCAGACCGACGTGGCGGTCAACCCCGGCAATTCCGGCGGCCCGCTGATCAACCTGCGCGGCGAGGTGATCGGCATCAACTCGCAGATCTACAGCCGCAGCGGCGGCTACATGGGTATCTCGTTCGCAATCCCGATCGACGAGGCGATGCGCGTGTCCGAGCAGCTCAAGAGCTCCGGGCGCGTGACGCGCGGGCGCATCGCCGTGGCGATCGGTGACGTCACCAAGGAGGTGGCCGATTCGCTGGGCCTGGGCCGTGCGCGCGGCGCGCTGGTCGGCAGCGTCGAGCCGGGCGGTCCTGCCGAGAAGGCGGGCATCGAAGCCGGCGACATCATTCTCAAGTTCAACGGCCGCGATATCGAGCGGGCCTCGGACCTGCCGCGCATGGTGGGCGAGACCAAGCCGGGCACGCGCGTGCCGCTGCAGCTGTGGCGCAAGGGCGCGGTCCGCGAGGTCACCATCACCGTCACCGAGCTGGAGCCGGACGGCAAGGCCAAGGCTCGCAGCGGCGCAACGCCCAAGGACGACAGCGCGGCACAGGCCGGCAAGCCCAATGCGCTTGGCCTGGTGGTCAACGACCTGCCCGAGGCGCGCCTGAAGGAGCTCAAGCTCAAGTCGGGCGTCGAGGTGGAAGTGGCCGACGGCCCGGCGCTGCGTGCCGGCATCCGTCCGGGCGACATCATCCTGCGCCTGGGCGATACGGATGTGACCAACGCCCGCCAGTTCAACGAGCTGGTGCGCAGCCTGGACAAGAACCGGATTGCCGCGGTGTTCGTGCGGCGCGGCGATGCCACCCAGGTGCTGACGCTGCGTCCGGGCGCCACGTCCAGCCGCTGATCCGCAATGGCCGGTATGCCTGCGCTGACACTGTACGGCCGGGCATACTGCCACCTTTGCGAAGACATGAAGGTCGCGCTGGAGCCGCTCCGGCGCGATTTTTCTTTCGCCCTGCACGAGGTGGATGTCGATGCCGATGCGGGGCTGGAAGACCGCTTTGGCGAACTGGTGCCGGTGCTGATGCCGGGCACCCCAGCAGACTTGCAGGGCGGCGCCGTGGAGCTTTGCCACTATTTCCTCGACGAAGCTGCCGTAAGGGTGTGGCTTGCCGCACATGGCAGCGCGCGCACAACCCGCTGATCCCTGTCGGTAACCGCCGCCAACCGCGCCACGCCGCCATTTGACGACCCGGAAGTCATTGAAAATCCGGTAAAATTGCGGATTGGCGCAAAAATTGCACCCCCCGAACCTGCGGTACGCCCGCGCCCGCCTTGCGGCGCGCGGCGCCGGGCCGCTCAACCGCTTGTTGCCGCGCGGGCTCTCACGCCGGCGCCCCCCTGAACACTAGATGGACCATATCCGTAATTTCTCGATCATTGCCCATATCGACCATGGGAAGTCCACCCTGGCCGACCGGATCATTCAGCTTTGTGGAGGGCTGTCGGATCGGGAGATGGAAGCGCAGGTCCTCGATTCGATGGATATCGAAAAGGAGCGCGGCATCACCATCAAGGCGCAGACCGCTGCGCTCAGCTACAAGGCGCGCGACGGCAAGGTCTACAACCTGAACCTGATCGACACCCCGGGACACGTCGACTTCAGCTATGAAGTGAGCCGCTCGCTGTCCGCCTGCGAAGGCGCGCTGCTGGTGGTCGACGCCTCACAGGGCGTTGAGGCGCAGACCGTGGCCAACTGCTACACCGCGATCGAGCTGGGCGTGGAAGTGGTGCCGGTGCTGAACAAGATCGACCTGCCGCAGGCCGACCCCGATAACGCGATCCAGGAGATCGAGGACGTGATCGGCATCGACGCGCAGGACGCCACGCCGTGCTCGGCCAAGACCGGGCAGGGCGTGCAGGACGTGATCGAGGCGCTGATCGCCAAGGTGCCGCCGCCCGAGGGCGACGCCGACGCGCCGCTGCAGGCGCTGATCATCGACTCGTGGTTCGACAACTACGTCGGCGTGGTGATGCTGGTGCGCGTGGTCAACGGCACCCTGCGTCCCAAGGACAAGGTACTGCTGATGGCCAACGGCTCACAGCACCTGGTCGAGCAGGTGGGCGTGTTTACGCCGAAGTCGATCCCCCGCGATGCGCTGACGGCGGGCCAGGTGGGCTTTGTCATCGCCGGCATCAAGGAACTGAAGGCGGCCAAGGTGGGCGATACCATCACCACCATGCAGCGCAAGGCCGAAGCGCCGCTGCCGGGCTTCAAGGAAGTCAAGCCGCAGGTGTTCGCCGGCCTGTACCCGGTTGAGGCCAACCAGTACGAGGCGCTGCGCGAGTCATTGGAAAAGCTGCGGCTCAACGATGCCTCGCTGATGTTCGAGCCGGAAGTGTCGCAGGCGCTGGGCTTCGGCTTCCGCTGCGGCTTCCTCGGCCTGCTGCACATGGAGATCGTGCAGGAGCGCCTGGAGCGCGAGTTCGACATGGACCTGATCACCACCGCGCCGACGGTGGTGTACCAGGTCGAGATGCGCGACGGCACCGTGATCACCGTGGAAAATCCGGCGAAGATGCCGGACCCGAGCAAGATCGAGGCGATCCTGGAACCGATCGTCACCGTCAACCTGTATATGCCGCAGGAATATGTCGGCTCGGTGATTACGCTGTGCACGCAGAAGCGTGGCTCGCAAATCAACATGAGCTACCACGGCAAGCAGGTGCAGCTGACCTACGAGATCCCGATGGCGGAAATCGTGATGGACTTCTTCGACCGCCTGAAGTCGGTGTCGCGCGGCTATGCGTCGATGGACTACGAGTTCAAGGAATATCGCCCGTCGGACGTGGTCAAGGTCGACATCCTGATCAACAGCGACAAGGTCGATGCGCTGTCGGTGATCGTGCACCGTTCGAACTCGCAATACCGCGGCCGCGAGGTCGCAGCCAAGATGCGCGAGATCATTCCGCGCCAGATGTACGACGTGGCGATCCAGGCCGCCATCGGCGCGAATATCATTGCGCGCGAAAACGTCAAGGCGCTGCGCAAGAACGTGCTGGCCAAGTGCTACGGCGGCGACATCACGCGCAAGAAGAAGCTGCTGGAGAAGCAGAAGGCGGGCAAGAAGCGGATGAAGCAGGTCGGTACGGTCGAGATCCCGCAGGAGGCTTTCCTGGCCATCCTGCAGGTGGATGACAAGTAAGAAGGCGCCGCGAGCAGGGCAGTGCCACGCGCGGCGGCTTGCCGCCGTGGTGAAAGAACAGGCTGTACCAGGATTTCAAAAAACCAGAAGCCGTCATGAATTTTGCACTGATCCTTTTTGTGCTGGTGGTGATTACGGGCGTCGCGTGGGTTGCGGACAAGCTCGTGTTCGAGCGACAGCGCCGCTCTTCGGCGCGGCTGGCGCTGGCCGAATTCGATTCGCGCCAGGCCGACCTGCAGGGCCGCTTCGGCGCGGCGGAAGCTGACGCCACGCGCAAGCGCCTGGCCGAGGAAAAGCTGCGCCAGCCGTGGTGGCTGGAATATTCGGCCAGTTTCTTTCCGGTGATCCTGGCGGTGTTCGTGCTGCGCTCGTTCGTGGTCGAGCCGTTCAAGATCCCGTCCGGCTCGATGATCCCGACGCTGCTGATCGGCGACTTCATCCTGGTCAACAAGTACGAGTACGGCATCCGCCTGCCGGTGGTGAACAAGAAGGTCATGGACATGGGCGAGCCGCAGCGCGGCGACGTCATGGTGTTCCGCTACCCGAAAGACCCGTCGCTCGACTACATCAAGCGCGTGATCGGCGTGCCAGGCGACGTGGTGCAGTATGCCAACAAGCGCCTGACCATCAACGGCAAGCCGGCCGAGTACGCCGCGCTGCCGGATTTCCTGGACGAGGAGCGCCTGGCATATTCCAGGCATTTCCGCGAAAAGCTGCCAGGCAGCGTCGATCATGGCATCCTGAACGACGCCGACCGCCCGGCGTTTATCGCGGGGGCGGACCCGGATTTCCCGTCCCGGGAAAACTGCACTTACAATCAGCAGGGCGTGACCTGCAAGGTACCTGCAGGTCACTATTTCGTCATGGGTGACAACCGGGACAACAGCCTGGATTCCCGTTTCTGGGGGTTCGTGCCGGATGAGAATATCGTCGGCAAGGCCTTTGTGATCTGGATGAACCTGGGCAATTTCGGACGCGTGGGAACGTTCAAATAAGAATCCCCGCGGCGCAAGAACACTCAACGCAAAACGAGGACGAGCGCATCATGGGTCAACTTGGGAAGGTGGTGGGCAGGAATCCGGTACGACGCCGGGCAGGCATGGGCGGGTTTTCCGTCTGGACGCTGCTGGTGATCGTGGTGTTCGTGATCGGGGTGGCCTTGCCGGCCCTGCGCGCGATCCCGAGCCTGGTGGAGTATTTTTCGGTCAAGCGCGCCGCCAGCTATGCCAAGCAGCGCGCCGCCAACAAGCGCGAAGTGGCCGATTTTTTTGAAAAGCAGGCAGCCATCGACCGGATTACCGCAGTCAAGGCCGAGGACCTCCTGATCCGGGAAGACGAGAACGGCACCATCCAGTCGGTCGATTTCTCGTACCGGACCGAGGTGCCCGTCTACGGACCCCTGAGCCTACTGATTACCTATTCAGGAACGCAGCACTGATATGAACCTTGACGCCTTGCAGCAACGACTCGGCTACCGATTCAGCAAGCCCGAATTGCTGCAACAGGCGCTGACGCACCGCAGCCACAGCGCCCAGCACAACGAACGCCTTGAATTCCTGGGCGATTCGGTGCTCAACTGCGCCGTGGCCGACATGCTCTATGGCATGTTCGGCAAGCTCGACGAGGGCGACCTGTCGCGCGTGCGGGCCAACCTGGTCAAGCAGCAGGCCCTGTACGAGATCGCCCAGATGTTGCAGCTGTCCGACACGCTGCGCCTGGGCGAGGGCGAACTCAAGAGCGGAGGCTTCCGCCGTCCGTCCATCCTCGCCGATGCGCTCGAAGCGATCGTCGGCGCGGTCTTCCTCGACGCCGGCTTCGACGCCGCGCGCGCGCTGATCCGCAAGCTCTATATCCCGATCCTGGAGCAGGTCGACCCGCGCACGCTGGGCAAGGACGCCAAGACCCTGCTGCAGGAATACCTGCAGGGCCACAAGATCGCCCTGCCGCAATATAACGTAATCGCCACACACGGGGCCGCGCACAGCCAGCAGTTTGAAGTCGAGTGCACGGTGCCTAAACTGGAAGTCCGGGTGTTTGGCACCGGCGCCTCGCGGCGCGCTGCCGAGCAGGCCGCCGCCAAGCTGGCGCTGGACGAAGTCCAGAAGCTGGTGCCGCAGCTGCTCAAGCGCAGCCGCGCCGAGCGCACCGGCAAGACCCGCAAGCAACCCGTGCCGCAGGACCCACAGCTGTCTCTCAGGTTGAAGGAATGACCGAATCTACCCATCCGCAGCAAGACGCGGCGGATACCCCGGCCGCGGCGTTCCGCTGCGGCACCGTGGCCATCGTCGGCCGCCCCAACGTGGGCAAGTCCACGCTGATGAACGCGCTGGTCGGCCAGAAGATCAGCATCACCTCGCGCAAGGCGCAGACCACGCGCCACCGCATCGTCGGCATCCAGACCACGGATGACGCGCAGTATGTGTTCGTCGACACGCCGGGCTTCCAGACCCGCCACGCCAGCGCGCTGAACCGTTCGCTGAACCGCGCGGTCACGTCCACGCTGTCGTCGGTGGACCTGGTCCTGTTCGTGGTCGAGGCCGGCTACTACGGCGCCGACGACGAGAAGGTGCTGTCGCTGCTGCCGAAGAACACGCCGGTGCTGCTGGTCGCCAACAAGCTGGACCGCGTCAACGGCGAGAACCGCCTGGAAGTGATGATGCCCTTCCTGGAAAAGATGGGGCAGCAGTTCCCGTTCCGCGAAGTGGTGCCGATGACGGCCAAGACCCACGACCATATCGCGCGCCTGTTCGAGATCATCCGGCCCTACCTGCCGGAAGGCGAGCCGATGTACGACGCCGACGCCATGACCGACCGCAGCGAGCGCTTCCTGGCCTCGGAGATCATCCGCGAGAAGGTGTTCCGCTGGACCGGCGACGAGCTCCCGTACACCAGCACCGTGATCATCGACAAGTTCGAGACCGAAGGCCGCCTGCGCCGCGTCTTTGCCACCATCCTGGTCGAGCGAGACGCGCACAAGGCCATGATCATCGGCAACAAGGGCGCCAAGCTCAAGCAGATCTCCACCGAGGCGCGCCTGGACATGGAAAAGCTGTTCGACGGCAAGGTCTACCTGGAAATGTGGATCAAGGTGAAGAGCGGTTGGGCCGACAACGAAGCAGGGCTGCGCGCGTACGGCTACGAGTGAGCACAACAGCGAGCGACCAGTGAGCAAGACGGCTGACATCGCGCGCGCGCCGGCGCCGGCGCCACGGTCCCGCCGCGCCGACCCCGTGGTCGACGAGGCCGCCGAACTGCTCGACAGCAGGGCGCTGCCCGGCATGGCCGACGCTGCCGCGCGCGCGATGATGGATCGTGCCATGCGCATCGTGCCGGCCCGGCCCGAGTCGCGCGTGGCCGAGCAGCCCGGCTTTGTGCTGCACGCCTGGCCGTATCGCGAGACCAGCCTGATCCTGGACCTGTTCACGCGCGACTACGGCCGCATCTCGATGGTGGCCAAGGGCGCCAAGCGCCCGCACTCCGCGTTGCGTGCGGTGTTGCAGCATTTCCACCCGGTCTCGGTGTCATGGAGCGGCCGCGGCGAGGTCAAGACCCTGACCAAGGCCGAGTGGGTCGGCGGCATGCCGCCGCTGGCCGGCGATGCGCTGCTGTCGGCGTTCTACCTGAACGAGCTGCTGATGCGCTTCTGCCCGCGCGAGGATGCGCATCCGGCCTTGTTCCGCCATTACCTGACGACGCTGACGCGGCTGGCGCACGGCGAGCAAGCCGGGCTGGTGCTGCGCAGCTTTGAACGCGTGCTGCTGCAGGAAACCGGCTTCGCGGTTGCCTTTGACCAGTGCCTGAGCACCGGCGAGCGGGTCCAGCCGGGCCTGGACTATGTCTACCAGCCAGAGCGCGGCGTGCGCCGCGCGCAGCCGAGCGACCCGTCGTCGTGGCCGGTGGTGACCGGCCAGACCCTGCTGGACATGGCGCAGGACGATTACAGCCGCGCGCAGACCGCCGCGCAAAGCCGCGCGCTGATGCGGTTCCTGCTGCATTATTATCTGCAAGGCGCGCCGCTGAAGACGCGCCAGATTCTGATCGACCTGCAGTATCTCTGACCGACTCAAGAACCATCCGACTTACTCCTGCACCTGCTCGCATGATCTTCCACGCAAATCCGGGCGTCATCGACCTTGGCGTCAATATCGACCACGTCGCCACGCTGCGCAACGCGCGCGGCACCGTGTACCCCGATCCCATCCGTGCCGCGCTGCTGGCGGAACAGGCCGGCGCCGACCTGATCACGCTGCACCTGCGCGAAGACCGCCGCCATATCCGCGATGCCGACGTGCGCGCGCTGCGCCCGCAACTGACCACGCGCATGAACCTGGAATGCGCGCTCACGCAGGAGATGCTCGACATCGCCTGCGAGATCCGTCCGCAGGACGTATGCCTGGTGCCGGAGCGCCGCGAGGAAGTGACCACCGAGGGCGGGCTCGATGTGGCCGGGCGTTTCGAGCAGGTCAAGGCGGCGTGCGCGCAGCTGGCCGGTGCCGGCATCCGCGTGTCGCTGTTCATTGATGCCGATGCCGGCCAGATCGCCGCGGCGGCCGCGTGCGGCGCGCCGGTGATCGAGCTGCATACCGGCCGCTATGCCGATGCGCATACGCCCGATGAGCAGGCGCTCGAGTTCCGCCGCATCGCCGATGGCGTCGATGCGGGCCAGAAGCACGGCCTGGTGGTCAACGCCGGCCATGGCCTGCACTACACCAATGTGCAGCCGATCGCCGCGCTGCCCGGCATCAAGGAGCTGAACATCGGCCACGCGATCGTGGCGCATGCGGTGTTCGCGGGCTGGGAGAACGCGGTGCGCGAGATGAAGGCCATCATGGTCGCCGCGCGCCTGGGCACGCGCTATCCTGCCGCGGGCGCGCCGGCGTGATCTACGGCGTCGGCACCGACATCATCCAGATCGCCCGCGTGCAGGGCGTGATGGAACGCACCAACGGCCGTTTCGCCGAGAAGGTGCTGGGCCCCGATGAGCTGGCCAAGTACCACGCGCGCAAGGCGCGCTCCGAGAAGCGCGGGCTGGCCTTCCTGTCCACGCGCTTCGCTGCCAAGGAGGCGTTCTCCAAGGCCATTGGCCTGGGCATGCGCTGGCCGATGACGTGGCGCGCCATGGAGCTGATGAACCTGCCGTCCGGCGAGCCCACGCCGATATGCCATGGCGAGCTGGCCGCATGGCTGGCGGAACGCGGGCTCTCCGTGCGGGTCAGTGTCAGTGACGAGCACGACTTTGCCGTCGCCTTCGCCATTGCCGAGCGTGCGGGCGGGGCGGCTTCCCAACCTACAGCCTTGTGAATCCAACAACTTCCATGTCCAAGAAGAACTCTGGCAAGCGGCCGGGCCCGGTGGTCCTCGACGTCGTCGGCAAGCAGCTCGACGCGGAGGACTTGCGCCGCATCGCGCATCCGCTGACCGGCGGCGTGATCCTGTTCGCGCGCAATTTCGAGTCGCGCGCGCAACTGCAGGCGCTGACGCGCGCCATCCGCGCGGTGCGAGACGACGTGCTGATCTGCATCGACCATGAGGGCGGGCGCGTGCAGCGCTGCAAGACCGACGGCTTCACCCACCTGCCGGCGATGCACTGCCTGGGCGAGCTGTGGGAGCGCGACGTGCTGGCCGCGACCAAGGCCGCCGTGGCCTGCGGCTATGTGTTGGCCGCCGAACTGCGCGCCTGCGACATCGACCTGAGCTTCACCCCGGTGCTGGACCTGGACTACGGCCGCAGCGCCGTGATCGGCGACCGCGCTTTCCACGCCGATCCGCGCGTGGTGTCGATGCTGGCCGGCCACCTGAACCATGGCCTGCTGCTGGCCGGCATGAGCAACTGCGGCAAGCACTTCCCTGGCCACGGCTATGTCGAGGCCGATTCGCACGTGGCGATCCCGGTCGACGAGCGCTCGCTGGACGAGATCCTGGAGCAGGATGCGCGCCCGTACGAGTGGCTGGGCCTGTCGCTGTCGTCGGTGATGCCGGCGCACGTGATCTACCCCAAGGTCGACCCGAACCCGGCCGGCTTCTCGCGCTACTGGCTGCAGGACGTGCTGCGCGCCCAGTTGGGCTTCGAGGGCGTGATCTTCAGCGACGACCTCAGCATGGAAGGCGCCAGCGTCGTCGGCAATGTCACCGAGGCCGCGCGCGCCGCGCTGACCGCGGGCTGTGACATGGTGCTGATCTGCAACCACCCGGAGCGCGCCGACCAGTTGCTGACCGAGCTGGACGTGGGCATCGACAAGACCTCGCAGCGCCGCATCCGCAAGCTGTTCGCGCGCAGGAAGCCGCTGGACTGGAACAAGCTGCACCAGGAGGGCGAGTACCGCGCCGCGCTGTGCACGCTGAAAGAGCACGACCTGATCGCCTGAACGGGGCCGCGTGCACAAACAAAAATGGCAGCCGAGGCTGCCATTTTTGTTGACCGGCCCCGCGCTGAGGCGGGGTGAGGCAAGCGCCTTAGTTGGCGCGGCTGCGGTATTCGCCGGTGCGGGTGTCGATTTCGATCTTGTCGCCGATGTTGCAGAACAGCGGCACTTGCAACTCGAAGCCGGTGTTGATCTTGGCGCCCTTGAGCACCTTGCCCGACGAGGTGTCGCCCTTGACTGCCGGCTCGGTGTAGACGATCTCACGGACCAGCGTGGTCGGCATTTCAACCGAGATGGCCTTGTCGTTGTAGAACACCACTTCAACGTTCATGCCGTCTTCGAGGTAGTTCAGCGAGTCGCCCATGCTGTCCTTCTCGACTTCATACTGGTTGTAGTCGGCGTCCATGAACACGTACATCGGGTCAGCGAAGTACGAGTAGGTGCATTCGCGGCGCTCCAGCACCACGACTTCGAACTTGTCGTCGGCCTTGAACACCGACTCGCCCGGTGCGTCCGTCAGCAGGTTCTTGTACTTCATCTTGACCACAGCGGCGTTGCGGCCCGACTTGTTGTATTCGGCCTTCTGCACGACCATCGGATCGCCGCCGATCATGAACACGTTACCGACGCGGAGTTCCTGTGCGATTTTCATCTGAACTGTTTTCCTGAAATAGAAAGTAGGAATTTGGAATGGCGAAGGCGCGCTGCCGGCATCACCTGCGGTGAGCCTGTGAGCCCCAACGAGAGGCGTTCACGCGCTCGCGACCCCGTGCTCAGCTTGCATTCAGGTCTTCGCCCAGTGTCGGTCTGACGCCTGGGAAAGGCCCTGGTTCTCCGGCCCAGGTCGCCATTTGAATCAACCGATCATTTTACCCGATTTTCGCAAAACGCCACCAGGTTGGCGGCAAGATCGCCAGGATGCTGCAAACGCCGCTCCCAGCGCGCTGCGATCGCGGCAAGTGCCGGCAGGTGCGCACGCAGACGCGGCCAGTCCGCGGCATTGCCGTAGCCGTTCCAGGCGTGCCAGAAGTCCGTCAGCGCGGCCGCTGCTTCCGGCGCCACGCCGCCCTGGCCGAACAGGTCGAGCCAGGCGTCCAGCTTGACCCGGTGCGCGGCATCGTCCTGCGGGTAGATATGCCACACCAGCGGCCGCGCCGCCCATTGCGCGCGCACGAAGGAATCCTCGCCGCGCACGAAGTTCAGGTCGCAGGCCCACAGCAGTTCGTCAAAGTGCTCCTGGCGTACGAAAGGGATCAGCTGCACGCACAGGCTGCCGCGTTCCACCGGGTCGCCAATCCGCAGCGGGGCAGCCAGCCATTCGGCGACCTGGTCCGCGGCCAGGCCTGCGGGCACCAGGCAATGGACCGCCTCGGCGGCATCGCGCCACTGCTCCAGCAGCGCGGGCAGGGCCGGGTTGCGGTAGGCAAACAGGCTCACGCGCAGCGCATCGGGCCGGGGCGTCACGCTCAGCCGGTGCCACAAGGCCGCCTGGGCAGCCGTGCCGCCGAGGAAGGCGGCGCGCTGCGCGCCCAGCATCGATTCCCGCAGCAGGCCGCCGGTGCCGGGCTCGAAGCCGGGGAAGAAGAAATGCTTCACCAGCGGCAGCCGGGGATGGGGCGAGGGCATCGCATGGTGCTCCCGTACCCAGGGCTCGGCGCTCAGGTATTCCAGGTTGATCCAGGCGGGTTTGGGGTCACGCGCGGCCATGCGGGCCAGGAAGGCTTGCGGCACATCACAGGCGAAGGCTTCGATGACGGCATCGTGTGGCTCGACCCCGGCGGTGTCATCCACGCTGTCGCCACCCGGCCGCCACGGACGGATCTCCACGCCCGCCAGGCGCTGCACCGTGGCGCCGGTATCGAGTTCCGGCGCCAGCCGCGCGAAGCTGGCCAGGTCATCGACCCACAGCCGCACCGCGTGCCCGTGTTCCTGTGCGAGCTGGCGTGCCAGCCGCCAGCAGACGCCGATGTCGCCGAAATTGTCGATCACGGTGCAGAAGATGTCCCAGGAGCGGATAGGCATGGCGGGTGAGGGGCGGGCGGGGCGCGCGCTGAATTGCTCTAAACTTGCGATTTTAGAGGCCATGCCGTTTTGATGCGCGCAGGCCGTGTAGCGGTCACCGTCCCCAATGTCCGACCAGCAACCCGATTCCCCAAATCCCGCCGACGAAGTTCCGGCCGAAGCGGCGGCCGCCCGGCCAGCCGAGGTGACTGCCGAGGCGGCTGCTGAAGCGCCGCCGGAGCCGTTCGACCCGCGCCCGGTCATTTCCCGCCTGCCCGGCCTGCCGGGCGTGTACCGCTATTTCGACGCGGCAGGCAATGTGCTGTACGTGGGCAAGGCGCGCGACCTGAAGAAGCGGGTGTCGAGCTACTTCAACAAGACCCAGTTGTCGCCGCGTATTGCGATGATGGTGGCGCGCATTGCCCGCATCGATACCACGGTGGTGCGCACCGAGGCCGAGGCGCTGCTGCTCGAGAACAACCTGATCAAGGCGCTGGCGCCGCGCTATAACATCCTGTTCCGCGACGACAAATCGTACCCGTTCCTGAAGCTGACCGGGCACCGCTTCCCGCGCATGGCGTACTACCGCGGCGCCACCGACCGCAAGCATCAGTACTTCGGGCCGTTCCCGAGCGCCTATGCGGTGCGCGAGAGCATGCAGATCCTGCAGAAGGTGTTCCAGCTGCGCACCTGCGAGGACACCGTCTTCAACAACCGCACGCGGCCGTGCTTGCTGCACCAGATCCATCGCTGCACCGGTCCGTGCGTCAACGCCATCAGCGAAGAGGACTACGCGCGCGACGTCGCCAATGCGGCGCGCTTCCTGCAAGGCCGCCAGACCGAGGTGCTGGAAGGCCTGCAGGGCAAGATGGAACAGCACGCCGAGCGGCTGGAGTTCGAGCAGGCCGCGGCCGTGCGCGACCAGATCGCGGCGCTGTCGACCGTGCTCAAGCGCCAGGCGGTGGAAGAGGTAGGCGGGCAGGCGCGCGACATCGACGTGCTGGCCGTCGCCGTGGAGGGCGGGCGTGCCTGCGTCAACCTGGCCATGGTGCGCGGCAGCCGCCATCTGGGCGACAAGGCCTACTTCCCGGCCCATGCCGACGAAGCGGCGATGATCGTCGAGGATGCCGATGAGCGCGAGGATGACAGCGCCGCCGCCGCGCCGCCACTGACCGTCGACCGCATCGCCACCCGGGTGCTGTCGGCCTTCATGGTGCAGCACTACCTGGAGCAGCCGGCGCCGCCCATCATCGTCGTCAGCCATGCGCCGGACGATGCCACGGTGCTCGAGGCGCTGACGCTGCACGCCGGGCGCAAGGTCACGCTGGTGCGCCAGCCGCAGGGCCAGCGCAAGGTCTGGCTGGAGATGGCGCAGCAGGGCGCCGCGCTGGCGCTGTCGCGCCGGCTGGCCGAGCAGGGCAGCCAGGAGGCGCGTACGCGCGCGCTGGCCGAAACCATCGGGCTGGACCTGGAAGACCTGGCGCTGCTGCGCGTGGAATGCTTTGACATCAGCCATACCGCCGGCGAGGCCACCCAGGCATCGTGCGTGGTGTACCACCACCACGACATGCAGAACAGCGAATACCGCCGCTACAACATCCAGGACATCATTCCCGGCGATGACTACGCGGCCATGCGCCAGGTGCTGACGCGGCGCTACCAGAAGCTGGTCGAGCAGATCCAGGAAGACGGCGGCATGGAGGCCGGCAGCGAAGCCGCGGCGCAGGTGCCGCAGATCGTGCTGATCGACGGCGGCAAGGGACAGGTCGAGGTGGCACGGCAGGTGTTCGAAGAACTCGGGCTGGATATCGGCCTGCTGGTCGGCGTGGCCAAGGGCGAGGGCCGCAAGGTCGGCCTGGAGACGCTGGTGTTCGCCGATGGCCGTCCGTCGCTGGAACTGGGGCAGGGCAGCGCCGCGCTGATGCTGGTGGCGCAGATCCGCGACGAGGCGCACCGCTTTGCCATCACCGGCATGCGCGCGCGCCGCGCCAAGACGCGCACCACCTCGAGGCTGGAAGAGATCGAGGGCATCGGCGCGCGCCGGCGCCAGAAGCTGCTGACCCGCTTCGGTGGGCTGCGCGGCGTGATGGCCGCCAGCATCGACGAACTGGCCAGCGTCGAGGGCATTTCACGCGGCCTGGCCGAAGAGATCTACCGGCAGTTGCACTGAGCGCGCGGGGCCGCGGGGTGGGAAATTGACCAGTGATGGTCGATTGGTCCGGAAATCGGCGACAATCGCAAGATTGGTTACCGTCCCCCGCCGCCCGAGTTCCATGCCCTTCAATTTCCCGATCCTGCTGACCTGGCTTCGCGTCGCCATGATTCCCCTGGTGGTTGGCGTGTTCTACCTGCCCGACGCGTGGTTGCCGATGCACGCCAAGAACCTGACGGCGGCGTCGTTCTTCATCATTGCCGCGGTCACGGACTGGCTGGACGGGTTCCTTGCGCGGCGCTGGAACCAGACCTCGTCGTTCGGGGCCTTCCTGGATCCGGTCGCCGACAAGCTGATGGTGACGGCGGCGCTGCTTTCGCTGCTGGCACTGGGCCGGGTCACGGACCTGATCGCGCTGGTGATCATCGGGCGCGAGATCACCATTTCGGCTCTGCGTGAATGGATGGCGCAGATCGGCGCTTCCAAGAGCGTCGCGGTGAACTTCCTCGGCAAGCTCAAGACCACGGTGCAGATGGTGGCGATCCCGCTGCTGCTGTACAGCGACCGCCTGTTCGGCTTCGATGCCCACCTGCTCGGCACGTGGATGATCTACGTGGCGGCGGTGCTGACGCTGTGGTCGATGTTCTATTACATGAAGCTGGCCTGGCCGCAAATCCGCGAGCGCAGCGGGATGGTGGCGCGCGCCGGCGCGCAGAAATGAAAAGAATTTTTGAAAAGGTGTTGACGGCGAGAGCAGTTCTTTGCATAATCTCATTCTCGTTGCTGACGACACAAACGAAAGCAGCGAGATAAGGTGGGTTTGGCGCAAGATGTTGTGAGATAGCAGCGTGTTGCGGCATAAAACACCTTATTGGAATTCGGTAGTGCCCCTGCGGGAGTAGCTCAGTTGGTAGAGCGCAACCTTGCCAAGGTTGAGGTCGCGAGTTCGAGACTCGTCTCCCGCTCCAGGTTAAAGAAGGTCCGGCAGCGTGCTTGCGCGGTGCGGGGCTGGCAGTAAAAAGTTGTATGCGGGAGTAGCTCAGTTGGTAGAGCGCAACCTTGCCAAGGTTGAGGTCGCGAGTTCGAGACTCGTCTCCCGCTCCAATCCCCAAAGGGAAGCACCGCTTCCCTTTTTGTTTGGGTTGAATCGCCGCAAGACATTGCCGGAAGCTGCGCTCCGGCAGCATCGGCTGAATGCGGATACAATCCAGCAGCACGTCACCTGGCGGGGTGGCAGAGTGGTTATGCAGCGGCCTGCAAAGCCGTGTACGCCGGTTCGATTCCGACCTCCGCCTCCAGTTGCATGCAGAACGGCGCCTCGCGGCGCCGTTTTTGTTTTCCGGGCCAGTTCCCTGCCTGGCCTTCAGTCAAGCAGGCGCCGGATCGTCCGCCATCTCCGCGCCTCGGGCACGTGGCGGGCATGTTACATTACTCCTGTCGTACGCTTTTCGGGGGGCTCCGCGTGATGGATAGCGGGGCAGCATGTCAATCGCCATCCCCGATCCGTGACGCGCCGCCGGCGTGTCCGGGGCCGCTGCGGCACTTCCCGTTCTTCCCCGTTCCGATGCTGCTGCCAATTGTTGCGGCGATTTCCCCGCGCTGACCGCTGGTGCGCGCCGGATGCGCTGTCGCGGTTGCCAGGGCCGGGAGCGGGTTAGCCGTTCAGCCCCTGACACGAGGAATCCCGCGCGCATGCATCACGCCACCCCGCTTATCAGTACCATCGTCGGCGGTATCGTCCTGGCCTTTATCCTTGGCGCCATCGCCAGCCGGCTGCGCCTGCCGCCGTTGATCGGCTACCTGTGCGCGGGCATCGTGGTCGGTCCGCACACGCCCGGCTATACCGCCGACCAGGCCCTGGCGCCGGAGCTGGCCGAGCTTGGCGTGATCCTGCTGATGTTCGGGGTGGGGCTGCACTTTTCGATCAAGGACCTGATGGCGGTCAAGCGCATCGCCATTCCGGGGGCGGTGGTGCAGATCGGCATCGCCACGCTGATGGGCATGCTGGTGGCCTGGGGCTTCGGCTGGTCATGGGGGCAGGGGCTGGTGTACGGACTGGCGCTGTCGGTGGCGAGCACCGTGGTGCTGCTAAAGGCCTTGCAGGAGCGTGACCTGGTGGAGTCGCCGCAGGGCCGCATCGCGGTCGGCTGGCTGATCGTGGAAGACCTGGCGATGGTGCTGGCCCTGGTGCTGCTGCCGGCCATGGCAGGTCTGCTGGCGGCTTCCGGCGTAACCTCGGGCGAAACATCGGGCGAGGCCGCGCCGGCTACCGGTGACGTGGTGCTCGCGATCTTCGCGACGCTGGGCAAGGTGGCCGCTTTCGTCGCGGTGATGCTGGTGATCGGCCGGCGCTTTATCCCGTGGATGCTGGAGCGCATCGTCTGGACCGGCAACCGCGAGATGTTCCGCCTGGGCGTGCTGGCGACGGCGCTGGGTGTGGCCTACGGCGCCTATGCGCTCTTTGGCGTGTCGTTCGCGCTGGGCGCGTTCTTTGCCGGCATGGTGCTGGCGGAGTCCGAGTTCAGTCATCGTGCGGCCGAAGAGTCGCTGCCGCTGCGCGATGCCTTCGCCGTGCTTTTCTTCGTATCCGTGGGCATGCTGTTCGACCCGATGGTGCTGGTCAACGATCCGTGGGGCGTGCTGGCGACGGTGTTTATCATCGTGGTGGGCAAGTCGCTGGCGGCGCTGGGCATCGTGCGTGCCTTCGGGCATTCCGGGCAGACCGGCATGACCATTGCCGTGAGCCTGGCGCAGATCGGCGAGTTCTCGTTCATTCTCGCCAGCCTCGGCGTCTACCTGAAGATCCTGCCCGAGCGCGGCCAGGCGCTGATCCTGGCCGGGGCGCTGCTGTCGATCATGCTCAATCCGGTGCTGTTCCACCTGCTCGACCTGTACACGGCGCGGCGCAATCGCAGCGCGGATCCGCAGCCGGCATGACCGGAGCCTGGGTGCGGCTCAGCCGCCGATCCGCGGCGCCATGGTGCGCAGGTATTCGGTAAAGGCCAGCAGCCCCTGGGTCGGGAACTTGTCCTGGTGCACCACCAGCTGCAGCGGCCGCACGATGCGTGGCAGGCCGTCGCGGATCGCCACCAGCGTGCCGCGCTCCAGTTCATCGCGCACCACATGCAGCGACAGGCAGCTGACGCCGAAGCCGCTCATCACTGCGCGCTTGATGGCTTCGGCGTTGCCCAGCTCCAGCGCGAAGCGCAGCTCGCCCAGCAGCGGCACCAGCCGTTCCTCGATGACCTCGCGCGTGCCCGAGCCCGGCTCGCGCACGATCCACTCGGCATCGCGCAGCGCCACCAGGTCGTGCGGCACGGCCGCAAGCGGATGCGAGGGGCCGACTACCACCACCATCTCGTCATCGCACCAGGGCACGCTGCGCAGGTCGCGCTCATGGCTGGCGCCTTCGACCAGGCCGATATCGGCGTCGAACTGCAGCAACGATTGCAGCACCTCGCGGGTATTGCCGATGCGCAGGTCCAGCGTGCACGGGCCGCTGCGCGAATGGCGGAAGCCCGCCAGCAGCGGCGGCAGGATGTAGCTGCCTATGGTATTGCTGGCCGCGATGCGCAGCTGCACGCCGGTCTGGGTGGCAAAGCGCTCCAGTTCCTGGGCCTGGTCCAGCAGCGACAGCGCGCGCGGGAAAAACTGGCGGCCGGTCTCGTTGATGCTGAGCCGACGGGCCACGCGGTCGAACAGCGGGCTGTCGAGCGCGCGCTCAAGCTCGGCCAGCGAGGCGCTGACGGCCGACTGCGACATCGCAAGTGCCTGCGCCGCCGCCATGGTGCTGCCATGCTGGGCCACGGCAACGAAGACGGACAGCTGGCGCAGCGTCAGGCGCAGGGGACGATGTTCGGGCCGGGGATCGGGGCGGTGGTCCATATCGATATAATCAATAACGCATAACGATATTACCCGTTTTACGGGTTAGCGGGGGGCCAGTACGCTTGAGTCACTAAAGAACACGACCCGAGCCTGCCATGTCCTCCGTCTCCGCCCCCCGCACCACCCCGGCCGCCGCGCCGGCCTTGCCGCCGCCGTGGTCGCAGCGCCTGCTGACGCTGGTACCGCTGGGCGGCATTGCCTGGCTGGCGATTGCGCTGGCCGAGCATCCGGCCGTGGCGCGCTACGGGCTCAGCGCGCTGACGCTGGCCATGTGCGCCGGCATGGTCGCGGCCAACACGCTGCCGCGCCACTGGCTGGCGCCGCTGGCCCCCGGCATGCAGGTCGCACGCCACCACCTGCTGCGGCTAGGCGTGGCGCTGTACGGGCTACGCCTGACCTTTGCCTCGATTGTCGCCCTGGGCCTGCCGGGCATCGTGGTGCCGCTGACCATGCTGGTGGCCACGCTGCTGTTCGGCACCTGGGTGGGTACGACGTTCTTCGGCCTGAGCCGCCGCGAAGCGATCCTGGTCAGCTCCGGCAGCGCCATCTGCGGTGCCGCCGCGGCCATCGCCGTATCGTCGGTGGTGCGCACCGACGACAAACAGACCGCCGTGGCGGTGGCGACGGTGGTGCTGTTCGGCACCGTCGGCATGCTGCTTTATCCCTATCTGTACGAACTGGCGACCGGCCACTGGCACTGGGCCGTCAGCGAGCGCATGTTCGGCATCTTTACCGGCGCGACGCTGCACGAGGTGGCCCAGGTGATCGCCGCCGGCAAGATGATCAGCGAGCCGACCGCCGACGCTGCCGTGGTGGCCAAGATGGTGCGCGTGCTGGCATTGGGCCCGCTGCTGCTGGTGATGGCGCTGTGGCCGCAGGGCGGCGAGCAAGCCGAGCAAGGCACCGCAGGCGGCAGCCGCCTGCATGGCATCCTGAAGTCGGTGCCGTGGTTCGCGGTGGGGTTTGTCGCAGTGATGGCGGTCAACTCGGCCGGCACCGTGCCCACTGCCTGGAAGGCGCCGCTGATCGCGCTGGACAACTGGCTGCTGGCCTGCGCGATGCTGGCGATCGGCCTGCACACCCGCATCGGCGATCTGGTGCGCGCCGGACGCAAGCCGCTGGCGCTGGCCGGTGTGCTGTTCGTGTTCCTGATGGGGGTGGGTGCGCTGATGTGCTACGCGATGGCCTGACGCGCGCGGAGCTGAAGGCAGCAAAAGAAGGGGGCCGATGGCCCCTTCTTTTATTTTGAAGCGGGAGCGGAGGGGGGCTGTACACCCTGGTGCGGCCGACGGGACTCGAACCCGTAAGCCTGGAAAGGCGGCAGATTTTAAGTCTGCTGAGTCTACCAATTTCTCCACGGCCGCACGGCAAGCCCGGTATTGTGGTGGTTCGGCATCCCGGATGCAAGCGCGTTACTGCTGCGGGCGCCTGGCGCGCGAAAAAGTGACGCCGCTGTTACGGCTGGTAACAATGTCGACCTTGCCGTTGCACCTGGAAAATTCCGAACCCCTACAATACGGATTAAGAGAAATCTCACTTTGAGAGGCGGATATGAAACGTTGGTGGCTCGCAGCATTCGGTGTCGCAGCCGGGCTTGCTTCCGGGGCAGCAATGGCCCATGTGAGCGTCGGCGTGGCAATCGGCGTGCCGGGCGTAGTGGTTGGCGCGCCCGCCTATTATCCGCCAGCCCCGGCTTACTATGCACCGCCGCCTGTCGTGGTGGCACCTGCGCCGGTCTACTACGGCCCGCCCCCGGTGGTGGTACGACCGCGTCCGGTCTATTACGGTCCTGGCTACTACGGCCCGCCGCGCTATTACGGCGGCCACCGCGGCTACTATGGCCCGCCGGGATACCATCGTGGCCGTGGGCATGGCCATGGTCATGGCCGTTGGCGCGACGACTGATCGCCCGTTCGAGCTGCGCAAGCTTTTTAAAAGAGAAGGGGCCCTCCGGGGTCCTTTCTTTTTTCCTGCCGCACTGCGACATGAGGCGCTGAAGCCAGTTCCCGGAAATTCGACCCCTTGCTGAGCGTAGTCAAATTATTTGAACAGACTGCTCAAAGCGTCACCTCTATCGTCATAAGGGTTTTCCCCTAAACTACCGTTGTGACATCGTGATGACGGCACCGCAAAGTGCTGTACGGTGCCTCGACTAACAATAGCAAGGGGGATATCCATGAAGATCACACAAGCCGTTGCTGCCGTCGCAGCCCTGGCCGCGCTGGGCGCGCTTTCCACCTCCGCATTTGCCGCCGTCGGCAAGGTCGATCCGTACCTGGACGGCGCCAGGGTCGGCAAGACGGACCCGTACACCGATGGTGCCAAGATGGGCAAGGTTGATCCGTTCACCGACGGTGCCCGCCTCGGCAAGCCCGATCCATACACCGATGGCGCGCGCATGGGCAAGCCGGATCCGTACTCGGACGGCGCCTGAATCGCTGTTGTCCGTCCATGATGAATGGCCCGCCAAGCGCGGGCCATTTTTGTTTTTCCCCGCGCTCCGGCGCACCGCAATGGGGCGCCTGTCATGACGATGGCGGGGGTGCGGCGCTATACTTCGGCCTCAACCAAATGAATGACCAGGAGAGTGGCATGCAGCAAAAGACGGTTCTGACGGCAGACGACGTGAAGAAGATCATGGCCGCTGCGGAAACCGAGGCGAAGAATCATCAATGGGCCGTGTCGATCGTCGTGGTGGACGATGGCGGCCATCTGCTGGCGATGCAGCGCCTGGATGGTGCCGCGCCGATCTCGGCCTATATTGCCGGCGAAAAGGCCCGTACCTCGGCGCTGGGCCGTCGCGAGTCGAAGGTATACGAAGACATGATCAACAACGGCCGCTACTCGTTCATGACGGCGCCGGTGCTGCAAGGCATGCTGGAGGGCGGCGTGCCCATCGTCTGCAACGATCAGGTGGTCGGTGCCGTGGGCGTGTCGGGCGTGAAGTCGACCGAAGACGCGCAGATCGCGCGTGCCGGCATCGCTGCGCTGGGCCTGTAAAGCCCTTGCGCCGGCCACTGTGCCGGCGCATGAAAATGCCCCGCAGGCATGGCCTGCGGGGCGGCATAAAAGAGGGCATGGCTGGGTACGGTCGGCCCGGCGTGGGGTCTGAATCCCGCCCGCGGCACCAGTACCTGGCTACTGCCCAACACCTCGTTCCGAGGTGGTCCCCACAAAAGTCTTTACTGCCACGTACGTGGCACCCGCGCCCAACGCGGGTCTAGATCGCTTCCCTCTGGCTTCAACCTTGCGGTATCGCCGCGGGGCCGCGTCATTTCGTCAGGATCAGCTTGCCGTAGCGCGTGACGCGCAGCGTGTAGACATCGCCGTTGTGCAGGATCGGCAGGGTGCTGGCGCCGCGCATGATGGCATCCAGGGCGACCGCCTCGCCGGCAGGCGCTGGCGACAGGCTGTCGCGCACCAGTGCCTCGAGCCGGGCGGGCAGGGCCGCCACCGCGGATTTCACGGATGCGATGGTCGACGGTGCCGCCTTCGCGCTGGCCTCGCGGCGCGGTTGCGCGGCGACCTCGACGCGGCGCAGCGACAGCCGGCGGCGGGTGACTTCACGCGGTTGCGACAGCGGCAGGGAAAGTGTGCTCATCTTCTGGCTCCGTTCTGCAAAAAGGGCGCGCCGGTCATGGCGCAGTCGATGGAAAGATATTAAATGAGAATCGTTATCATTACAATAGCCTCTGACTAAGATTCGCGGAACGACCAAGTGCGGTTAGAAGGGGGGCGCAAGAGGCGACGCAGCGCAGGCTGGCGCCATGACTCGGCGGCATCAACGACAAAGGGCACCCTGAGGTGCCCTTTGTCGTTCCGGAGCGCCTGGCGGCGCCCGCCTACTGCTTGGGTTCGGTGATAAAGCCGATCTTGCCCAGGCCGCCGTGCTGCGCGGCGGCCATGACCTCGGCCACGCGCTCGTAGCGCACCTCGCGGTCCGCGCGCAGGTGCAGCTCAGGCTGCGGCTGCTGCTGCGCGGCCAGCGCGATATTGCTTGCCAGCGTGGCCTGGTCCACTTCCACCTGGTTCCAGAAGACCTTGCCGGCAGCGTCGATCGAGACGTTGATGTTCTGCGGCTTCGGGTCGTTCGGGGTGTTGGTGGCGCGCGGCAGGTCGATCTTCACCGCGTGGTTGATCACGGGGATGGTGATGATGAAGATGATCAGCAGCACCAGCATGACGTCGACCAGCGGCGTCATGTTGATCTCGCTCATCACCTCGTCGTCGTCGCCGTCGAGAGTACCGAATGCCATGATGACTTCCTTGCTTGCGGTTTAGCGCTGAGCCGCGGCCAGGCGCACGGTACCGTCCTCGGCGCGGGCGCCGGTGGGGCGCACGCGCGCGCCGGTGACGAAGTAGGCGTGCAGGTCGTGGGCAAAGCGGTTGAGCTTCGAGATCACCGACTTGTTGCCGCGGGTGAGGGCGTTATAGCCCAGCACGGCGGGAATTGCCACGGCCAGGCCGAAGGCGGTCATGATCAGCGCCTCGCCCACGGGACCGGCCACTTTGTCGATGGTCGGCACGCCCGAGGCGCCGATGCCGATCAGAGCGTGGTAGATGCCCCACACGGTGCCGAACAGGCCCACGAACGGTGCGGTCGAGCCCACCGAAGCCAGCACTGCCAGGCCCGATTGCATGTGCGCCACCGAGTCGTCGATGGAGCTCTTGAGCGAGCGGGTCAACCAGTCGGAGATATCCATCACGTCGTGCAGCTGCGGCTGGCTGGCGCGGTGGTGCTGGGCGGCCTCCTTGCCGGCGATGGCCAGCGTGCGGAACGGGTTGGAGTCGCCGGCGCCCAGGGTTTCGAGCGCGTGGTCGAAATCGTCCGAATGCCAGAAGCGCTTTTCCGCGCCGTGCGCCATCTTCTTCAGGCGCACCAGATCCCACGCCTTGGTAAGGATCACGATCCATGAGGCGAGCGACATGATCAGCAGAATGATCGCGGTCGCACGCATGACGAAGTCGCCTTGCGTCCAGAGGTGGGAGAGTCCGAGGTCCTGCATGTGTTGGTTCCTGGTGAGTTCGCTTGGTTTAGGTCAGATCAGAGATCGGAAATCTGGGGCGGTCAGTTCAGTTCGAAGCCAATCGGCTGCTGCGCCGTGACGGCGACGGCGCGGCCGTTGTCCATGTAAGGCTTGCAGCGCATGGCCTGCACGGCCTCTACCGCGGCCTGGTCCAGGCGCGATGAACCGCTCGAGGATACGACGGAAGTCTTCACGACCTTGCCGCTTTCGTCGGTGGTCAGGCGCACCACGGCCTTGCCGGTCTCGCCCATGCGGCGTGACTGGGAAGGATACTTCGGTTGCGGCGCCGTGCACTGGATTTCGCCGATGCCGACCGCACGCGGCGCGGCGGATACCGGCGCCGGGGCGGGCTCAGGTGCCGGTGCCGGGGGTGCCGGCGGCGCGGGAGGAGCCTCGGGCGCGTTCGGTGTTGGCGGCAGGCTGGCTACCGGCTGCGGGGTTGGCTTGGGCTGCGGCGGGGTCGGCTTGGGCGTGGTCACCTTCACCTGCTTGGGCGGGGTTTCCTGCTTGGGCTTGGGTTTGGGCGGCTCCGGCGGGGCTTCCTGCTTGGGAGGCTCCAGCGGGATGATGCGCGCGACGATTTCCGGCGAGATCACCGCCTCGGTCAGCTTGCGGCCCAGGCCGCTTTGGATCAGGTAGAGCAGGCCGACGTGGAACAGCAGTACGGCGAGCGTAATCTTGAGGAAGCGTTGGTCGAACATGTGTCAACAACAAAAGTCTGCCAGCGGTGGCACCGCGGCGGCGCTGTGCGCCGTCACTTGCGATAAAACAGGATCAGCGAGATGCCGCAACCAACCAGCAGGCTAAGCAGCAATTCCATGATAAACGCTCCTTCAACTGGGTTGCCGTGGGAGCGCCACTCTGGGGCAGCGTGTCAGCGGGCTAGTATAAACGATAATGATTCTTATTTTTTGTAATTTGTGCGTCGCAACTGGAATTTTCTGGCCCGGCACGTTATACCGGCAAGTCCAGGCAGCATTTCGGGAGGTGATGCAGCGGTGCATGCGCGCTGGCGCGCTCTGGCACTTTGCTGCGCTTCGGTGCCCCAGGCCACAATTGCCGGTGCCCGTGGCGCACAGGCATGCGCGGTCGGTACCAAAGCGCGCTAGCATAGGAAGAAACTGCAGACGTGGCGGTGCCCCGGTCGCGGCCCCGCCATCGCGCACAGCGCGCTCGGGGACCCGTTCATGGACTTCACACGTTTTGCTGAAGATGACCGATCGACGATTCTGCGCTCCATGCCTGGCACATCGTCCAGTTCAGCATTGGACTGGATGTGCGCGCAGTTTGCCCTGCGCGTGGTCTGCGCGCTGGGCCCGCGCTTCAACCTGCGCAGCAATATCAACGATGTCCTGACCGTCAGCGCGCAGGAGATGGTGTGGCCGTACGGCGTGGTGCTGCGCGTGCAGCGCTTCCTGGCCGCGCGCTGCGCCGACATGCCCGCCTGGAAGGGCACCGCTCGCCTGACCCCTGAGGAATTCCTGGACCGCCACGGCCAATGGAACAGCGCTTTCGACGAAAGCGCGCTGTTCTATTACCTGGACGAGTACGTCAAGCACCACGCCAAGGACATGTTCGCCGTGTTCGATGCTTCGGCCGCTGCCATCGCCCAGCGCCTGGAAGGCGAGCGCGTGCTGCTGGTGCGCAATATCGACATGCTCAGCCATGTGCTGGACCTGCCCGAGCACGAGCGCAAGCTGCTGCTGTACGCGGCGCTGGCCAAGTACAAGCGCGACCTGCGCGCGGTGATGGTCGACTGCAAGGTGGCGCACAGCCAGGAAGCGTTCCAGATCCTGGCCGGGCTGACCGGCGCCGGCGCGGCCGACGTGGCCGCCTCGCTGCGCCCGGGCTCGCGGCTGGAGACGCTGAACCTGATCGAACAGCCGCTGCCGGAAAACAGCGTGACCGACCTGGGCGACCTGATGCGGCTCTCGGACCGGCTGCTGCACGTGCTGCTGGGCAACTACGCCAACGAAGCCGAGATGATGGCGGTCTTCACCCGCCCGGCCGCGCCGCCCACGCTGACCACTGCCGACTATCCCCATGTCGAGACCGACGCGCGCTACCTGTGCGCGCTGCTGTCCAATGCCACGCGCCAGCATGCGAGCGGAGTCAACGTGCTGATCTACGGGCCGCCCGGCACCGGCAAGACCGAGTTCGCGCGGCTGCTGGCGCGCGAGGCGGGCTGCGAGCTGTATGAAGTCGATTGCCTGGACCGCGACGGCAACAGCCTGTCGGGCAAGGACCGCTACCGCTCGCTGCAGGTGTCGCAGGCCTTCCTGCGCGGGCGTGCCCATACCGCGCTGCTGTTCGATGAGGTGGAAGACGTCTTCCCGGGCAGCGCGCGCGAGCTGATGAGCCTGTTCGGCCAGGAAGACACGCGCGCCTCGGTCAACGGCAAGGCCTGGGTCAACCAGACGCTAGAGCAGAACCCGGTGCCGGTGATCTGGATCTCGAATTCGATCCGGCAGATCGACCCGGCCTACCTGCGCCGTTTCCAGTTCCACCTGGAGCTGAAGATCCCGCCGCCGCTGGTGCGCGAGAACATCATCCGCAAGCACCTGGGCGGGCTGGACGTCAGCGACGCATTTATCACCGGGCTGGCCGGGCGCAAGACGCTGACGCCCGCGCAGGTGCAGTCGGCCGCGCGCTTTGTCGAGCTGGCACGGCCCGACGTGGAAGAGCCGGTGGAAGCGCTGATCCTGCGCCAGCTGGAACACGCCGACCGCGCCATGGGTCTGCGCCCCGAGGCCGAGGCGCGGCCGGTGGTCACGCACTACCGGCTGGAGAACCTGCACCTGGAAACCCGCTACGAGGTGGTCAAGATCGTCGACGCGCTGCGCGTGCGCCAGCGCGGCACGCTGTGCTTCTACGGCCCGCCCGGCACCGGCAAGACCGCGCTGGCCGAGCATATCGCGTCCGAGCTGGACCTGCCACTGATGATCCGCCGCGCCTCCGACCTGATGAGCAAGTATGTGGGCGAGACCGAGCAGCAGATCGCCGCCATGTTCGCGCGCGCCGAAGAGGATGGGGCGGTGCTGCTGCTGGATGAGGCCGACAGCTTCATGCAGAGCCGCCAGCAGGCGGTGCGCAACTATGAGATCTCCGAGGTCAACGAGATGCTGCAGGGCATGGAGCGCTTTAACGGCATCTTTATCTGCACCACCAACCTGTTCGACCGCATCGACGAGGCGGCGCTGCGCCGCTTCTCTTTCAAGATCCGCTTCCTGGCGCTCAAGCCCGCGCAGCGCGTGGCGATGTTTGTCGACGAGGCGCTCGACGGCGATGCCGCCGGCCTGACCGACAGCATGCGCCGTGAACTGGATACGATGGATTGCCTGACGCCGGGCGACTTCGCCACGGTCAAGCGCCAGTGCGTGCTGTTGGGCGAGGCGCTCACGCCGGATGAGTTCCTGGCACAGCTGCGCCAGGAGCACGCGATCAAGCCCGAGGTGCGGGAGCACCGGCCACTGGGCTTCCTGCAGTAGGGGAAGGCGCCGGTCAGAGGTCAGAGCGCCGGCGCCGGCTCGATCACCACGGTTTCCGCATCCGCTTCCACCTGCAGCAGCGTGGCTGCCATCGCGCGCAGGTGCGCGGCGTCCTTGGTCGAGGCAAAGCGGTCGTGCGGCGTGGCATCGGGCGCGGCGGCCAGCTTGTGTTCGGCCAGCTTGCGTGCCAGCTGGCGCGCAATGGCGCTGCCGGTGTCGACCAGTGCCAGCTGGTCGCCAACCATCGCGCGGATCGTGCCGGAGAGAAAAGGGTAGTGGGTGCAGCCCAGCACCAGCGTGTCGGCGCCGGCTTCGAGCATGGGCGTGAGGTAGGTATCGAGGCGCTCGCGCACGGCCGGGCCATCGATGTCGCCTTGCTCGATCAGCGATACCAGGCCCAGGCCGGCTTCGCAGATAAAACGGCTTTCACCATCCAGAGACGCCAGCAGGCGCGCGAACTTGGCGCTCTTGAGCGTATTGGCGGTGGCCAGCACGCCCACCACCTTGCTGCGGCTGGCCGCGGCGGCAGGTTTCAGGCCGGGTTCCACACCGATGATTGGTAGCGGCAGTTGCTTGCGCAGCAGCTCCACAGCGTGGCCGGTGGCCGTGTTGCAGGCGATCACCAGCGCCTTGCAGCCTTGGGCGATCAGCCATTCGCAGGCCTGCAGGGTGCGCGCTTCGACAAACTTCTCGGGCTTCTCGCCGTACGGGGCGTATTTCGAATCGGCGAGGTACAGCACCGATTCATGGGGCAGCAGCGCGCGGATCTCGCGCAGCACGGACAGGCCGCCAAGGCCGGAATCGAAGACGCCGATGGGTGCGGGGTTCACTGGGGTGCAGGGACGACAAGAAACAAGGTAGAAAAAAGCCGGGTCGGAACCCGGCTTCTTTTTCGAGCGCGACGGCAGATTCTACCGTCCTGCCAGGCTTACAGCGCGGCGACCGGGATCTTGCCGATCTTGGCCTGCCATTCCGCGGGGCCGGTCTTGTGCACCGAGGTGCCTTCGCTGTCCACGGCGACCGTCACCGGCATGTCCTTGACGTCGAACTCGTAGATCGCTTCCATGCCGAGGTCTTCGAAGCCGACCACCTTGGCTTCCTTGATCGCCTTGGCCACCAGGTAGGCGGCGCCGCCCACGGCCATCAGGTAGGCCGACTTGTGCTTCTTGATGGCCTCGATTGCCACCGGGCCGCGCTCGGCCTTGCCGATCATCGAGATCAGGCCGGTTTCGGCCAGCATCATCTCGGTGAACTTGTCCATGCGCGTGGCGGTGGTGGGGCCGGCCGGGCCGACTGCCTCGTCGCGCACCGGATCGACCGGGCCAACGTAGTAGATCACGCGGTTCTTGAAGTCCACCGGCAGCTTCTCGCCCTTGGCCAGCATGTCGGCGATGCGCTTGTGCGCGGCGTCGCGGCCGGTCAGCATCTTGCCATTGAGCAGCAGGGTCTGGCCCGGCTTCCACGAGGCGACTTCTTCCGGCGTCAGCGTGTTCAGGTCGACGCGCTTGGAGGTCTCGGTGTTCGGGGCCCACTCTACCTTCGGCCATTGCGACAGGTCAGGCGCTTCCAGCTTGGCCGGGCCGCTGCCGTCCAGCGTGAAGTGCACGTGGCGGGTGGCGGCGCAGTTGGGGATCATCGCGACCGGCTTGGACGCGGCGTGGGTCGGGCAGGCCATGATCTTGACGTCCAGCACGGTGGCCAGGCCGCCCAGGCCCTGCGCGCCGATGCCCAGCGCGTTGACCTTCTCGTACAGCTCGACGCGCAGTTCCTCGACCCAGTCCTTGGGGCCGCGGGCGATGATGTCCTGGATGTCGATGGACTCCATCAGCGATTCCTTGGCCATCACCATGGCCTTCTCGGCGGTGCCGCCGATGCCGATGCCCAGCATGCCCGGCGGGCACCAGCCGGCGCCCATGGTCGGCACGGTCTTCAGCACCCAGTCGACGATCGAGTCGGACGGGTTCAGCATCACGAACTTGGACTTGTTCTCCGAGCCGCCGCCCTTGGCCGCAACCTGGATGTCGACGGTGTTGCCCGGCACCACTTCGTAGTGGATCACAGCCGGGGTGTTGTCCTTGGTGTTCTTGCGGCCGCCTTCGGGCGGGCTGACGATCGAGGCGCGCAGCACGTTATCCGGATGCGTGTAGCCGCGGCGCACACCCTCGTTGATCATGTCGGTCAGGCCCATGGTGGCGCCATCCCAGCGCACGTCCATCCCCACCTTGACGAAGATCGTGACAATGCCGGTGTCCTGGCAGATCGGGCGCTTGCCCTCGGCGCACATGCGGCTGTTGGTCAGGATCTGCGCGATCGCGTCCTTGGCCGCCGGGCTCTGCTCCAGCTCATAGGCGCGGCCCAGGCTGGTGATGTAGTCCATCGGGTGGTAGTAGCTGATGTACTGCAGGGAGTCGGCGACGCTCTGGATGAGGTCTTCTTGCTTGATGACAGTCATTTTGTGGGGGAGGGCAGCGGTGAAACACAGCCTGAAATCATACACTGAGCCGGGGCGCTCTGCCCGGCTGCATACATCCGTCTACAGCCGATAATGTGCGGCAAACGCCGCTGCCTGCGTGGGGGCGGGCCCAAAAGCAAAAACCGCGGCACATGGCCGCGGTCTGGCTGGGACTAGGCGTCCGATGGCGCACTAATGTGATTAGTGCTTGGCAGCTGCGCCGGCCGGGTGCGACACCATCCGGTCCACCCAGGCCATGGCGACCGCCGACAGCAGGAAGGCAATATGGATGGCCACCTGCCACATGATGGTGTGCGTGGTCCGTTGCTCGGCATCGATAAAGGTCTTGAGCAGGTGGATCGACGAAATCCCGATCAGCGCCATCGACAGCTTGACCTTGAGCACCCCGGCGTTGACGTGGTCCAGCCATTCCGGCTCGTCCGGGTGGTTGTCGATGCCCAGGCGCGAGACAAAGGTCTCATAGCCGCCCACGATCACCATGATCAGCAGGTTGGAGATCATCACCACGTCGATCAGGCCCAGCACCACCAGCATGATCTTGTTCTCGTCGAACTCGGTCACATGCGCCAGCAGGTGCCAGACCTCGACCAGGAAGTGGTAGACATAGACGCCCTGGGCCACGATCAGGCCCAGGTAAAGCGGCAACTGCAGCCAGCGCGACGCGAAGATGATGCTCGGGATCGGCCGCATGGTCTGCGGCCTGGTCATTGGATTGGAAGCCATGGGCGGGGCGGTGTCAGCGAGTTGAAAGGCGGCGTGGATTGTACCAAGCGCCGATGACCGGGCGGTGTTACCGACCGTAACCGAACCGTTCGTCGCCGGCGTGGCTCAGCCCGCGGCGCCGGGATCGGCGCCGGCCGCCTTGCCGCGCCACGCGCCGCGCGCGATCCGCCCCGGCCAGCTGGCCAGCACGATCCCGGCCAGCACGCACGCCAGCGCCACCCCATGCGGCCAGCCCGGCTGCTCGCCCAGGAAGACGATGCCGTAGGTGGCAGCCGCCACCGGCAGTACCGAGGTGAACACCCCCGCCAGCTGCGCCGGCACATGGCGGATTCCCTTCATCCACAGCCAGAACGAGAACACGCTCGCCGACAGCGCATACCACAGCAGCATCAGCCAGGTCTGCGTGGGCACCGTCGACGCATCGAAGCCCAGCAGCGGCACCAGCCCCAGCGGCAGCATCAGCAGCCCGCCAATCAAATGCGTGTAGGCACAGATCTCGATCGCGGCCAGCGTCTGCGTGAGCCGGCGCGACAGGATCACGTAGATCGATTCGCACACCACCGCGCCCATGATCATCAGGTTGCCCAGCCATGCCTGGCTGCCGCTGCCGGCACCGTGCGCGTCGCCCCGGGCGATATTCAGCACGGCGATGCCGGTCATCGCCAGCAGCACCGATGCCACCGTGCGCCGCGACAGCCGTTCGCGCAGCAGCAGCCACGACAGGATCGCCACCGTGGCCGGGATGGTGCTGGTGATCACGCCGGCCGCCATGGCGCTGGTCAGCCGCACGCCATTGAGCATCAGCAGCGTAAACAGGAAGGTGCCGAAGAACGCCTGCAGGAACAGGTTCAGCCATTCCCCGCGCGAGACCCGGCGCATGCGCGCGGGCCGGTACCAGGGCGCCAGGCAGACGATGGCAATGACAAAACGCAGCAGCGCGAACAGCAGCACCGGCACATGCGCGATGATCGATTTGCCGAGGCCCACGTTGCTGCCGACCAGTGCCATCGAGGCAACCAGGAAGAGGGCGTAGACCGGGGAGAATGCTGAAGGGTTGGCGGGCACGGGTACGGCCTTGGTCGTCCGGCGGGCGCCGCGGCGCCTTGGCGCGGCGGGTGCTGAGCCGGCGGGAGCGGCAAGGGTAAGCGCCGCGATCAGGTATGGAACTCGCGGCATTATAGCTGTGCTAGCCTAATGGAGAAGGCTGCACTTTCGCGGCGCGTGCGTGGATTTTTCCCGCTGCATTGCAACAAGTTGCAGGCACGCCCCGGCCTACCGTCAGGTCTTACCGTCAGGTTTAAGTAAGCCGTCGGGCGTAACGTGGCAGCCAAAGCCAGTCCAAAATCAGGAGACAAACCTATGTCCGCCATCGAATCGGTGATGCAAGAGCATCGCGTGTTCAACCCGCCCGAAGGCTTCGCCAGCCAGGCCGCGATCCCCAGCATGGAGGCCTACCAGGCGCTGTGCGACGAAGCCGAGCGTGACTATGAAGGCTTCTGGGCGCGCCACGCGCGCGAGCTGCTGCACTGGACCAAGCCCTTCACCAAGGTGCTGGACCAAAGCAACGCACCGTTCTACAAGTGGTTCGAAGACGGCGAGCTCAACGCCTCTTACAACTGCCTGGACCGCAATCTGCAGAACGGCAATGCGGACAAGGTCGCGATCGTGTTCGAGGCCGACGACGGCAGCGTGACGCGCGTCACCTACCGCGAGCTGCATGGCAAGGTGTGCCGCTTTGCCAACGGCCTGAAGGCGCTCGGCATCAGGAAGGGCGACCGCGTGGTGATCTACATGCCGATGTCGGTCGAAGGCGTGGTCGCGATGCAGGCCTGCGCACGCCTGGGCGCCACGCACTCGGTGGTGTTCGGCGGCTTCTCGGCCAAGTCGCTGCAGGAGCGGCTGGTGGACGTGGGCGCGGTGGCGCTGATCACCGCCGACGAGCAGATGCGCGGCGGCAAGGCGCTGCCGCTCAAGGCCATCGCCGATGACGCGCTGGCGCTGGGCGGCTGCGAGGCCGTCAGGAACGTGATCGTCTACCGCCGCACCGGCGGCAAGGTTGCCTGGACCGAAGGCCGCGACCGCTGGATGGAAGATGTCAGCGCCGGCCAGCCGGATACCTGCGAAGCCGAGCCGGTGAGCGCCGAGCACCCGCTGTTCGTGCTCTACACCTCCGGCTCCACCGGCAAGCCCAAGGGCGTGCAGCACAGCACCGGCGGCTACCTGCTGTGGGCGCTGATGACAATGAAGTGGACCTTCGACATCAAGCCCGACGACCTGTTCTGGTGTACCGCGGACATCGGCTGGGTCACCGGCCACACCTATATTGCCTACGGCCCGCTGGCCGCGGGCGCCACCCAGGTGGTGTTCGAAGGCGTGCCGACCTACCCCAACGCCGGCCGCTTCTGGGACATGATCGCGCGCCACAAGGTCAGCATCTTCTACACCGCGCCGACCGCGATCCGCTCGCTGATCAAGGCCGCCGAGGCCGACGAGAAGATCCACCCGAAACAGTACGACCTGTCCAGCCTGCGCCTGCTCGGCACCGTGGGCGAGCCGATCAACCCCGAAGCCTGGATGTGGTACTACAAGAACATCGGCAACGAGCGCTGCCCGATCGTCGACACCTTCTGGCAGACCGAGACCGGCGGCCACATGATCACGCCGCTGCCGGGCGCGACGCCGCTGGTGCCGGGTTCGTGCACGCTGCCGCTGCCGGGCATCATGGCCGCCATCGTCGACGAGACCGGCCATGACGTGCCCAACGGCAACGGCGGCATCCTGGTGGTCAAGCGTCCGTGGCCGGCCATGATCCGCACCATCTGGGGCGATCCGGAGCGCTTCAGGAAGAGCTACTTCCCCGAAGAGCTCGGCGGCAAGCTCTACCTGGCCGGCGACGGCTCGATCCGCGACAAGGACACCGGCTACTTCACCATCATGGGCCGCATCGACGACGTGCTGAACGTGTCGGGCCACCGCATGGGGACGATGGAGATCGAGTCCGCGCTGG
>NZ_KB944482.1:0-319640 GCF_000389805.1 Cupriavidus sp. GA3-3
GGCCGGCCCGGCGGGCGGGCGGCGATGGCCTGGCGCTCGAAGCCATGGCGGGCCTGCGGCGGCAGCGGCCGCATCGGGGCCGATCCCACCAGGCTGCCCTTGACCGGCGCCACCGGCGGCGCCCCCCTGGCCTCGCCTGCCGGCAGGTTGCGCCATTCGTCGCGATGCATGCCGCGCACCGGGCGGCCTTCGACGAAATTGCGTGCCGGCATGCCGGTGATGGCGCCGGGCACGTTGCGGTTGGCGTAAGGCGGAGGCCGGCGGTCGCCCATCACGAAGTTGTTCACGGTGACGCGATTGATGCGGGCGACATAGGTCGGGCTGGCGCGATAGACCGGCCGGTACGCGTCATGCGGCCCCAGCGGATACCAGGCCACGCCCGGCCCGCTGCCAACGCGCACGCTCCAGTTCGGGCCGCTAACGCCGACAAAGGCCACCACCGCGGGGGCGTAGCACGGGCGCACGCGCGGGCCCGGCACCCAGCCCCAGCGCGAGCCCACATAGGCCCAGCGGCCGTAGTGCGAAGGCGCGAAGCCCCAGGGCGCGTCGTCGATCCAGGTCCAGCCCCACGGTGCGATCCAGGCCCAGTGCCCGGCGCTGTACGGCGCCCAGCCGGCGCTGACCACGTGCGGGAACCAGACCGCGCCGTAGCCGGGGTCTTCCTGCCAGTCGCCGTAGCCGTCCAGCGCGGCGTAGCCCGGCATCTCGCGCGGCACGTAGCGGGCGGACGGCGAGGCGTCTTCGCGCGCGTCGCGGGCCGCGGTCCAGCGGTCGAAGGCGTCTTCCGGCGCGCCGCCGCCACCGGCGTCGGCCAGGTCGGTGCCGGCAAAGCGCATGCGGTCGCCGCGCTGCAGCTCGATCGAGCGGCTGTCGCCGTAGACCACGGCGCTGCCGTGGCGCATGGTCACGGTGGTGGTGCTGCCGTCAGGCGCCACGTCCAGCCGGTAGTCGCCCGGCTCGCGCGGCACGAAGGCCAGGTTGGGGGTGTCGACCTCGACCGTCTGGCCCGGCGGCAGCGCGCGCACGCGCAGCTGCAGCGTGCCCTGGGTCAGCTTGACCTGCGTGGCGCTGTCGTCCAGGTTCAGGATGCTGGCCGCGGTGGCACCGCCCAGCCGGACCGCCACCGTGCCGGCATGCACCTCGGCACGGCCGCCGTGGTCAAGCCAAAGCCGGTCGCCGGTGGTGAAGGGCCGGTTCAGGCCTGCGGCAGCCCAGTCGTCCGAGCCTGCCGGCGCAAAGCTGAGATTGCCGTCGACGGCGGTCAGCGTGGCAATGCGCGAGGAAGGATCGGCTTGCTGGAATGGGGCATCAGCCCCCGGCGCATCAAGATAGGCCTCGCCGGGGGGGCCGGCGGGCACCTGGGCCAGTGCAGCAGCCGCCACCGCCAGGCCGGCGGCTGCGGCCAGGGCCGTCAGCGCCAGCCTGCCACGGCGTTGGCCACGAGCAGGGCGGACAGATTGGGAAGGATCGAACATGGAAGTCAGGACCGGGACAATACGCATAACGCACCGGGGTGGCCGGCCGATGTCAGCGGCAACCCTAATGTCACCATACATTGCCTCGGAGGCCGCGGCACGCGCGGCGCGGCAGACTTTGTAAGTTCGTATTTCGCCATGCGGCCATGCTGCGCAGGCAGGACCGCTATGCCAGGCAGGCTGCGGGCGGGCGGGGGGTCAGCGGGTGCCCGGGACGGGCAGGCTCGCCGTCAAAGGTGGAAACAACTTCCCTGACAGGGCGGGGACGAAACGGGGGCAGGGGCGGCTCAGCGGCCGGACTGCTGGCGCAGCATTTCGGTCAGGCGCTCGGCCGGCATCGGGCGGCCGTACAGGTAGCCCTGCGCCTCATGGCAGCCGTTGGCCAGCAGGAAGTCGCGCTGCTCGGGCGTTTCCACGCCTTCGGCGACCACGCCAATGTGCAGGCTTGCGCCCACGCTGATCACCGAGCGCACGATGGCGGCATCGACCGGGTCTTCGGTCACGTTGCGGATAAAGGACTGGTCGATCTTGAGCCGGTCCACCGGGAACGACTTCAGGAAGCTGAGCGAGGCATAGCCGGTGCCGAAGTCATCGCAAGTCAGCGTCACGCCGTCGCGGCGCAGCGCCTGCAGCTGGTCTGCGACCTCGTCGCCCTGCTGCAGCGCGATGGTTTCGGTGATCTCGATCTCCAGGCAGTCCGGGGCCAGTTCCAGCGCGCGCAGCACGTGGCGCACCTCGGTCAGCAGCCGGCTTTCGGACAGCTGGGCCGCGAACAGGTTGATCGCCACCCGCGGCGGCTGGGGAAAGGCCAGCGACCACGCGCGCGCCTGGGCGCAGGCGGTCTGCAGCAGCCACATGCCGACATCGCTGGCGATGCTGCTGCCGGCCAGCGCGTCGATGAAGGCGGCCGGCGCCAGCAGGCCGCGGGTCGGATGGCGCCAGCGCATCAGCGCCTCGGCACCGTGCACGCGGCCGTCGCGCAGGTCGACCTGCGGCTGGTACAGCAGCTCGAACTGGCGCTGGGCATAGGCTTCGTGCAACGCCTGCACCAGCGACAGCCGCGTGGTCACGTCCGAGCGCATCTGCGGCTTGAAGAAGCGGATGGTGCGGCCGCCGTCGTGCTTGGCGCGGGCCAGCGCCAGGCTGGCCGCGGCCAGCACGTCTGACCCCTGTTCGCCGGCGGCGGGGATCACGCAGGCGCCGATGCTGGCCAGCACATGGTGGCGGCCACCCGCGTTCTCATGCGGGGAGGACAGCATCGAGAGGATCGCCGCACCGACATGGCGCACCAGCGTGGGATCCGCAATGGAGGGAAGCAGCACACCGAACTCGTCGCTGCCAATGCGGCCGATGGCAGCGTCGCGCGGCGAGGCGTCGCGCAGGCGGCGGGCCACGCGCTGCAGGATCAGGTCGCCTTCGGCATGCCCGTGCATGTCGTTGAAGGCGCGGAAATCGTCAATGCCGATCAACAGCAAAGCACAGCGGGGCACCGCCTCGCTCTGCAGGCGTGCCTCCAGCCGCTTCAGAAATCCCTGGCGATTGTCAACGCCGGTCAGCGGATCGAGATCCGAGCCTGGCGAGGCGCCAGTCGCCTTCGCCCCCGACTTGGCCACCATCCCTGCCCCATCTGTAATTGTCGACATTGTTACCCGCTAGCAATTTAGCAAGTGTGACGAAAACTTGGAAAAAATCAAGCAGTTCCGATTGTGGCGGGAATGGCTATGCGCCCGCGCAACGGCGCCGCATTGCGCGTTGAATCGGGTCCCGGCTTACAGTACCCTACCGCGCATCGAGGCCGCCCGCCGCCGCCGCGCTGCCCCTTGCTACCCCGAGAGGCGCCCCTGAGGCGGCTTTGCGGGGAATGGCCGCTCCTGAACAAGAACATCACCGGGACCACACCGTGAACGAATGGACCATCCGCACGCGCATCCTGGCAAGCTTCTCGCTGATCCTGCTTGTCATGGCGCTGATGGGCGTTGTCTCCTACACCCGCCTGAGCGCCATTGAGCGCGAAACCACGCTGATGCTGAAGGACGCGCTGCCCGGACTGAACCACAGTACCGGCATCCGCGGCATCTGGGGCGAGCGCTACGTGCTGGCGTGGCAGACCATCAATGCCGCCGACGAGGCCGAGCGGCGCAGCTTCCAGCAACAGGGCCAGGACGCCGCAAGCCGGCTCGACAAGGTCGAGCAGCAGTACGAGACCTCAATCACGCGCGACGAAGACCGCGCCGCCTTCAGGGCCTATCGGGACGTGCGCGCGCAATACGAACAGGCAGCCCAGATCCTGACCCGGACGGGCGAGTGGAACGGCGCCGCCGCCTCAGCCGCGTTGCGCGGCACCGTGCATGACCGCTGGATCGAGGCGCGCAAGGCCGCCCAGCACCTGGTGGACGACAACAGCGCGGTCAATGCGCGGGCGGCGCGCGGCATCGACGACGCCGTCAATGCCGCCAAGATCGGCATCGAAGCGGCACTGATCGTGGCCCTGGTGGTCGCCATCGTCTGCGGCTACCTGCTGCTGCGCGCGATCACAGTGCCGATGCAGTCGATCGTCAACCTGCTGTCCGGCATCCGCGGCGGCGACCTGCGCCTGCGCATGGCGCTGCGCCGCAAGGACGAATTCCAGGAAGTGGAGGCAGGTTTCAACCAGATGACGGGAGAGCTGACCTCGCTGGTGGGCCAGGCGCAGCGCACCGCGATCCAGGTCACCACCTCGGTCAACGAGATCGCCGCGACGGCGCGCCAGCAGCAGGCCACCGCCACCGAGACCGCCGCCACCACGACCCAGATCGGCGCGACCTCGCGCGAGATCTCGGCCACCGCGCGCGACCTGGTGCGCACCATCCATGAAGTCTCCAGCGCCGCCGAGCAGGCGGCCGGGCTGGCCGGCACCGGCCAGGTCGGGCTGTCGCGCATGGAAGGCACCATGCAGCATGTGATGGACGCCGCCGGCTCGGTCAATGCCAAGCTGGCCACGCTCAACGAAAAGGCCAGCAATATCAACCAGGTCGTGACCACCATCGCCAAGGTGGCCGACCAGACCAACCTGCTGTCGCTGAACGCCGCGATCGAGGCCGAGAAGGCCGGCGAATACGGCCGCGGCTTTGCCGTGGTGGCGACCGAGATCCGCCGCCTGGCCGACCAGACCGCGGTGGCCACCTACGATATCGAGCAGATGGTGCGCGAGATCCAGTCGGCGGTGTCGGCGGGCGTGATGGGCATGGACAAGTTCTCGGAGGAAGTGCGCCGCGGCATGTCCGAGGTCACGCAGGTCGGCGACCAGCTGTCGCAGATCATCGCGCAGGTGCAGTCGCTGGCGCCGCGCGTGCTGATGGTCAATGAAGGCATGCAGGCCCAGGCCGGCGGCGCCGAGCAGATCAACCAGGCGCTGATGCAGCTGTCCGAGGCCGCGCAGCAGACCGTGGAGTCGCTGCGCCAGTCGAGCCAGGCGATCGACGAACTGACGCTGGTGGCCAACGACCTGCGCAGCGGCGTCTCGCGCTTCAAGGTCTAGGGCCTGTGCCCCGCCGCCATGAAACTTTTCCTGCTGTTCCGCCTCGGCGCTGACCACTATGCGCTCGATGCCGCCGAGGTGGCCGAGGTGCTGCCGCTCACGCGGCTCAAGCAGATCCCCGGCGCGCCGGCCTGGGTGGCGGGCCTGATGGAGCGCCGCGGCCAGCCGGTGCCGGTGATCGACCTGCCGGCGCTGGCCACCGGCGTGCCGGCGGCGCTGCGCACCAGCACGCGCACGGTGCTGGTCCACTACCGCCGCCATGGCGGCGAGGCCGGCCGGCTGCTGGGCCTGCGCCTGGAATCGGCCACCCAGACGCTGCGCTGCCCGGTGAAATCGTTTGTCGACGGCGGCATCGCCGGAGCCAGCCCGCGCTACCTTGGGCCGGTGCGGCACGACGCGCGCGGCCTGCTGCAGTGGGTGCGGGTCGATGCCCTGCTGCCGGACGACGTCCATGCCATGCTGTTTGCCGACACCTCCGGGGAGGCCGCGGCATGAGCACTGCCACGCACATCGAGGCCCTGCTCAAGACCCGCATCGGCCTGGACGCCGGCGCCATCGGCACCGGCGCGGTAGCACGTGCCGTGCGTGAGCGCCAGCAGGCACGGCAGGCGCCGGACACCCAGGCCTACTGGGACTTGCTGCACGGCACCGCCGATGAATTCCAGGCCCTGATCGAGGCCGTGGTGGTGCCCGAGACCTGGTTCTTCCGGCATCGCGAAGCACTGCTGGCGCTGGGCCGCCTTGCCGCCGAGCGCGCCTTTGCCGACGGCAGGCGCACCCTGCGCGTGCTGAGCCTGCCCTGCTCCACCGGCGAAGAGCCCTACTCGATCGCCATGGCCATGCTCGATGCGGGCGTGCCGGCGGGCCGCTTTGCCATCGATGCGGTGGACATCAGCGCCCGCGCGCTGGCCCGCGCACGCCAGGGCGAATACGGCGCAAACGCGTTTCGCAGCGCGCCGCTGGATTTCCGCGACCGCTATTTCACGGCCACGCCCAGCGGCTATGTGCTGGATGCACGCGTGCGCGCACAGGTGCGGCTGCTGCAGGGCAACCTGGTCGATCCCGGCCTGCTGGCCGGCGAGCGGCCCTATGACTTCGTGTTCTGCCGCAACCTGCTGATCTACTTCGACGCGCCGGGGCAGCGGCATGCGGTGCAGACGCTGGCGCGGCTGGCCGCTGCCGACGGCATTCTCTTTGTCGGGCCGGCCGAGGCCAGCGTGCTGAGCGCGCAGGGCCTGGAGCCGGTCGGCCTGCCGCTGACCTTTGCCTTCCGCAAGCCGTCCGCCGTGCCCGCCGCCAGGGCGGCGCCGCGTGCGCCCGTGCACGCGGCCCAGCCGCCGCGCATGGCCGCACCGCCACGGCTGCCGCGGCCGCCTGCCTCGATGCGGCCCGTCCCGGTCACGCCCCCGCCCCTGCGGCCCGCAGCGCCCGCGCCTGGCAACGATCAGCGCGCCGCGCTGGCTGCCATTGCCGCCCAGGCCGACCGCGGCGAGCTGGAGACTGCCACCGCAGCCTGCCTGGCGCTGCTCGAGCGCACCGCGGATGCCAACGCCGACGCCTATTGCATGCTGGGTGTGCTGCACGACGCCGCGGGCCGCGCCGCGCAGGCCCATGCCGCCTACCGCAAGGCGCTGTACCTGGACCCGGCGCACCAGGAAAGCCTGTACCACCTGGCCGCGCTGCTCGATACCGAAGGCGATCACGCTGGCGCCATGCACCTGCGCCAGCGCGCGCAACGCCACACCCGCAAGCACCATGGCTGAGCCCCCAGGCATTCTCCTGCGCACCGAAAACGTCGACGACTGCTGGCGGCGCATCGGCGTGCGCGGCGACGGCTCGTGCCCCGCCCTGGCCGAGCACGCGCACTGCCGCAACTGCCCCACCTACGCCCGGGCCGCGGCCATGCTGCTGGACGCGCAACGGCTGGACGTAATGCCGGAGGCACTGCCCGATGCCGCCACGTTCACCGACGATGACGGGGCCTTGCCGGCAGAACGCGGCACCGCGCAGGCCTGCCTGGTGTTCCGCATCGGCGATGAGTGGCTGGCCTTGCCAACCGCAGCGCTGAGCGAAATCACCGCCCCCTGCCCGATCCATTCGCTGCCGCACCGGCGCGATGCCGCCGTGCTGGGGCTGGCCGCGGTGCGCGGCAACCTGCTGGCCTGCCTGTCGCTGGCCCGGCTGTTCGACGCGGGCGCCGGTGAAAGTGCCAGCGGCAGCCGCTTCCTGATCCTCGGGCAGGGCCGCGCCGCGATCGCGCTGCCGGTGGCCGAGGTGTCAGGCATCGCCCGCGTGCCGCAGCCCGCGCTGCAGCCGCTGCCCGCCACCCTTGCGCGGGCCTCGGCGCGCTACACGCAGGCGCTGTTCCTCGACCAGGGCCGCAGCGTCGGGCTGCTCGATGCCGCACTGGTACGCCAGGCGCTGGCCAGGAGCCTGGCATGAATTCCGAGCAACTGCGCGACGCCTCGCTGCTGGAACTGTTCGCGCTCGAGGCCGATGCCCAGGCCGAAGTCCTCAATGCCGGTCTGCTGGCGCTGGAGCGCAACCCGGCAGCCGCCGAGCAGCTCGAAGCCTGCATGCGTGCCGCCCACTCGCTCAAGGGCGCGGCTCGCATCGTCGGGCTCGATGGCGGCGTGCGCGTAGCACACGCCATGGAAGACTGCCTGGTCGCCGCACAGGGCGGCATGCCGCTGACCGCCGCGCATATCGACGCGCTGCTGCAAGGCACCGACCTGCTGCTGCGCATCGGCCATCCGCCCGGCGGCAATCCGGGCTGGGCCGAGCACGCGGGCCGCGCCGAGATCGATGCAGTGGTGCAGCGGCTGGGCACGGTCGATGGCGGTGCCGCGGCGCCGGTCGTGCAGGCACAGCCAGCGCCGGCCCCATTACCGGAACCAGCGCCCGCGATACCGGCGCCGCCGGCACCGGCAGACGACACACAGGAGCGCATGCTGCGCGTGAATGCCGACGCGCTTGACCAGTTGCTGGCGCTGTCCGGCGAGGCCATGGTCGAGTCGCACTGGCTGCGCCCCTTCGGCACCTCGCTGCAGAAGGCAAGGCGGCAACAGGCACGCGCACTGCGCGCCGTCGATGCGCTGCAGGAAGCCTTGCAGGACGGCAACGCGGGCGCGGCTGCGCACACCGCGCTGGCCGAACTGCGCCAGCTGCTGGACGAAAGCCACGATCAGCTGGCCGCGCGGCTGGAAGAGTTCGAACAGTACGATCACCGCGCCACGCGGCTGGCACGCCGGCTCTATGACAGCGCGCTGGCCTCGCGCATGCGCCCGCTGGCGGACGCGCTGACCGGCTATGCGCGCATGGTGCGCGACCTCGGGCGCGCGCTCGGCAAGCCGGTGCACCTGGACCTGATCGGCGCCGGCACCCAGGTGGACCGCGATATCCTGGAAGCACTGGACGCGCCGCTGGCGCACCTGCTGCGCAACGCGGTGGACCACGGCATCGAAGCGCCGGAGGTGCGCGCGGCGCAGGGCAAGCCGGCGGAAGGCCGCGTCACGCTGCAGGCGCGCCACAACGCGGGCCGCCTGGTGATCGAAATCTTCGACGACGGCGCCGGCGTCGACCTGGAAGCCCTGCGCGACGCCATCGTGCGGCGGCGGCTGGCGTCCGCAGAGACCGCGGCACGGCTGTCGCAGGCAGAGCTGCTCGACTTCCTGCTGCTGCCGGGCTTCAGCATGCGCGACTCGGTCTCCGAGGTCTCCGGCCGCGGCGTGGGCCTCGATGCCGTGCAGGAGATGGTGCGCCGCGTGCGTGGCAGCCTGCGCCTGACGCAGCAGCCGGGCCAGGGCCTGCACTTCCGGATGGAGTTGCCACTGACGCTGTCGGTGGTGCGCGCTCTGCTGGTGGAGGTCGCGGGCGAAGCCTATGCCTTCCCGCTGGGCCGCGTGCTGCGCGCGGCCTCGGTGGCGCGCAGCGAGATCGAGCAGACCGAAGGGCACCAGCATTTCCGCCACGAAGGCCGCGCCATCGGGCTGGTCAGCGCGGCGCAGGTGCTGCAACGCCGCGAGGCTGACGCTGCCAATGCGCACGCGCAAGTGCCAGTGGTGGTCATCGGCGAGGCCGAGCGCATCTATGGCATTGCCGTCGACCGCATGCTGGGCGAGCGCCTGCTGGTGGTGCAGCCGCTGCCGGCGGCACTGGGCAAGGTCCGCGACATCGCCGCCGGCAGCCTCACCGACGACGGCACGCCGGTGCTGATCTTCGATGTCGAGGACGTGATCCGCTCGGTCGAGAAGCTGGTCTCCGAGGGCCGCATCGAAGGCGTGCGGCAGGCGGCCGTGGCCAGCGTCCAGGCGCGCGCGCGGCGCGTGCTGGTGGTGGACGACTCGCTCACCGTGCGCGAGCTGCAGCGCAAGCTGCTGGCCGGGCGCGGCTATGACGTGGCGGTGGCGGTCGACGGCATGGACGGCTGGAATGTGCTGCGCGCCGAGCCCTTCGACCTGGTCATCACCGATATCGACATGCCGCGCATGGACGGCATCGAGCTGGTGCGCCGGATCCGGCAGGACGCCGCGCTGCGGCAGCTGCCGGTGATGGTGGTGTCGTACAAGGACCGCGAACAGGACCGCCAGCGCGGGCTCGAGGCCGGCGCGGACTATTATCTGGCCAAGGGCAGTTTCCACGACGCCGCGTTGCTCGACGCGGTCCATGACCTGATCGGCGAGGCACGCCCATGAAGATCGGCATCGTCAATGACTCGGCGCTTGCGGTAGCCGCGCTGCGCCGCGCGCTTGCGCTGGATCCGTCGTTCGAGATCGCCTGGGTCGCCGGCGACGGCGAACAGGCGGTGCAGATGGCCGCGCGCCAGACCCCGGACCTGATCCTGATGGACCTGCTGATGCCGGTCATGGACGGCGTCGAGGCGACCCGGCGCATCATGTCCGCCACCCCCTGCGCCATCGTGGTGGTGACCATGGACCTGGGCCGCAATGCCTCGCAGGTGTTCGACGCAATGGGCCACGGCGCCATCGACGCGGTCGACACCCCCACGCTGGTCGAGCCCGACGCCCAGCTTGCCGCCGGGCCGCTGCTGCGCAAGCTGCGCAATATCGGCCGCCTGCTGGCCGGCCGCGTGGCCCCGCAGCATAGGCTGACGGCAGCGCCGCGCGCAGTGGCCGCACCACGGCTGGTGGCGATCGGCGCCTCGGCCGGCGGCCCGGCCGCGCTGGCCACGCTGCTGGGCGCGCTGCCGGCGGACTTCGGCGCCGCGGTGGTCACCGTGCAGCATGTGGACGAAGCCTTTGCCGCCGGCATGGCCGACTGGCTCGACGGACAGTGCAAGCTGCCGGTGCGCATTGCCCGCGCCGGCGACGCGCCCCAGGCCGGCACGGTGCTGCTGGCCGGCACCAACGACCACCTGCGCCTGGCCAGTCCCACGCGCATGGCCTACTCCGAACAGCCCTGCGACTACCTGTACCGCCCCTCCATCGATGTGTTCTTTGAAAGCGTGGTGGAGCACTGGCGCGGCGACGTGATCGGCGTGCTGCTCACCGGCATGGGCCGCGACGGCGCGCTGGGGCTGAAGGCGATGCGCGAGCGCGGCTTCCTGACCATCGCCCAGGACCGCGCCACCAGCGCCGTGTACGGCATGCCCAAGGCCGCCGCAGCCATGGGCGCGGCCGCGGAGATCCTGCCGCTGCCGCGCATTGCGCCGCGGCTGGTGCAGGCATGCGGCGGCACCGTGCCGCTTTGACCCGATGCAATACGTCGCGGCCGGCACCGGGACCGTGACACCCAGGAACTGAACATGCAACCCGAATTACCCAACCGACCCGCAGCGCCTGCGGCCGACAAGGACTACCTTGCCATGGTGCTGCTGGTGGACGACCAGGCCATGGTCGGCGAAGCGGTGCGCCGCGCGCTCTCCACCGAAGCCGACATCGACTTCCACTACTGCGCGCAGCCCGACGAGGCCGTGGCGGTGGCGCAGCGGACCAAGCCCACCGTGATCCTGCAGGACCTGGTGATGCCGGGCGTGGACGGCCTGACGCTGGTGCAGCGCTATCGCGAGAACCCCGCCACGCGCGACATCCCCATCATCGTGCTTTCGACCAAGGAAGATGCCGCGACCAAGGGCGCGGCATTTGCCTCCGGCGCCAACGACTACCTGGTCAAGCTGCCCGACAGCATCGAGCTGATTGCGCGCATCCGCTACCACTCGCGCTCCTACCTGAACCAGCTGCAGCGCGACGAAGCCTATCGCGCGCTGCGGCAAAGCCAGCAACAACTGCTGGAAACCAACCTGGAGCTGCAGCGGCTGACCAATTCAGACGGCCTGACCGGCTTGTCCAACCGGCGCTATTTCGATGAATACCTCGGCGCGGAATGGCGCCGCGCGCTGCGCGAGCAAACCCAGGTGGCGCTGCTGATGATCGACGTCGACGCGTTCAAGGCCTACAACGACACCTACGGCCACGTCGCCGGAGACGAGGTGCTGCGCCGCGTGGCCGCCGTGATCCGCGACAATTGCGTGCGCCCCACCGACCTGCCCGCGCGTTTTGGCGGAGAGGAATTCGCCATGGTGCTGCCGGCGACCTCGCCGGGCGGCGTGCGGCTGCTGGCCGAAAAGGTGCGGCGCGCAGTGCAGGGGCTGGCCATTGCCCACGGCGGCTCCCCCACCGCCGACTGCGTCACCGTCAGCATCGGCGGCGCCGTGCTGGTGCCCCAGCCTGACCAGGCGCCGAACCAGGTAGTGGAAGCCGCTGATGCAGGCCTCTACCAGGCCAAGCGCAATGGCCGCAACCAGGTGATGATGGCGCAAGGCTGAGTCACTGCAGCAGCACAGCCGCAACAACCAGTTACACACTGGCGGCCACCGGCCAACCGGGCCACCAGCCCGGCCAACGTCCCGCCAGGCCCCGCACCTGCGGGCCTGGCCGGCCCCGCCACGCACGCACGCGTCACCGCTTGTCGGAATTGTCCGACATGCGATTCGGAGCCCCGCGCCTGTCTCGCCCCTGGGTTGATACCTATCGTTGCATCACGACAGGTGCAATCGCTGCGCCTGCAACAACAGACAGCCAACTGGCCACGCGACCGGCGCGCCCCCGCGCGGGCATGGGCCAGATCGTCTCTGACTCCTCCAACAGCAAGAGGTGACCCATGTTCCGATCCAAGACCCTGTTTATCGGCCTCGCGTTAGCTGCCACTGCAGTCCTGACTGCCTGCGGCGGCGGTGATGACGGCATCGACGACCGCATCGGGCTGAGCAAGCCGACGATCCGCGTGATCCACGCCATCACCGGCGGCCCGAACGTCGACGTGCTGCAGAACGGCACCCTGACCAGCTTCGTGAACAAGCCTTACAAGTTCGTCTCGACCTACTTCAATGTCGAAACCGGCAACCAGCTGATCTCCTTCAACACGGCTGGCACGCAGACGGAACTGGGCCGCGCCACCCTGACCGCCGCCACCGGCCACAAATACACCGTGGTCGCGCTGCCGGGTGCGAGCTCCGCTGAAACGCTGACGATCGACGATCCGTTCGAGAAGGGCCTGCTGTCGCACAAGGCACGCGTGCGCAGCCTGAACGCCTCGTTCAATGCGCAGAACATTGACATCTACCTGACCTTGCCGGCCATCGACCTGAACTCGGTGGGCCCGACCTTCGCCAACGTGGGCTACAAGCAGGCTGTGCCAGCCTCGGGCACCGACTCGATCGACGTGGATGGCAACACCACCTACCGCCTGCGCATCACCACCGCGGGGACCAAGACCGTGATCTTCGATTCCGGCGCACTGACCCTGGCCAACAACGCTGACTGGCTGATCACCACGATCCCGGTGGATGGCATTGCCGGCCTGACGCCGAACAAGATCAAGGTGCTGGTGGCACGCGGCGATGATGAGTCGCAAGCTGGTCTTGAACTCGTAACGCAGTAACAGCGTGCTTGCAGCTGCCTGCGGCAGGCGGGCAGCATGCAGAAGGCCGGTCCGATGGGCCGGCCTTTTTTGTCTGACGGGTGGCAGCTGACTGCCCCTACTCTTCTGCCCCCGGCTCCAGCTCCGCCTTCAGCACCGCCAGGTGCGACATATAAGCCTCCAGCTCCGCCCGCCCCTGCTCGGTGATGCAATAGACGCGGCCACAGCCTTCAACCAGCTCGGCAGTAATGGCCCGCGCCATCATCAGGCTGCGCAGGATCGGCCGCAACGAGCGGATATTCTTGTCGATGCCGCGCTCGCGCAGCCGGTCGACCAGGCTCAGGACCGTGGACGGGCTCGACTGGACAAGCTTGAGCACATGGATGCGTGAGAAAAGCCGGTCAAAGATGGGCGGTTTCATGGGCGCTGTCGGCGCACCCGATGGTGCGGGAATCCTGATCATCATGCGCAGCCCATGACTGCTGCCGCAGTCGGGCGCTCTCTGGTCTTGATGGCGGGCGGATACGCGATCGGCCCGCGAAAGCAAACGGGGTGCGCGAAGGCACCCCGTTTGCTTGCGTTGCGTGCGCCGGCCGGCATCAGACAGGCCGGCGCCCTTCCGGGGAGCGCGCGTGGCGCTATTCTTCCTGGAACGCTTCTTCGCGCTTGGCCTTGATCGACGGCAGCGCCACTACTGCAACCAGGGCAGCGGCTGCGATCAGCAGTCCGACCGACAGCGGCCGGGTCACGAACACGGTGAAGTCACCACGCGACAGCAGCAGCGTGCGGCGGAAGTTCTCTTCCATCATCGGCCCCAGCACGAAGCCCAGCAGCAGCGGAGCGGGTTCGCAGCGCAGCTTCAGGAACAGGTAGCCGATGATGCCAAAGCCGGCGGCCATGAACACGTCGAAGGTCTGGTTGTTGACTGAGTACACGCCAATGCCGCAGAACACCAGGATCGCCGGGTACAGGAAGCGGTACGGCACGGTCAGCAGCTTCACCCAGATGCCGATCATCGGCAGGTTCAGGATGATCAGCATCAGGTTGCCGATCCACATCGAGGCGATCAGGCCCCAGAACAGCGCCGGGTTGCTGGTCATCACCTGCGGGCCGGGCTGGATGTTGTGGATGGTCATCGCACCCACCATCAGCGCCATCACCGCGTTGGGCGGAATGCCCAGCGTCAGCAGCGGGATGAACGAGGTTTGTGCCGCGGCGTTGTTGGCAGACTCCGGACCTGCCACGCCTTCGATCGCGCCCTTGCCGAATTCATGTGCGTACTTGGAGGTCTTCTTCTCCAGCGAGTACGCCGCGAACGAGGCCAGCGCCGCGCCACCACCGGGCAGGATGCCAAGCGCGGAGCCCAGCGCGGTGCCGCGCAGCACAGCCGGGATCATGCGCCTGAAGTCTTCCCTGGTCGGGAACAGGTTGGTCACGCGGTTGGTGAAGGTCTCGCGCGCTTCCTTCTGCTCCAGGTTGGCGATGATCTCGGCAAAGCCGAACATGCCCATGGCCAGCGCCACGAAGTCGATGCCGTCGGTCAGTTCCGGCACATCGAATGAGAAGCGCGCTGCGCCCGAGTTCACGTCGGTGCCGATCAGGCCCAGCAACAGCCCCAGCACGATCATCGAGATCGCCTTGGGCAGCGACCCCGAGGCCAGCACCACGGCGCCGATCAGGCCCAGCACCATCAGCGAGAAGTATTCGGCAGGGCCGAACTTGAACGCCAGTTCAGACAGCGGCGTGGCAAAGGCTGCCAGGATCAGGGTGGCCACGCAGCCGGCGAAGAACGAGCCCAGGCCGGCGGTGGCCAGCGCCACCCCCGCTCGTCCTCGCCTTGCCATCTGGTAGCCGTCGATGGTGGTCACCACCGATGACGATTCGCCAGGCAGGTTGACCAGGATGGCGGTGGTCGAACCGCCGTACTGGGCGCCGTAGTAGATGCCGGCCAGCATGATCAGCGCGGCCACCGGCGGCAGCGTGTAGGTGATCGGCAGCAGCATGGCGATGGTGGCCAGCGGCCCCAGGCCCGGCAGCACGCCGATCAGGGTACCCAGCACGCAGCCCAGGAAGGCGTAGGCCAGGTTCTGCAGCGACAGGGCCGTGGAAAAGCCCAGCGCAAGGTGATCAAACAATTCCATGGTCGGCGCTCCTTAACCGGTGATAAAGGCCGGCCACACCGGCATCTGCAGGTTGATGCCGTAGACGAATGCGCCAAGGCTGATCAGCACCAGCACCACGGCGTTGAGCAGCGCGCCCTTCCAGCTGAATTCATGGCTGGCCATCGACGACACCATCACCAGCACGAACACCGACAGCACCATGCCCAGCGGCTTGAGCAGCAGGCCGAACAGCACCACCGAACCGAGGATCCACAGCAGCGTCTTCAGGTCCCAGCGCGCCAGATGGTCTTCCTCGCCCTTGGGCGACAGCGAGGACAGCAGCACCACCGCCCCCAGCACTGCCAGCACCAGTCCCAGCAGGAATGGAAAATATCCGGGTCCCATCTTCGCGGCCGTTCCCATGGAATAGCCGCGAGCGACCCAGGAAAAGCCCAGACCGACCAGAACGAACATCAGGCCGGAGGCAAAGTCCTTTTGGCTGCGTATGCGCAAAACGATTCTCCTCAAAGTTCACGAAATGCCATGCCGGGGACGCACTGGCTCGAGCGGCAAGGCATGCGGCGCGCATGCTCCCCGACGGTTGACCCGAACCTTAGAGACGTGATCTTTCAGGTGCCTTTCATTTGTCTTGGTTTAGGGGTATTCACCGATACCCCTTGGAAACAAGGGCAAATCCAGCCTATTCATGAAAAAAATACATCACAACGTGATGTATTTTTTGATGAAGAATCCGGAAGAAAAGTCGACGGGAATGTCAGGCGAACAAGACGGCACGCGCACTTGCATCAAGGCAAGGCGCGGCCGGAAGGATGCGCGCCTGCTCTGGCCAGGCAGGCGACACGTGCGCTGGGAGGGAGTGCCAGCGATGACACGATGACACACCGATCTTTCGAATGGCTTTCAAAGCCGGCGGCACGATCGCGGGCCGCTGCAGCTCAGCGCACGACTGCGGGCTCGGGCGTTGCAGAGGCGGTCTCCTCGACGACCTCGCCCGCGTCTTCGCAGGGCGTTCCCATGCTGGTATCGGGCGCCTGCCCCACGGCTTGCGCCGGGTGCGGCACGGTGGGCAGGATATGGCTGCGGCGCCAGTTGCCGAAGCGGTAGTAGCCGGCCGCCAGCACCAGCGACACCACCGAGCCCAGCGGAAAGCTCCACCAGATCGCCTCGGCGCCGATGCGCGGTCCCAGCAACCACGCGAACGGCAGCCGGATCACCCACATCGACAGGAACAGGATCACCAGCGGCGCCATCACCGCGCCGGTGGCGCGCACCGTGCCGAAGATGACGATGGTGAAGCCAAACAGGATGAACGACCACAGCACCACCACGTTGATATGCTGCGCGATGCCGATGGCGACGCCGTCAGTGCCCAGGAACAGCCCCAGCGAATGCCGGTTGAACAGATAGATCAGCGCGACCAGCGCACCGGTCATCACCACATTGATCAGCAGCCCCACGCGCGTGATGCGCGACACCCGCTGCCACAGTCCGGCGCCGACGTTCTGCGCCACCATCGATGACACGCTCGCGCCTACCGCCAGCGCGGGCATCTGCACATAGGTCCACAGCTGCGAGGCCACGCCGTAGGCGGCGGTGGTCTGCGAGCCATAGGCATTGACCAGCGCCATCATCACGATCGCCGACGACGAGATCACCACCATCTGCAGGCCCATCGGCAAGCCCTTGACCACCAGCGCCCGCAGGATTGCCGGATCAGGCCGCAGCAGTGCAAGCTGGCCACGGTGCAGCAGCAGGAAATGGTGGCGCCGGTACAGCAGCACCATCATCGCCGCCAGGCTCGCCAGCTGTGCCATCAGCGTGGCCAGCGCCGAGCCCGCGATACCCAGCGGCGGGACCGGGCCCATACCGAAGATCAGCACCGGGTTGAGCGCCACGTCCAGCACCACCGACAACAGCATGAACCAGAACGGCGTGCGCGAATCGCCCGCGCCGCGCAGCGTCATCATCACGAAGTTGTAGAAGTACATGAATGGCAGCGCCAGGAAGATGATGCGCAGGTAGCTCACCGCCAGCGGCGCGGCGTCTTCCGGCGTGTGCATCGCCGCGAGGATGGCCGGCGTATAGAAATAGCCCAGCGCCGAGGCCAGCACCGACAGCCCGACAAAGAAGGTGGTGCTGGTGCCGACCACGCGACGCGCCTCGTCCAGGTCGCGCGCGCCCACGGCCTGTCCGATCATGATGGTGTTGGCCATGCTGATACCGAACACCACGCCCAGCAGGAAGAACAGAATGATGTTGGCGTTGGAGGTTGCCGTCAGCGCGGCCTCGCCCAGGAAGCGGCCGACCCAGACCGAATTGATCGAGGCGTTCAGCGACTGCAGGATGTTGCTGCCGAGCACCGGCAGCGAGAACAGCAGCAGGGTGCGGCCGATCGGGCCGGTGGTCAGTCTGGCGTCTGGCTTCATGAGGCGTCGCGCATGGGGAAATCCGCCCAGTCTATTCCTGCCCGGAGGCAGCTACAAGGACACACGGCCGGCACGGCGCCGTGCTCTTTACCTGAATGAGTTATTCCCCTCCGGTTGCGGCCCCCTGCATACTCGGCACGGGACCACCGCGTCCCAGGCCGGCTGCCGGAAGCAATGCCCGGCACGCGCGTGCGCCCTTCAGTCGCAGTCAAAACGAGGAGGTGGGGTCATGTTTGTCGGTTTCCAGCCTGTTTCCGGCGCCCTGGTGCCGTTTGCCTATGACTGGCCGATGGTGGGCCTGTCGTTCCTGATCTCTGTCTGCGGCGCCTACGTGGGCCTGCGCTGGTCGCGGCGCGTGCGCATGCCCGACGGCCGCCTGGACGTGGACCGGCTGTTGTGCGCCAGCGTGGCGCTGGGCGGCGGCGCGGTCTGGTCGATGCATTTCATCGGCATGGTGGCCTACCAGACCCCGACGCACCGCGAGTTCGGACTGTTCATGACGCTGGCTTCGCTGGTGGTCGTGATGGTGCTGGCCGGCGCCGGACTGGCGATCGCCTCGCGCCCGTGCGGCAGCCGTACCGACAACGTGGTCAAGGGCGGCGTGCTGACCGGGCTGGGCGTGGTGGCGATGCACTACACCGGCATGGCCGCGATCCGCTCCAACACCCGCTTCGACTGGGACCTGGCCATCATCGGGCTGTCGGTGGTGATCGCCGTGGTGGTGTCGGTGGTGGCGCTGTGGCTGGCCACCACGGTGAAGACCCGCGGCAAGCAGCTGGCAGCTGCAGTGGTCATGGGCGTTGCCGTCTGCGGCATGCACTACACCGGCATGTCTGCGGGCACCATGATCTGCACCAGCCCGACCTACGCGCCCAGCCTGTTCGCCATCGAGGGCGACAGCATCGGCTATGCGGTGTTCGGCCTGACGCTGATCACGCTGCTCGTGATCCTGGTGGTGGAAGCCACCCGCACCGGGGCTGAAGTCGTGCCGGTGGCGCGCACGCGCGATGCCGCCTGACATCGGCTGAACCGGCCGCGGGGACATTCCCGCACATTCCTCCTGGGAACACACCCGGCGCGCTGCATGAACGCGGCCGCCGGGTTAAGCTTGCGGTTTCACCGCCCACCAGGAGAACACGCATGTACCAGGATCTCGCCCTCTATATCGACGGAGAATTCATCAAGGGAGGCGACCGGCGCGAGCAGGATGTCATCAACCCGGCCACGCAGGAAGTGCTGGGCAAGCTGCCGCACGCCAGCCGCGCCGACCTGGACCGCGCGCTGGCCGCCGCGCAGCGCGCCTTTGAAACCTGGAAGAAGACCTCGCCGCTGGAGCGCGCCAGGATCCTGCGCCGCGTGGGCGAGCTCACCCGCGAGCGCGCCAAGGAGATCGGCCGCAATATCACGCTGGACCAGGGCAAGCCGCTGGCCGAAGCCGTCGGCGAAGTGATGGTCTGCGCCGAGCACGCCGACTGGCATGCCGAGGAATGCCGCCGCATCTACGGCCGCGTGATCCCGCCGCGCCAGCCCAATGTGCGCCAGATCGTGGTGCGCGAGCCGATCGGCGTGTGCGCCGCCTTCACGCCGTGGAACTTCCCGTTCAACCAGGCCATCCGCAAGATCGCGTCGGCGCTGGGCGCGGGCTGCACGCTGATCCTGAAGGGGCCGGAAGACTCGCCCAGCGCGGTGGTGGCGCTGGCGCAGCTGTTCCATGATGCGGGCCTGCCCCCGGGCGTGCTCAACATCGTCTGGGGCGTGCCCAGCGAGGTCTCGACCTACCTGATCGAATCGCCGATCGTGCGCAAGATTTCATTCACCGGCTCGGTGCCGGTGGGCAAGCAGCTGGCGGCGCTGGCCGGCGCGCATATGAAGCGCGTGACCATGGAGCTGGGCGGCCATTCGCCGGTGCTGGTGTTCGACGACGCCGACATCGACCCCGCCGCCGAGATGCTGGCGCGCTTCAAGCTGCGCAATGCCGGCCAGGTATGCGTGTCGCCGACGCGCTTCTATGTCCAGGAGAAAGCCTATGACCGCTTCCTGGCGCGCTTTACCGAGGTGATCGGCTCGATCAAGGTCGGCAACGGCCTGGAGGACGGCACCCAGATGGGGCCGCTGGCGCATGAGCGCCGCGTGCTGTCAATGGAGCAGTTCCTGGACGATGCCAGCCAGCGTGGCGGCAAGGTGGTGGCAGGCGGCTCGCGCCTGGGGGACAAGGGCTATTTCTTCGCGCCCACCGTGGTCACCGACCTGCCCGACGACTCGCGTCTGATGACCGACGAGCCGTTCGGCCCGGTGGCGCCCGTGACGCGCTTCAAGGACACGGCCGAGGTGCTGCGCCGCGCCAATAGCCTGCCCTTTGGCCTGGCCTCGTATGTGTTCACCAACTCGCTGAAGACCGCGACCGAAGTATCCAACGGCCTGGAAGCCGGCATGGTCAACATCAACCACTTCGGCATGGCGCTGGCCGAGACCCCGTTCGGGGGCATCAAGGATTCGGGCATCGGCAGCGAAGGCGGCCAGGAGACCTTCGATGGCTACCTGGTAACCAAGTTCATCACCCAGGCCTGAGCGCCCGGGCGCGGTGCAAGGCGGCTTGCCGCCGGCTCCCTCCCCGGGGCCGGCGGCGCCTCCCCGTCAGCGGAAGAAGATACCGCGCGTCAGGAACGTATGATTCGCTTCTTCCGCCATCAGCCAGACCAGCACCAGCAGGCACAGCGGCGGTACCAGGATGGCGCAGATCAGCGCCATGCGCTCCCATGCCATGTGCATGAACACTGCCACGATCAGCCCCGCCTTCAGCCCCATGAACACCAGGATCAGCGTCCAGCGCAGGTAGCCGGTGACATGGAAATAGTCGACCAGGTACGACAGCGTCGACAGAACGAACAGCAGCAGCCAGATCTTCAGGTACAGCCCGATAGGATGCTGCTGGCCGGAGTGCGCGGCATGCCCGGCATCGTTGCCGGAGCCATGCGCTGGCGTCACCGGGGTTGCGGGAGTTGCCGGATTCGATGCCATGGCCGTCACCAGAGATAGAACAACGCAAAGATAAACACCCAGACCAGGTCGACGAAGTGCCAGTACAGGCCCGCGATCTCCACGATCTGGTAGTTGCCGGTGGCCTCGTAGCGTCCGCGCAGCACGCGCGTGGCCACGATCAGCAGGTACACCACGCCGCACGACACATGCAGCCCGTGGAAGCCCGTGATCATGAAGAAGGTCGAGCCGAACTGCGCCGCCCCCATCGGGTTGGTCCACGGGCGCACGCCCTCGTCCACGATCAGCTTGGTCCATTCGAAGGCCTGCATGCCGACGAACATGACGCCGAACAGCGCGGTGACGAACATCAGCAGCGCGCACTCGCGGCGCGCGCGCCGGTAGGCAAAGTTGACCGCCATCGCCATGGTGCCGCTGCTGGTGATCAGCACGAAGGTCATGATGGCGATCAGCAGCAACGGAATGTCGGCGCCACCCACGTGCAGCGCGAACACCTCGCTGGGGTTGGGCCACGGCACCGTGGTCGACATGCGCACGGTCATGTAGCCGGTCAGGAAGCAGCTGAAGACGAAGGTGTCGGACAGCAGGAAGATCCACATCATGGCCTTGCCCCACGACACCTTGAAGGCCTGCTGGTCCGACGACCAGTCGGCCAGCAGGCCGCGCACGCCGCCCACCGGGGGCGCGGGCGCCACGCCGGGTGGGCTCGATGGTGAAGACAGTTGCGTTGACATGCCGGTCCTCCTTGCTGCCGCCGCCGCTAGGCCGTGCCGCAGATATAGCGCACCAGTTCGGGCGTAAGCCACCCCAGCGCCGCCAGCAGCACCACCCATACCGCCAGCAGGAAATGCCAGTAGCGCGCGCACAGCCGCATGCGCAGCACCGCGGCCTCGCCGCTGCCGCGCGACGACATGGCAAAGCCCCAGCCGGCCAGGCCGCCCAGCACGTGCAGGCCGTGCATCGCTGTCAGCAGGTAGAAGAAGCTGCCGGCCGGGTTGCCGGCAGGCATCACCTGTATCGCGCCCAGTGCCTGCCAGGCCCACAGCTGCGAGGCGACGAAGCCGGCCGCGCCCAGACCGCCCAGGCGCAGCGCCTGCCTGGCCACGGCCATCTCGCCCCGGCCCGCGGCGCGCGACGACACCGCCATCGCCACGCTGCCGGCGCCCAGCAGCGCGGTGGACAGCCACACCTGCCAGGGCAGCCCGATGCGGTGCCAGTCCGGGCTGTCCATGCGCAGCGCATAGGCGGTCAGGAACAGCGCAAACAGCGAGGTCACCACGCCCATGAACACCCACAGGCCGATGCTCGCGGGGGCGCGCCCTTGCGGCCGGTGGTTGGCGGCATTCTCGTCGGACGGGCTGCCGCCGAAATCGTCGCGGCTGACCTTGTACAGGGCTTCGGCGTTCATGCGACGGCTCCGCGGCTGGCATGCGGTTCAGGCTCGGCCCCGCCCTCTTCCGGCGGCGCGTTCTGCGCGATAAAGTCCTCGCGCGCGCCCGGCACGCTGTAGGCATAGGCCCAGCGGTACACCACCGGCAGGTGCGGCCCCCAGTTGCCGTGCGCGGGCGGCGTCTGCGGCGTCTGCCATTCCAGCGAGGCCGCGCGCCACGGGTTGGCGTCGGCCTTGCGGCCATGCCACAGGCTCCACACCAGGTTGAAGACAAAGAGCAGCTGCGCCGTGGCGACGATGAAGGCGGCCACCGAGATGTACATGTTCATCACATGCGCCGACTCCGGGATAAAGGCGTAGTTCTCGTAGGCGTAGTAGCGGCGCGGCATGCCCAGCACGCCCAGGTAGTGCATCGGGAAGAAGATGGCGTAGGTGCCGACGAAGGTGACCCAGAAATGGATCCGGCCCATGCTGTCGTCCAGCATCCGGCCAGTGACCTTCGGGTACCAGTGGTAGAGGCCGCCGAACACCACCAGGATCGGCGACACGCCCATCACCATATGGAAGTGCGCCACCACGAAGTAGGTGTTGGACAGCGGGATATCCACGCTGACATTGCCCAGGAACAGCCCGGTCAGGCCGCCGATGACGAAGGTGCTGATGAAGGCGATCGCGAACAGCATCGGCACGGTGAAATGGATATCGCCGCGCCATAGCGTGATGACCCAGTTGTAGACCTTGATCGCGGTGGGGATGGCGATGATCAGCGTGGTGGTGGCAAAGAAGAAGCCGAAGTACGGGTTCATGCCGCTGACGAACATGTGGTGGGCCCACACCACCACCGATAGCACCCCGATCGCCAGGATTGCCCACACCATGGTGCGGTAACCGAAGATGCTCTTGCGCGAATGCACGCTGACCAGGTCCGAGACGATGCCGAAGGCCGGCAGCGCGACGATATACACCTCGGGGTGGCCGAAGAACCAGAACAGGTGCTGGAACAGCAGGGGGCTGCCGCCCTTGTACTGCAGCTGCTGCCCCATCGACACCATCGCCGGCATGAAGAAGCTGGTGCCGAGGGTCTTGTCCAGCAGCATCATCACCGCCGACACGAACAGCGCCGGGAACGCCAGCAGCGCCAGGATGGTGGCCATGAAGATGCCCCATACCGACAGCGGCATGCGCAGCAGCGTCATTCCTTCCGTGCGCGCCTGCAGCACGGTGGTGACGTAGTTGAGGCCGCCCATGGTGGCCGCGACGATAAAGATCGCCAGCGACACCAGCATCAGGATGATGCCCCAGTCATGGCCTGGGGTGCCGGGCAGGATGGCCTGCGGCGGGTATAGCGTCCAGCCCGCGCCGGTGGGCCCTCCGGGCACGAAGAAGCTGGCCAGCAGCACGATCACCGACAGCAGGTAGACCCAGAAGCTGAGCATGTTGAGGAAGGGGAACACCATGTCGCGCGCCCCCACCATCAGCGGGATCAGGTAGTTGCCGAAGCCGCCCAGGAACAGCGCCGTCAGCAGGTAGATCACCATGATCATGCCGTGCATGGTGACGAACTGGTAGTAGCGGTTGGCGTCGATGAACTCGAAGCGCCCCGGGAAGCCAAGCTGCATGCGCATCAGGTTGGACAGCGCCACGCCCACCAGGCCCACCACGATCGCCACGATGGTGTACTGCACGGCGATCACCTTGTGGTCCTGGCTCCAGACATAGCGGGTCCAGAAGCTCTGCGGCGCGTGATGGGCGGCATCGTCGGCGTAAGCCATGCGGGTCTCCTCACTTCCTGGCGGGCGCGGGTGCCGCCGAGGGCGGCACGGCCACGGCCGTCGAAGTCGTATAGGTGCCGGACGCGGCCCCGGGCGTGGCAGCGGGCGCCCCAGAGCCAGCGGTTGCCGTGGTGGCGGCGCTGGTCGCGGCAGCCGGGCCGGCGGGCACGTCCGCGGGCGCCACCGGCGCCACCGTGCCGGCTTCCGCCGCGCCGCTGCCGGCCGACTTGATATAGGCGGTCAGTGCCGCGACCTCATCCTCGCTCATCGGCAACTTCGGCATCACCGGGCCGAAGCCCTTGACCAGCCGCGCATTGGGGTCGGAGATCTCCTTGTGCAGGAAGGCATCGTCCACCTTGGCGCTGCTGCCGTCGACAAAGGTCTCGGTCTTGCCGTACAGGCCCTTCCAGGTCGGCCCCACGCCCGGATTGCCGTCGATGCTGTGGCAGCCGACGCAGCCCTTGCTCTGCGCCAGCGCGCGTCCCTTCTCGACGGTGCCGGCGTCGCCCGCGGCGCCGGGTGCGGCAGCGGCCATTGCCGCCGGCGGTGCCGCGGCCTTCGCCAGCGTCATGGCAAAGGTCTGCTGCCTGGCCAGCCATGCCTCGTACGCAGCCGGTTCTTCCACCACCACCGTGCCGCGCATGTTGTAGTGCCCCACGCCGCACAGCTGCGCGCACAGGATATCGAAGCGCCCCGCCTGCGTCGGCGTGAACCAGAACGACGTCACCATGCCCGGCACCATGTTCATGCGCGCGCGGAACGGCGGCACGTAGAAGTCATGCAGCACGTCCTTGGAGCGCAACAGCACTTTGACCGGCTTGTTCAGCGGCAGGTGCACCTCCGGTCCGACGATCACGATATTGTCCAGGCCACGCGGATCGTCGGGGTCCAGCCCGAGCGGATTCGCACCGGTGACAAAGCGCACATCGGAAGCACCCAGCTGGCCGCTCTTGCCGGGAAAGCGGAAGGCCCAGGACCACTGCTGCCCCACCACTTCCATCACCATCGCTTCGCGCGGCGGGCGCACGTAGTCGGCGTAGACGAACAGGCCCGGCGCCAGCAGCAGCACCACGCCCAGCGTGGTGCCGCCGATCAGCCACAGTTCGAGCTTGCTGTTCTCCGGGTGGTAGGACGCGCGGTGGCCGGTGCCGCCATTGGGATGCGGCGCCTCATGCCGGAAGCGCCAGACGATGTAGCCGACAAACAGGTTGATGCCGATGAAGAAAATGCCGGTGATGACCAGGGTAATGGTCAGCGTGTCGTCCATCTGCTGCCAGTTGGACGCCAGCGGGGTCGCCCACCACGGGCTCATGAAATGGAAGAGCACCGAACCGACGACCATGACTACGAGTGCGATGGCCAACGCCATATCCACCCTCCTCCTCGCGCGCGGCGAGGGATGCGCAAGTCACGCAGGTAGACATAAGACTAGTGCATGCCGTCAGGTCACTGCAAGGCGACATGCCAATGCATTGGTGTCGCACTGCACAAGCGCGCAGCGCGAGAAAAAGCGGCGGCGGGAACCCCTGGTTCCGGCCGCCGCAGGTCTTGCGCGCGTACCCGCCCAAAAGCTGGCGCGCGCAACGCAACCGCCATGAGCCGGCGCTCGCCGCGCCCTGCCCCGAAGCGCTGTCAGTGCGATACGTCCTTGCTCTCCAGCTTCCAGTAGCATGCCGCCGCGGCCATCCCGAAGATCAGATGCCCGATGAAGGTATGCCACCCGCGCACCTCGACAAACCAGTGGAAGGCCAACGTCATCACATAGAAATTGAAGAAGTACACTACCATGCCAAACACGGCGCCCGCCAGCATTGCCATGCCCAGGCTCGAATCCAGCGTGAATGGCGCGATGATGGCCGCCAGGATCATGCCCAGCACGGCGCCCAGCACGAAATGGATCACCAGCGCCGCGGCCACCGTGCCGACGGTAAACGTTGCGCTCTGCAGCACGCCCTGGCCCATCAGGATCCCGGCGATCATGCGCGTGGCGATCCACGGGTTCACGCCCGACACCATCGACGACCAGAACAGCTCCAGCACCAGCAGCAACGCCCCGGCCGCCAGCCCCGAGACCGCTGCCGCGGTCCAGTCCGGCTGCCGCCGCACGTAGTGGTGCGATTGCATGTGAAGTTCCATAGCCACCTCCGTCTCTCTCGGTCCGCGGGGCATTGGACTTGAATGGGAACGGGGCCCCGCGTCTCTGATCAGCATAGGACACGTGTTTCCCGCTTCGGGGGTTCGCATGGCGAAAAACGTGGGGCATGCGTACGCAGCGCAACGCCTGAACCGTCCTAAGTGCGCGCATCGGTACCTGGGTGGTGTCCGCATCTCCCGTGTTCGGGACAATCCCGATGCACGCAGCCATGCATCGGGCACACACTGCCTATACTGGAATCACAAAAGAGAGACAGGAGACCGCCATGCACTTCACCGCGCATGATCTTGTATTCCTGATTCCGATGGCGCTGGTAGGCGTGATCGCCATGGGTTCGATCCCGGTGACTGCCAAGTACCTGCGCATCAGTTGCCGGACCATGGGCGCCCTGATCGGCGCACTGGTTGCCGTGTTGGTGCTAGAGGCATTACCGCTGCTGATCTGACCCCAGAGGTCGGACAGACGGTTTTTGGGGAGGAGGGCCGTTATGTCGATCGGCCTGCTTGCTGCCGTCATGGCGGCGCTGCTGTTCATTACCGTCTTGCGGGCCATCTGGCGCTGCAGCCATCCGTACCGGATGCGCTACCGGCGTTGCGCTGCACAACGGCAACGCGCCGGGCTGTGCCGGCATACGCTGCGACGGCACGGCTAGGCCCCAACAAGCGTTCTTCTGCACCATTGCCCGGTACGCGAACCGGGCAGTAGTCCATCATGCCGTCGGCGCGCGCAACGCCGCCAGCGGCGCGTTCACTGACTCCCCCAGCCGCTCCATCAGCGAATAGCGCGCCACGTAGTGGCGGAAGTGCTCGATGAACGCGGCCTCGGCCGGCGTCTGGCGCCGCTCCGGATTCCACAGCAGGTACATGTCGATATCGGCCACGCCCTCTTCGGGCGGCAGGCGCCACAACCGTTGCTGGGCGACATCGTCGGCAACGATATGTTCGGGCAGGCAGCCAATGCCATAGCCCGCGAACACCAGCCGCCGGATTTCATCGAGGCTGGGCGAGGTCGCGACGATCTGGCCGGAAAAGCCGTGCTGGTCGCGGAATACGGCCAATGGCGCCAGCACGTCGCCAAGCTGGTCGCTGCTGAACGAGACGAAGTGCTCGGCCAGCAGGTCGGCAATGGCCAGCCCGGTGCGCCCGAACAGCCGGTGATGGCGCCCGCAGAAGATGGCATAGCGCTGGCGCAGGAACAGCATGTGCTCAAGCCCGTCGCCCGACTGCCGGCCCGGCTGCCGGTACAGGCTCAGGCCCACGCCGCCAGCCTTCTGCGCGAGCGCGTCCGCAATCTCGGTGCTGCGCATCACGTCCACCTGCAGCGTGACGCGCGGATGCTGCCGATGGAACGCGGCCAGGCATTCGTCATAGACGCCTGAATGGATACGGCTCACGGTCAGCAGCCGCAGCAGGCCGCTGACTTCGTCCTGCTGCTCCGCCAGTTCAGCCCCCAGCCGCGCCACGCTGCCATAGACGTCGGTGGCGATGCGCAGCACTTCTTCGCCGGCCCGGGTCAGGCGGAAATTGCTGCCGCGCCGCTCGATCAGCGTGTGTCCCAGATGCTCTTCGAGCCGGCGCAAGGCCAGGCTCACCGCCGGCTGGGTGATATGCAGCCGCACCGCGGCGCGGCTCAGGCTGCGCTCGTGGACGATGGTCAGGAAGGTGCGCAGCAGGTTCCAGTCGAGCCGGTCGGTCAGCAGGGCCCGGTCCAGGGCAGAACGCTCCATCACGCCACGTATAAATTGAAGTTATATGAAAAATAAATATTAGAAATTTGACTGATATTTGTCAACGCGCGATAACTCCTCCCACAGCTGCCCCTGATGCAGCGGCACAAACATAGTGAGGAGCCAGTCCATGCAAGTGTCCCCTTCCGGCACGCGCCAGCCCGTGCGCGCCGCCACCGCCGCCTTTGTCGGCACCATGATCGAGTGGTACGACTTCTACATCTACGCCACCGCCGCCGCGCTGGTGTTCGGCCCGTTGTTCTTTCCCGGCGGCGATCCCTTCCTGAGCACGCTGGCGTCATTCGGCACCTTCGCGGTCGGCTTCTTTGCCCGTCCGCTCGGCGGCATCGTGTTCGGCCACTGGGGCGACCGCATCGGCCGCAAGCAGGCGCTGATGATCACGCTCATGATGATGGGCGTGGCCACCATCGGCATCGGCCTGCTGCCGACCTACGCCACCGCGGGCGCGATCGCGCCGGTGCTGCTGGTCCTGCTGCGCGTGGTGCAGGGCATCGCCGTGGGCGGCGAATGGGGCGGCGCGGTGCTGATGGCGGGCGAGCATGCCCCCAAGGGCCGCCGCACCTTCTTCGCCTCGTTCGCGCAGCTCGGCAGCCCGGCCGGCCTGATCCTGTCGCTGCTGGCTTTCCGCGCGGTCACGTCGATGGAGCACGAGGTGTTCATGGACTGGGGCTGGCGCCTGCCATTCCTGGCCAGCGCGGCGCTGCTGCTGGTGGGCGTGGCGATCCGGCTGGGCGTGAATGAATCGCCCGAGTTCGCGCAGGTGCAGGCGCAGCGCAAGACCGCCAGGCTGCCGCTTGCCGAGGTCTGGCGCACGGCCCGCGTGCCGGTGCTGCTGTGCATCGGCGCCAATACCATCGGCATTGCGGGGGTGTACTTCACCAACACCTTCATGATTGCCTACACCACGCAATACCTGTCGCTGCCCAGGACGCTGATCCTCGACTGCCTGTTCGCCGTCGCCATCATCCAGTTCCTGGCGCAGCCGCTGGCCGCCTGGCTGGCAGAGAAGCTTGGCGGCGCGCGCTTCCTCAAGCTGGCCGCGCTGCTGGCGATGGCTTCACCCTATCCGATGTTCCTGCTGGTGCAGACGCGCCAGGCGCCGGCCATCGTGCTCGGCATCGCGCTGGCGGTGGTGTGCATGGCGAGCTTCTATTCGGTGATCGCGGGCTTTGTCAGCGGTGTCTTCGAAACGCGCGTGCGCTACTCGGCGATCTCGTTGTCCTACCAGGTCTGCGGCGCGGTGGCGGGCGGGCTGACACCGCTGGTGGGGACCGTCCTCGCGCAGCGCTTCCAGGGCCAATGGTGGCCGCTGGCGGTGTTCTACACCTTGCTGGCCGGCGTGTCGCTGCTGTGCATCGCCAGCATCGATGCACGCCAGCGCCAGCAACCACAACCGGCCGCGCAAGCCGCGCAGGCCTGACGCCTTTCCACGGACATTGCAAACCCCATGCTGACGTTTTTCCATCCCGAGCAATTGCTGCACCATCCGCAGAGCTACTACTCGCGCGGCAGGATGCGCTCGCCGCAGGAGCTGCCTGCGCGGGCGCAGCGGCTGGTCCAGGCGGCAGAGGCGCTTGGCTTCGCGCTCCACGCCCCCGCCGACCACGGCCTCGCGCCGCTTGCTGCGGTGCACGACCAGCCTTACCTGCAGTTCCTGCAGGACGCCCATGCCAGCTGGCGCGAGCTGCCGGAGGACTGGGGCGACGAGGTCATGTCCAATATCTTCGTGCGCGAGCCCAACGCCCTGCGCGGCGTGCTGGCGCAGGCCGCGCGCTATCTCGCCGATGGCAGCTGCCCGGTGGGCCTGAACACCTGGCGCTCGGCCTACTGGTCGGCGCAGAGCGCGGTGGCCGGGGCCCGGGCGCTGCTGGACGGCGCGCGCCGCGCCTACGCCTTGTGCCGGCCGCCTGGCCATCATGCCCGGCGCGACGCGGCGGGCGGCTTCTGCTACCTGAACAATGCCGCGATCGCCGCCCAGGCCCTGCGCGCGCGCCTTGGCCGCGTGGCCATCCTCGATACCGACATGCACCACGGCCAGGGCATCCAGGAGATCTTCTACGACCGGGCCGATGTGCTCTACGTGTCGATCCACGGCGACCCGACCAACTTCTATCCGGTGGTCGCGGGCTTCGACGATGAGCACGGCCGCGGCGCCGGCACCGGCCACAACCTCAACCTGCCGATGCCGCACCGTTCGCCCGAGTCCGTCTTCTTCGACAAGCTGGACACCGCACGCGGCGCCATCGAACGCTTCCAGGCAGACGCGCTGGTGCTGTCGCTCGGCTTCGACATCTACCGCGAGGATCCGCAGTCGCTGGTGGACGTGTCCACCGCAGGCTTCGGCCGCCTCGGCCGCGCCGTTGCCGCACTGGGCCTGCCCACGCTGGTCGTGCAGGAAGGCGGCTACCACCTCGATTCGCTCGCCGCCAATGCAACGGCCTTCTTCGGCGGCATCCAACAGTCAGGGACGGGCGTATGAACGCAATCACGATCAATGGCGAACGCCTGTCGCAAGCGCTGATGGACCTGGCGCGGATCGGCGCCACGCCCAGGGGCGGCAATGCGCGTCTGGCCCTGACCGCGCTGGACGGGCAGGCGCGCGACCTCGTCACCGGCTGGATGCGCGACGCCGGCCTGGCGGTGCGCATCGACCGCGTGGGCAATATCTTCGGGCGCCGGGCGGGCCGCAACGACGCGCTTGCCCCGGTCATGACCGGCAGCCATATCGACACCCAGCCCACCGGCGGCAAGTTCGACGGATGCTATGGCGTGATGGCCGGGCTGGAAGTCATGCGCACGCTCAACCAGCACGGCGTGACCACCGAGGCGCCGCTGGAACTGGCGATCTGGACCAATGAGGAAGGCGCGCGCTTCGTGCCGGTGATGATGGGATCGGGCGTGTTCGCCGGCGTTTTCCCCGAAGCCACCGCTTTGACGGCAACCGACAACGCCGGCAAGTCCGTTGCCGGCGAACTCGCGGCGATCGGCTATGCGGGCACCGCGCCGGTCGGCCACAAGGTTGGCGCGTACTTCGAGGCGCATATCGAGCAAGGCCCGATCCTCGAGGCCGAGGACAAGGTCATCGGCGTGGTGACGGGGTCGCTTGGCCTGCGCTGGTATGACGTCACGGTGACGGGCATGGAGGCGCATGCCGGCCCCACCCCCATGCCGCTGCGCCGGGACGCCCTGCATGGCGCTTCGTTCCTGTTCCAGGAAGTGGCGAAGATCGCGGACGACTTTGCCCCCGATGGCCGGGGGACGGTCGGGGTGGTCAATGTCCACCCGTCTTCACGCAACGTCATTCCGGGGCGGGTACAGTTCAGCGTCGACCTTCGCCATCTCGATGGCGGCCAGCTCGACCGGATGGAAGCAAGGCTGCGCGCAGCGTGCGCGGCGCTGGCCAGCGGCAGCACTACAGGTGCCGCGCTGGCGGTGGAAGTTGAAGCGATCCAGCGCTTCGAGCCGACGCCCTTCGCGCCCGAGCTTGTGGCCCATGTCCGGCACGCGGCCGCGGCGCGTGGCTACACGCATTGCGACATCGTCACCGGCGCTGGCCACGACGCGGTCTACCTGGCCAGGGTAGCGCCGGCGGCAATGATCTTCGTGCCGTGCAAGGACGGCATCAGCCATAACGAGATCGAGGACGCCAGGCCCGAGCATCTCGAGGCGGGCGCCAATGTGCTGCTTGCCGCCATGCTGGCGCAAGCCCGGGGCTGAGCCCGCATGGGTCGGCCGGACAGGAAAGTGCGTGCGGCGTTACAGCTCGATCATGGCGAATTCGGCCTTGCCGACGTCGCATTCCGGGCAGCGCCAGTCCTCGGGGATGTCTTCCCAGCGCGTGCCGGGGGCGATGCCGTCTTCCGGCCAGCCCTGTTCTTCGTCGTAGACCCAGCCGCAGATCACGCACACCCAGGTCTTGTAGGCGACGGCGGCTTCCAATTGATCCTGCTGCAAAACACACTCCTGAATCGGCTATGGAACGGATTGTCCGGGCCGAATCATACCGGTTTTCCGGGCCGGGCCTGTGGCGGCGCCGCACCGTGCGGCGCCGCCGCGCCGGCTAGCCGCGAATGGAGAAGTCCACGCGGTTGGGCGCGCCCTTGTCCTTGATGCCCTCGGCGCTGAGCTTGGGCGCGGTCAGGAACAGCCGGCTCTCCGACACCTTGCCCTCGCGTTCGAGCGACTGCTTGACCACCAGTGCGCGTTGCTCGGCCAGGCGCTTCAGGTCGGCCTCGGTGACCGTGGCGTTGGCCATCAGCAGCTTTTCCATTTCCTCGGGCGGCAGGGATTTGGTGAAGCCGACGAAGTTGCGCGGCTTCTTCATCGATGTGCGCTTGTAGACCTGCTCCAGGTACTTCGGGTACTCCTGTTTCGAGACCTTGATCTCGGCGCCCTGCTCGCCGGCTTCGTCGTTGTCGGCCTCGCCGCCCACCTGTGCGCTGTCGCGCTGGTCGCGCCGCTTCTGCTCGGCCACGCGCGCATCCAGCCACGCGCGGCGCGCGCCGGCCTCGTCGGTGGCCGGGTCGATGCGGCCGCTGATTTCCAGCCGCAGCGCGGGCCTGTCATTGAGCGCCTGGCCCAGCTTGGTGATCTTGTCCCTGGCCGCCGGCGTCAGCGCCGCGGTGCCGGGCGCGAACTCGACATAGCCCAGCTCCTCGCCCCCGCCGCCGCCAAAGGCCGAGGCGATCAGCGAGAACGGCGACGTGATCGCCTTGGTCAGCAGATTGACGATCACGCGCACGATCACGCCGCCGATGCTGAACTCCGGATCCGACAACGAGCCCGACACCGGCAGGTTCACGTCGATCACGCCGTTGCGGTCCTTCAGCAGCGACACCGCCAGCAGCACCGGCAGCTTGGTCGCATCCGGGCTGTCGACGCGCTCGCCGAAGGTGAGCTGGTCCAGGAACAGGTGGTTGCTCGCATCGAGCTTGCCGTTCTCGATCTTGTAGGCCACGTCCACCGTCAGCTTGCCCTTGGTGATCGGGTAGCCGGCGTACTTGGCCGCATACGGCGTGAGCCGCGTCAGTTCCACGCCCGAGGCCTTGGCGGCAATGTCCAGGAACAGCTGCTCACCCAGCGGATTGAGCTTGCCGCTGATATTGACCGGCGCATCGTCGTCGATGCGGCCATCCAGCACCAGGTCGGCCGGCGTGGGGTCGCCCGACGACACCTTGGACACCTTGCCCTTCATGCCGGTCAGGTTGGCCGTGTAGTTGGGCTTGACGAAGAAGTCCGAGAAATTGATATTGCCCTTCTCGACCGAGACCCCGCCGATGCGCACCTGCGGCTTGGGGCCGCCCGGCTTCTGCTCGACCTGGGCCGTACGCGTATCACCGGTCTGCACCGGCGGCGTTGCCGGCGCCGAGGCCGGGTTGGCCTGCGTCAGGCTGGTCGATGGCGCCGCCTCGCCCTTCTCGGCGCCGCCGGCCATCACGTCCTGCAGGTTCAGGCGGCCGTTGGCGTTCAGGATCACGCGGGCATAGAAGTCAGACAGCGCGACATTGCCCAGGCTCACGCGCATCGGGCCCTTGCTCTCGTCCATGGCGAAGTCGATGCCCGATACCGCCAGCGAACGCCAGCGCAGGAAGTCTTCGCCGCTGACGCGGTCCACCGTGCGCACGTTGCCGGTTTGCACGTTGCCGCTGAACTGCGCGGCGATGGGCTTGCCGGTTGGCGCATCGACATTGAGCTTGCCCCTTGCCGTCAGCGTGCCGGTGCGCAGGGCGGCGTTGAAGCGGTCAGCCAGATAGGGCTGGAGCGGGCTCACCTCGACCTCGCGCAGGTCCAGCTGCAGCCGGCTGGCGGGGACGGTCGGCAACACCGTGCCATCGACGCCGATCACGCCGCGGCGACCGGATTCGGCATGCAGCTTGAGCGGCACCGCCGCCGGCGTCAGCGGCCAGGCGACCGAGCCGGTGCTCAGCGCGATATTGCGGAACTGGTGGATCACCGGGCGGCCGCGGTTGGCCCCGGCCGGCTGGTAGTCGGCCAGGCGGGCGCTGCCGCCTTCCACCGTGACCTTGCCGATGTCTGCCTTCCAGCCGCCACCCGCTGGCTTGCCGTTGGTGGCGGGTGCGGCTGCTCCATTCCGGCGCGGCGTGGCGCGCACCTGCTGCGCCGATTCGGTAGCCCACAGGCGCGCCATCTCGATCAGCTCGCCGCTGTGGTCGCGCGTGGCAGCGAGCTGCGGCCTGGCCAGGGTGACCTGGCTGGTGGCGAAGGTCTGCTTGGCCAGGTCGAACTGGATATCGTCCAGCACCAGTTTTTCAGCCTGCAGCAGCGGCAGGTTGGCGCCCTCGCGGTCGGCGGCGCGCTCACGCGCGCGGCGTGCGCTGCGCGGGGCGGCATTGTCGTTGCCGGCGGGTCTTGCACTGGCATCGGCATCGCGTGCGGCGGCCGGAACCGGCATCGTCACCGGATCGCGCGTGGCCACGTAGAGCGGCGCCAGTTCCAGCCGCGATTTTTCCAGCACGAACTGGAACTGCGGCGTGCCCCACGACATGCGGTAGTTCAGTTCGGCATTGACCGCGGTAGTGCCGAACTGGCTGCGCAGCTCGCGCGGCCACCATGCGGCAAACCCCTGCGGCCGCAGGCCGGTGGTTTCCAGCGTGCCGGCCATCGAGCCGTCGCGCAGCAGCAGGTCGCCGGCATGGTGCAGGGTCTGGCCATCGGCCACGGTCAGCGTGGCCTCGATCCTGGCCGGCTTGTCGCCGTCGGTGCCGGCGAAGCCCTTGACCTCGGCATCGAGCGGGCCGAGTGCAAGCTTGCCCGGGCCCGATGGCGCCAGCGCATCTTCAAACCCCAGCCGGGCCTGCCTGACGACGATGCGGTCGACCGCATAGCGCCACGGCACGTCTTTTGGCGCCGCCTTGGCCGGCGCCGCCTGCACCCCCGAGGCGGCGGCCGCTGCCGGCGCCGAGGCAGGCGCCGGCGCGGGCGCCACGCCATCCGTGGATTTGCTGACCGCCTGTGGCAGGAACGCCGTGGCCAGGTTCAGCGAGCCATCCGCGCGCCGCGCGGCTTCCACGCCCAGCCCCTCGATCTCAACGCTGCGCAGCTGCGCGCGGTGAGCCAGCGGCTCGAGCTTGCCGATATCCACCGCCAGGCGGCCGCTCTTGACCAGCGGCTGGCCGGCGCGCGTGACGACCTCGGCATCGCGCAACGCGGCCGTGCCCATCACCAGCATCTCCTGCGTGTCCTTCTGCTGTCGGAAGGCCACGGTCAGGCGCGTATCGAGCTTGCCGGACTTGACCTCGGCATCGCGCAGCGGCGGCGCGAACGCCATCACGCGCGCGACCTCCAGGCCGTCTAGGTTGACGTTGAGCCGGGTCTGGCGCGAATCGGCAAACGGCAGCACTTCGCCGTCCAGCGCCAGCGGCGTGCCGTTGACCCGTGCGCTCAGCGTGGGCCGCGTCACGATCTCGACGTCATGCGGCAGGTTCGACAGGAACGGCAGGGTCAGCGTCAGGTTGTCGACGCGCAGGCTGGAACCGAGCTGCTTGTCGTCATAGCCGAAGCTGCTGCCGGTAACTGCGATGTTGTTGACCGAAAAGCGCGCCGGCTTGGCATCGGGCGGCTTGGGCGGCAGGGCAGCAAGCTTCTCCTGGACGTCGGCAAAGCTCATGCGGCCGTCGGCGTCGCGCACCACGTGCACGGCCAGCCGGTCGACGTGGAGGTTGTCCACCACCGGCGCCAGGTGCCAGACCGAGGCCAGCGAGGTATTGGCCTCGGCCTCGCCCAGCGTCAGCGCGGGGGTCTTGCCATCGCGCTCATAGATAGTGAGATCGGTCAGCGTGGCCGCCAGCTCGAACGGGCGCACGTGGGCCTTGCCCAGCTTGACCTTGCGCCCCAGCGCGTCGGTCGCGTTCTTTTCAATCAGGTATTTGAGCAGCGGCGGGCCGCCAAAATACCCGGCCAGCCCAAACACCGCGAGCGCCGCGACCACGCCGCCGGCGACGCGCGTCGTCAGCCGGCCGCGTGGCGTGGCAGCCACTGCCTGGATGGATTGCTTGAAAGCCATGTCGTTCCAGAAGATCTGACCCCGCATTCCGGCGCTGCACGATCGTTTGTGCCCCGGATTTCACATTTTTCGACATTATGGCAACGGTTTCGGACAAAGCAAAGAAATCAGAATTGACCCCTCAACGCTGCGTAGGCCGATCTGGTATCTTTACGCCCTTTGCGAAGCGTTTCGTCGCAAGCCTGCGGCTTACCCGCCACATCGGGCCTGCCTCCCCTGCGCTGTACCCTCCGGCCACACCCATCACGTATTCCGTGCTGCGCGCTTCGCATGCGATCTCTTCCATGCGAGTCCATTCATGTCTACCACCAGCAGTACCGCCGCAGGTGTCGGCGCGCCGCGAGCCAGCGCGCGCCCGCTGACCGGCCAGGATTACAAGACCCTTGCCCTTGCCGCGCTTGGCGGCGCCCTTGAGTTCTACGACTTCATCATCTTCGTTTTTTTCGCGACGGTCATCGGGCAGCTGTTCTTCCCGCCGTCGGTGCCGGACTGGCTGCGCCAGTTGCAGACCTTCGGCATTTTCGCGGCCGGCTACCTGGCCCGGCCGCTGGGCGGCATCATCATGGCGCACTTCGGTGACCTGCTCGGCCGCAAGAAGATGTTCACGCTGTCGATCCTGCTGATGTCGGTGCCCACGCTGCTGATGGGCCTGATGCCCACCTACCAGTCGATCGGCCTGGCCGCGCCGGTGCTGCTGCTGGTGCTGCGCATCCTGCAAGGCGCGGCCGTCGGCGGCGAAGTGCCCGGCGCCTGGGTGTTCGTATCGGAGCACGTGCCGGCGCGCCATGTCGGCTATGCCTGCGGCACGCTGACCGCGGGGCTGACTGCCGGCATCCTGCTGGGTTCGCTGGTCGCCACCGGCATCAACAGCGTCTTCACCCCGGCCGAGCTGGCCGACCACGGCTGGCGCGTGCCGTTCCTGATCGGCGGCGTGTTCGGCATCGCCTCGATGTACCTGCGGCGCTGGCTGCATGAGACGCCGGTCTTCGCCGAACTGCAGAAGCGCAAGGCGCTGGCCGCGGAAATGCCGCTGAAGTCGGTGGTGCGCAACCACCGCGGCAGCGTCGCGGTGTCGATGCTGCTGACCTGGATGCTGTCGGCCGGCATCGTGGTGGTGATCCTGATGACGCCCACCTTCCTGCAGAAGCTGTATGGCTTTGACGCGCGCACGGCACTGGTCGCCAACAGCGTCGCCACGCTGTGCCTGACGATCGGCTGTGTCGTCTCCGGCGCATTGGCCGACCGCATCGGTGCGCGCCGCACGCTGTTCGTCGGCGGCCTGCTGCTGGCCATCTGCGCCTATATGTTCTACACGACGATCTTCACCCGCCCCGACCTGCTGCTGCCGCTCTATGCGCTGACCGGCTTCCTGGTCGGCACCATCGGCGCGGTGCCGTTCGTGCTGGTCAATGCGTTCCCGGCGCAGGTGCGCTTCTCGGGCCTGTCATTCTCGTACAACGTGTCGTATGCGATCTTCGGCGGGCTGACGCCGATGGTCGTCACGCTGATGCTGAAGCAGGATCCGCTGGCACCGGCCCACTATGTGGTCGCGCTGTGCGTGCTGGGCATGGTGACTGCGCTGTTCGTCAAGGACCGCTCGCGCGGCTGACGCGGCTGCTGCAAGGAAAAAGGGAGGGCAGGCGCCCTCCCTTTACTTGTGCGCGCTTGATGCGCATTGGTGCTGCCCGACTTCAACGGCGGTGCTGGCTGAAGAACTGCCACATCATCGTGCTGGCATCCGGGCCGATATCGCTGTGGTAGCCATAGCTGGCATCGCCGCCGCTCCAGGCGTGGCCCAAGCCCTCCACTTCCACCAGCGTGACCAGGTCGCGGCGCCAGCGGCCGAAGCGGTATTCATGAGACCGGCCCGGCGCTTCGTCCTCCGGGCCGGACTGCGCGGGCGCACCGGCGAGCCGGTCTTCCAGGCCGTTGTAAGCCAGGAACTGCCGCGCCAGCAGACGGCCATTGACCGGATGGACCGCGTCGTCGGCCAGGCCGTGGATCACCAGCGCGGGCATCTCGGGACCGCCCGGCGTCACGCCGGCGGCATCCAGCAGCCATGACGGATCGGCCGCCGAGCCTTGCTGCATGGCCCGCAGGCCGGCGCGCGGGTTGTCGGCGGCGCCGATGACCACGCCGGAATGCAGCGCCGCGGCCGCCACCTTGCCCGGGTAGCGCAACGCCACCACCGCGGCCATGGCCGCGCCGGCGGACATGCCGGCCAGGTAGATCTCGCGCTCGCGCACGTCGTGGCGCGCAGCCAGCGCATCGATCAGCGCGGCCACCGCCTGCGCCTCGCGTCCGCCCTCAGCGGCGCCCAGGTCGAACCACTGCCAGCAGCGCTGCACCTGGCGCCGCAAGGGCTGTTGCGGGTAGGCCACGATAAATCCCTCGCGCTCGGCCAGCGCATTCATGCGGGTGCCGGCCGACAGGTCATCCGGCGTCTGGCGACAGCCATGCAGCACCACCACCACCGGCAACGGGCCGCGATGGGCCTTGGACGGTATGTAGAGGTGATACGAGAGTTGCGGCACCAGTTCGCCCGGCAGCGGCGCCAGGCGCAGCCTGTGCGCCTGCCAGGTACCGGGCAGGGAACCCGGCGCGGGTGCTGGCCGGGCGGGCCGGACCTTGCCCGGCGGGCGGTCAGGCCGAGCCGGCGTGAGCGGATTAAGCGAATCCACGCGGTCCAGCCAGGACTTCACCTGGGCTTCCGTGCGGGCTTGCGCACGGCTCAGTCGCCGGATCTGCGCGTGCCAGTCAGCGGCAAAGCTTTTGGTCATGAGGACTCCTGATCGTGTGACGCGATCTCCTCCTATGCCTTTATTGTTGCATTGCAGCATATCACAATCCGCATTACGCCCGCCGGCGTGCTCCCGCGCTTATGGCACAAACGCAACGAGCCTCGCCCCCGTAATGCGAAATTTTTAAACCAGCCATACGAAAGAATGCAGATCGCAGCGAGATGGCTTGCGTTGCCGGCGTTTTATACTTGGCCATCGTCACCGGAGGACAATGACACCATGCCGGACAGCGGCGCCCCAGCCTGCCTGCTCTGCCTCTTTCGCCACGTTTGCCACAATGCCGGGCCACAAGCCCCCCTGCCGCACGCGCCGATGGCGCTGCAGCCGGAGCTGGTAGAGGTGCGCACCGGCGAGCATGTGTTTCGCCAGGGCCGCCCTGCGCTGACGGTCTACCCGCTGCGCCATGGCAGCGCCAAGCAGGTCTATGAATCGCCGCTGGGCTGGCGGCAGGTAACGGGTTTTTCGCTGCCCGGCGACGTGCTGGGGCTTGAGCCGCACGAAGGTCCGGTCTATGGGACTGGTGCAATCGCGCTGCAGGATGCAATGGTTTGTGCGGTCTCGGTCGAATCCCTGCGCACCCTCATGCAGGCCGCCCCATTCCGTGAAACGGTGCTGGAAGCGATGCGCCGCAACGCCGAGCGCGAACGCGTGCTGCTGGTGGCGGTGGGGTCGATGAGGGCGCCACAGCGCCTGGCGATGCTGCTGCTCGACCTCGCCGGCGAGCAGGCGCGCCGCGACGGCAACCGCGACGGCGCGCTGACGCTGGCGATGTCGCGCACGGACATCGCCAGCCTGCTTGGGCTAACCCTGGAAACGGTGTCGCGGCTGCTGTCGCGCTTTGCCTCGGTCGGGCTGATCTCGGTGCGCCAGCGGCACCTGCGCATCATCGACCGCGACGGGCTGGCCGCGGTCTATGCCGACCTGGATCCGGCCCCGCGCCAGGCGGCGGCCAGATCAGAAGCCTACGGCGGGGAGTTCGGCGAACCCCGGCTGGCCTAGACGGCTGGCCGGGGCGCAGGGGCCAAGGGCTCAGCGGTCCGCCACGCGCTGCCAGCCGGCAGGCGAAAAACTGCGGATGGCCTTGGCGCGCGATGCGGTGCCGGGCCCGAGGTCGCGCTCATAGAAGACGCGGTCGCTGCCGAGCATGAAGCTATGCACGCCGGTATCGCCATAGCGGGCCGGCCAGGCAATCAGGCCGTACTTGGCATCGCTGCCCTTGGCCGGCGGCAGGATCCGGTAATGGTAGCCGTAGAAAGCATCTGCGGCGGGCGTATCCGGGCCCATGGCAAGCGCATCGGGGCCGATCGGGCTGGCGTCCTGCTCGCTGGCCGCGGGCCAGTACAGGCCGTTGGTCTTGCCCGGCGCGCTGATCAACTGGGTCGCGTAGCGCCCCAGCCCCACCTGCTCCGCGTAGCGCTGCTGGGCATCGGCCAGCTGCAGCAGCGTTTCCATCGTCACCAGTTCATTGCGCCCGAGCCGGCGGCGGCGCACTTCCTGCTGGCCGGCACGCAGGTCGAACTGCCAACCGTCCTTCTGCTTTGCCAGCGGCACGGGGAAGGTCCATCCGCTCTGCCCGACCGCGATCAGCGCGCGGCGCTCGCCATCGGGCTGCACGGCATGGTGGCGCGCCCAGGCGCCAAGGAATTCGTACACGTCGTCGCGGTTGATGGAGCCCTCCGGCACCAGCGACTGGTATTGCTTGCCCAGCACGCGCTGCAATGCATCGCTGTCGCTGCGCGCGATGGCATCACCCAGCGCCTCGGCGGCAGCGTCAGGGCTGGGGAAGACCTGCTGGGCCATCGCCGGCAGGGCCAGGGACAGGGCCGCGGCCGCCGCCAGCGTGCGCAGCGCGCGCGCTCGGGCTGCGGCAGAGAAGGGATTAGCGGTCATGTGCATCATGACTTACCTCCGACCATGGCCGAAATGTTCGCCGCCGCCGAGCCGGCCTCCACCGCCGCCGCCCAGACCACCGCCCTGGTGCCCGCCGCCCTGGTGGAGCCCGGCCGGGCGCGCATGCGGCGCTTCCCGCTGCGGCGTCGCCGCGCGCTGGGTCTGCTGGCGCACGCGGTCGCCGTTGCCGGCATCGCGCAGCGCGCTGTCCCGGTTGGCATTGCGCGCACGGTCGCGGGCCTGGGCCTGGTCTGCGCGCTGGCGGTCGGCGCCGGCCGGCCGCGGATTCTGCACGCCACCGCCGGCGGCACCCGGGCGCGAGCGGTCTGCCACCCCGCCCGCATGGCCCGGTATGGATTGCCCGGTACGGCCCTCGAACGACTGCGCGGCGCGCTCACGCGCCTGGTCGCGCTCGGAAGGCTGGCGCTGCACCCCGCCGCCGGCGGCCCCCACGCGCTGGCCGGGTTGCGCAGCCTGCTGGCGGCTGGCGAGGCCGGACTGGCGCTGCTGGTCATAGCGACCGCGCACCGCCGCATTGTTGTAGGGCACGTTGCCGCGGTTGGCGGGGTTGTGCTGCCAGTTCACGTTGGCACGGTTGACGTCCAGGCGCTGGTTGACGTTGATGTTGTTGTAGCGGTTCACATTGATGTTGACGTCGTGGCTATTCCAGTTGAACCCGCCCCACATCGCATCGACCGCCGCCACGCCAAGCCCGAAGCCGATGCCCGTTACCAGTGCCGTGGCAAACACGGAGCCGGGCGGCGGCGGGTAATAGGCCGGCGGATACGCGGGATACGCCCAGGTACCGTAAACCGTGGTCGGGTTGTAGGTCGGCACGTAGACCACTTGCGGATTGGCCGGCTCGATCTGCACGATCGTGGTGCCGCCGGTGGTCTGCGTCACGACCTTCTGCTGCTCGGTCGTCTTCAGCGTGCCGGCTTTCTGCGCCTGCACCCGCAGCCGCTGCACCGAATCCATCACGTCATTGGGCTGGGCCAGGAAAGCGTCGCCGACCGACTGCACCCACTGCGGCTGGCGGCCCATCATGTCGAGCACGGAGGGGAACGCGGCCAGCGACTGCACGCTGGGGTCCCAGGCCTGGCTGGCGACCGCCTTGGTCGCGGCATCGCCAGACAGGCTGGGATTGGCCTTGGACCATTGCGCCGCAGCTGCGACGTCGGCCGGATAGGTGGCAGCCATCAGCACCTGCGACAACAGCGCATCGGGATACAGGGCAATCGGCGCGGTCAGCTGGTCAAGCTGGGCATTGCTCAGCTTGGACTGCGCCATCGCTGGCCCGAGCGGCGCCATCAGCATCAGTGCCAGGCACCATGCGAAGAGGTGTTTGAAACGGTGCATGTCGGCTCTCCACAAATACGCAGGTGACGGCCCGCTGCCGGGGGGCGCCTCAGCGGCGCTGCTGCGTGCATTCCTGGCGATACGCCTCTTCCAGGCGCTTGCGGTCTGCCTGGCGTTCCAGTGTCGGATATGTGCGCCCGTCGGCAGTGGTTACCGACGACTTGCCAGTGGACCACTGCGGCCCGCCGGGCAGCGCGTTGACCTGGTCCAGCAATGACTGGCAGTGCTGCCGCTGCGACGCAGACACCTTGCCATCAGATCCTTCCACCACGGCCGTGGCTTCGTCCAGCATCCGTGGCGGCGGCGGGGCCACCATCGGAGTGCCGGCGGCCGCAGCCGCCGATGCAGCACTGGCTGCCCACGCCGGGACAACCACCATGGCGGCGCATGCCAGCACGCCCGCCTTGATCAGAAACTTCGTCAAACCAATACTCCAGAACCCTCCGCGGCACGTGGAAGCGACACCGCGGCGCATTGCAAGTTGCAAGAACCGTCCGCCGCTAGCGATCCTTGCCAGTGCCATTGCGGCGGCCGGTACGGTTGCGCATCAGCTCAAGCTTGAGCAGCGCATCCGCAAGCATACTCTTCAGCCGGGCATTCTCTTCCTGCAGCTCGCGCAGCTTGCGGCCGTCACGTGCATCACCCTGGCTGGGCTGGCCGTAACGGGCCCGCCATCCGTAGAACGAAGCATCGCTGAAACCATAGCGCGCGCACAGCTCACGCACCGGCACGCCGCTGGCCGCCTCGGCCAGGTAGCCGCGGATCTGCTCTTCCGAATACCGTCTGTTCACGAATCTCTCCGCATCACAACGGCGGGCCACAAGCGGCGCCAGCCGCGCCGCCAACCGTGCCGACTCTGGCCCTACGTTAGCCCACGGCCGCGCCAAAAAGCAATTCAGTGTCTTCGCTGCGCGAGTTAAGAAAATTATCTCTGCACAAGCTGCCGCCGGCGCTGGCGCGCATTGCCAAATTTCGTTAAGCCAATTTGGAGTCCAGTTAGATCATTCGCGCTGCGCATCGCGGAAACGAAGATGCCGGCCGCGATAACACATGGGCATGACGACCTTCTGCACGGCAGTGATCGTGGATGAATCGCCCGGTGGCCCCGATTTCAAGCCATGTATTGATGTACAGACAAAGAGGTACTAAACAAAATTAGAAGACTGCCATCAATTCAAGTTTCTATGACTTTTGCTGAGCATGTATTAAGATTCCTCGGCACAACTAAATTTCGCACGCCTTCGCGCGGCGCCCTGGCGGCGCCGGCAGAAGAGCGGCCAGGCAGCCCGCACCACCCAGACGTGGTGCGCGTTCACGCTGCCAACAGTACCGGGCCTGAAGGATCGAATCGTCACTGCGCCATTTGTCGACGCAAGTCGGACATTCAGGAGTCGTGCCATGCGTTTTCGCAGCATCCTGCCCGGGCTTTCGCCCACCTGTCTTTCATCCGGACATGCCCGCAGCGCGCGCCGTGCATGCCGCTTGCGCCTGTCACTGTCAGGGACCGGATCATTGCCCTGACACCAGGCCGCGCTTGCGCCCTTTGTTTCGACGCAGTGCTGTAGGTGTCGGACCAACAAGAAAATAGAGAAAACAAAGTCATGGATCGGGAGAAGTCGGAATGCGTCACGTCAGCACGAAGTTGTTGCATGTCTTTGTCCTGGTCATGGAATACCGGGACCTCAGCGCCGTTGCGGCCTGCACGCAGGGACGCGTGCCGACGGTGGCCTACAGCCTCGCGCGCTTGCGCGAAATCACCGGCGATCCGCTGTTCGTCAAGCGCAACGGGATGCTCGAACCCACACCGCATGCGCTGCGCCTGGAGCAGACGGCGCGGCAGATCCTGGCCAAATGGAACCAGCTGGTGCGCCCCGGCGAGCCTGGCCTGAGCAAGCGCCGTGACGACGGCAGACGCGTTTCGATCGGCTTTTCATCGTCGATCGGCGACCCGGTCATCACCGAGATCCTGACCGCACTGTGCGAGCAGTTTCCGCGCGACAGCTTTATCACGCGCCCGGTGATCGCCGACGCCACCCTTGCCGGCCATCTCGGCAGCGGCGAACTGGACTGCGCCTTCATCGTCGACAGCGGCCACGATCCCGAACGCGTGCGCCAGCACAACATCATGGCCACGCCGCGCCGACTGGTCAGCGCCACGCGCGGCGGCAGCCATGACGAAGGCGAAAGCGACTGGATCCTGCTGCAGGAAGACTGCGAGGCCGGCAGCCCGCTGCGGGCCTTCCTGAGCCGCCAGGCCAGCACTCCGGGGCATCGCGAGACCGTGGTCCCATCATGGCATACCCAGATCACGCTGCTGCATTCGGCCGGGGGCATCTGCCCGGTGCTGGACTTCAACGTGCCGCTGGTCACGCGCGAGCGCAAGACGCGCCTGCTGGCACCGCCGAGCAGCTTCCCGGAATGGGCCGCACTGCATTTCTGGGCACCGGAGCGCAGCGGCGACAAGGGCGTGCTGCGCGACATCATGGATGTCGGCAGCGCCGTGCTGCGCGCCCCTCTCAAGGCCATCGACAGCCGCCGCAACGGCCGCGCCGCAGCCCACGCGCAATCCGCACTGGCGTGACGCAACGCCCCGCAGCGGCGGCGCCCGCAAGGCGCTGGCAGCCCCATGGCGCCAGCGCCTTTTTCTTTGGCTGCGCAGAAGCGGCGGCGTTCTTATTACAGTCTTGAGACATTTTTCCGAGCGCTGACCCTGCGCTACACTCGCGCCAATTTGACCGGTGCAGGCCGCTGCGCCACGGCGGCGCTTTGCGAATCCTCCTAGTTTCGCCAGACCGCGCGGCCGATATCCTGCAATGGCATTGCCGCGGTCCGGCCGTCTCCCGTTTGGCCCGGTCCCGGGGCAATGCACGCAGTTGTCTGGCGTCGTATTGTTTGGCGTCGTTTTTGCGCCGCACGTCTCGCTGACGTGCGGCGTTTTCTTGATGCCGGCGCTGCCACGAACAAGAATCGAGGAGCAACCAGATGACATTGAGGATCCTGCTTGCCGACGACCACCCCCTGGTCAGCGCAGCCGTCGCGGACCGCCTGCATACCCAGACCGGGTGGGAGGTGTGCGGCTGCGTGACCAGCGCGACGGCCTTGCTGAACAGCGTGGAAAGCCTGCGTCCCGATGTCGTGATCACCGACTACCACATGCCCGCGCACGGCGAAGGCAACAGCGACGGCCTGCGCCTGCTTGCCAGCCTGCGGCGGCGGCATCCGTCGCTGGCCGTGATCGTGCTGACCATGATCACCAATCCGCTGGTGCTGCGCTCCATCCTGGACACCCAGGTGCACGGCCTGCTGCTCAAGGACTCGCCCCTGTCAGAACTGGTGACTGTGGTTTGCCGTATCCAGCGGGGCTTCCACTACATCGGCAAATCCGCGCTTGAAGTACTGTCGCAGGCCGATCCCGGCAACCCGGCCACACCCGGCCAGGCCGGCGCGGAGCGCCTGTCCCGGCGTGAAATGGAAGTATTGCGGCTGTACCTGACCGGACGGTCCGTGAGTGAGATCGCCGTCCTGCTCTGCCGCAGCGTCAAGACCATCAGCCGGCAGAAGAACTGCGCCATGCAGAAGCTCGGCGTCACCAACGACCGGGAACTGTTTGAATTCGCGGCGCTGAACGGCATGCTGCTGACTGCCTGAGCGCCAGCGGCACGGGCGCGGCCGTATCAGGCGGCGTCGGCTGCCTGTGCCGCATGGGCCTGCGCGTATGCAATGCCGGCCTCCAGCCGCGCCAGTCCGCGCGACAGCTCGCGCATGGTCGACGGCGACACCTCGGCAAGCACATCCTCCAGAAAGGCTGAGCGCAGCGGCATGGCGTGCGCCACCACCTGCTGGCCGGTCCGTGACAGCGTGACGTGGGTCACGCGGTTGTCGCGTTCCGAGGTGCTGCGCTCCACCCAGCCAAGTTCCTGCATGGCCTTGAGCTGGCGCGTCAGCGCGCCGGGGTCCATGCCGACCAGGTCAGCCAGCGCCTTCTGGCCGATCGCGCCCTCCTGGTGATGCAGCGCATGCAGGATGCGCCAGCGGGGCAGCGGCAGCCCCAGGCGCTGTTCGAACGCGGCCGCGTAGGCGCGGTAGGTGCGGCCGAACTGCTGCAGTACGGCCACGCTTTGTCGCTCCAGTTCCATCCGTTTTCCTCAGGTTACGTTCTTCAGTCGGCTGCCATGGCGGGCGCCGGCGCCCGGGTCAGCTTGATCGACGGTACCCGGCGGGCGCACCACACACCCAGCGCGGCAGCCACCGCAGCCACCACCAGGCCGAGGTGGATGGCGCTGACCAGCGATACGCGCGCCTGTTCCAGCAGCAGGGCGCCATTGTGCCCGGCCTGCTCCAGCTGGCCGAGCAACGCGACTTGCGAGGCCTTGTCGATCAGCACCTGCGGATCCGCCATGCGCGCCGTCCATTGTCCGGCGTTGGCGGCGGAAAGCGCATGTTCCACACCACCGGTATAGCTGCGCGTGACCAGCGTGCCCACGATGGCGGTGCCCACCATGCCGCCCACCATGCGCAGCGATTGCAGCATGGCCGTGGCAATGCCCAGGTGCTCGCGCCCTGCCGTCTGCTGCGCAAACACCGTCAGGTTCGGCATGATGAAGCCTAGCCCGAACCCCCCGATCAGCATGATCGTCAGCAAGACGCCGTGCGGCATGCTGCGCGTGGCCTGCGACAGGCCAAGGCAGGACACCGCCAGCATGCCAAAGCCGGCATAGAGCATGGTATTCGGGCGGTGGATGCGCGTGACGATGCGGCCGTTAAGTATGCTGCCCGCGGTGATGCAGACCACCAGCGGCGTGATCAGGATGCCCGCCTCCTTCGGCGAATAGCCAAAGCCGCCCTGGAACAGCAGCGGCGCATAGAGCAGCAGCGCGAACATGGTGAAGCCCGTGAACACCGCCAGCCGGAACAACGGCGCCAGCACCAGCAAGCCCCCCGTATAGGCATCGAACCCGCGCGCCGGCAGCAGTTCAACGCTCAGCTGCACGCACCCCAGCCCGGCTGCGATCAGCAAGGCGCCGAGCCAGTCCACGCGGATCGGCCCGCTATGAGCCTGCTGGCGCAGGTGCGGCAGGTAGCGCCACGCAAACCACAGCCCCAGCACGCCGATCGGCAGGTTGACATAGAACACCGCGCGCCAGCCGTACCACTCCGTCAGCAGCCCGCCCAGCGACGGCCCCACCGCATTGGCAATGCCGAAAGCCGCGCTCATCATCACCTGCCAGCGCAGCCGCACATGCGTATCCGGAAACAGGTCGGCAATGCAGGCAAAGGCAGTGCCGACCAGCATGCCCCCGCCAATCCCCTGCAGCGCGCGCGCCAGCACCAGGAACGGCATGCTCGGCGCCATGCCGCACAGCGCCGAGGCCACCGAGAAGACCACGATCGATGCCAGCACGAACGGCTTGCGCCCGTAATAGTCCCCCAGCCGCCCGAACACCGGCACGGTGATCACCGATGTCAGCAGGTAGGCCGTGGCTACCCAGGCGTAGTACTCGAAGCCTTGCAGCTCCGCCACCACGGTCGGTAGCGCCGTGCCGACCACAGTCTGGTCCAGCGCCACCAGCATCACCACAAAGGCCACGCCCAGCATGGCCAGCAGGGACTCGCGAAACGGCAGCACCTGGCCGTTGGCCTCGGACTTTTCTGGCTGTGGGGTCACTTTTATTGCCCGATCAATCGTTGCGTTGTCAAGCATTATAGACACGGTTCGGCCAGCGCGTCATGGCGCGACCAAATTTGACGCCGCGCCCATGCCGCCGGCCTACCCGATTTCAGGGATTTCCGACCATTCCTGCGATAAGTAACATCGGGCTTGGCCGCCTGCTGGCACGCATTGACCGACCCGGAGAGAATCCCATGCCCCTTCCATTGTCCATGCCGCTAATGACAGCAGCCTCCCATCTGGTCCAGGCATACTCCATCGCCAACATTCAACATGGACAGGTCACCCGGCTGACGGGATATGGGCGCCCGATCCTGGATGCCGCGTACGATGCTGCCGACGAACTGCGAGCCTGCTGTGACAGAAAGTACCAGTGGCTGGTCTCCTTCCTGGATTACCTGCGGCCCAGCCAGTTCGCTACCATCAAGGTCGATGCAATCAAGCGCATAAATGCCGCATTCAACATCACGGCAAGCGCCCTCCCGGAGATCAACTCCCTGTCGCGATGGAAAGCGCTTGGCGAGGCATGCGCTCGCGTGGCACAGCAAGACAGGATCTATCTCGATCGCTTCTATCGGACTCGCAATGCCCGAAGCGCACTGTCGGATATCGAGGAAATCTTTTACACCGCCAACAAGGAAGGAATGGGCGATGATGCGCTGCGCGTGATGAAAGCCGTAATGCAAAACGGGGGCAACGCTGCCGGCATCACGTCCAGAACCATTGTTGCGCTGGCCAGGATGCTGCGCGCCCATCCTCCGTTGAGCGGATTCATGGGATATACGCGCTGGGGGCCGGGCGACCATGGCAATCCCGATGCCAACCTGCGCGCCCATGCGTTGAAGCATGTCTGCCGGCAACCGTTGCTGCTCGAAGTCGGCGTTGCCGAAACCATGTTCTGGTGGGATTTCCTGCGCATACAGCTGACCCTGGCAGATTACAACCGCCTCGCCGTCAACCCGAAACCACTGGTTCAAAGCCTGTTTGATGGCCTGAACCCTCTGGCTGGCGACCACTTGCGCCGCTTTCTCATCCATCAGGCATTCAATGACGAACCTCAGCTTGCCGATTTTGCCCTGCAACAGGCACTTAGGCCCTATCGGGACGTTGCCATTGAAACCAGCAGGGTGCTGAATCGGGTCATCATCCAGAGCAATGGCGAGAAGGTCTTCCTCAGCGGCGCCTCGGGAAACATCTTCATCATCGGCAGGTTCGAAGGCACTGAGCTGGGCATCTCCTCGTGCTATTGGGCGACTGATATTGAAAGCAAGCTCAGAGGGGCAAGATCCAACATCTGCTGGGAGGTCCGCAGGTAGGCTAAGCGGGGCTGGCTCCAGATTGCGGGCGGTCGCGTCGTCGAGCACATCCGCGCATCCGGGCTCGGCGAAGCGCTTTCATTTCACGAATTTGTGAAACACGCAAAAAAACGCCTGCTGGGGAAGCAGGCGGCAGGGAAAATTCTCGCGACGGGACGCACCCGGGAGAATGCGGAGCGATCGGGAAGACGCTCCACAAATGCAGTATCGCGCCCGGCGCGTGACCGCTCCATCAGGCATGCCTTAAATCGGCCGTGTAGTTGGCACCCTGCGTGCCGCCTTGCGACTCCAGCCCGTCTGCCAGCAGTTCCAGTTCGGCATGGAAGGCCTGCCAGTCCGGACCGATGGCAACCAGCCCCGAGCGCCGGACCGCCTGCTCCAGCCAGCGGCACGCCTGGCTCTGCAGCGCATGGCCCATTACCGACAGCGCCCCGGCCAAGCCGTGCAAACGTTGGGCAAACGCTTCGGCGTCGCCCGCCAGCAGCGCCTCGGCCAGTGCGCGCTGGTCCCGCCGCAGCGCGTCGGCATGCAGCAGTGTGTCGCCGCCTGCATGCGCGCCCGGCGCTGCCCGCGTCGCCATATGGGTGCCGGACAGATCTTCCAGCAGCTTGCGCAGCGTGCCCAGCCCCACCGGCTTGGTCAGGCATCGGTCGATGCCGGCCTGCTGGCATCGCTCGGCGACATCGGGCCCCACGCTGGCGGTGACGGCAACGATCGGCGTGGCGAGGCCGGCATCGCGCAGGCACCGCGCCAGCGTGAAGCCATCCATGCCAGGCATCTGCAGATCGGTCAGGACCAGGTCGTAATGCCGGCCCGATGCCATCAACAGGGCCTCGGGCCCGTCACCGGCCAGATCGACCTTCTGCCCCAGGTTTTCAAGCTGTTCCCGCATCACCACCTGGTTGATCGGATGGTCTTCCACCAGCAGCAGCGCCAGCTGCACGGCAGGCGTATCGTCGCGCGCCGGCACGGGCGCCTGCGTTGCCGTCACCTCCACGCCTGCCGCTGCCGCGATCGCCGCCAGCAAGCCGCGCCAGGCATAGGGCGATGCCACCACCGGGGTCTGCGTCAGGTCCGGCACTGCCGGCGCCATGGCCGACACCACCACATCGGCGTCGTTGCAGCGAGGCATGGCCTGCTCATCGCACACCAGGACATCGACCGGCGTGGCCGGCGGCGCGGCGGGGTCATACTTGACCGCCCGTGCGCCATAGAACTGCAGCAACTGCTCCACGCCCTGGTAGAGCTCGCGCAAGGTGACATTGAGGCCGACCGTCAGTCCCCGCAACGCGGTCCGCGGCCAGGCATCGGCCGGCGCCTCGGCGCCAGCGCTGGCCAGCGGCAGGCTGACGGTAAAGCAACTGCCCAGGCCGGGCTCGCTGACCAGCCGTATCTCGCCAGACATCAGCCCGACCAGCCGGCGGCAGATCGACAGCCCGAGGCCTGTGCCGCCGTAGTGGCGCGTGTCCGGCTGCTCGGCCTGGACGAAGGGCTCGAACAGCCGGCGCTGGTCTCGCGCGGCGATGCCGATGCCGGTGTCGATGACGCGGATTTCCACGCCGCCGCCCGGCTTGCGCATGGCCGTGACGATCACCTTGCCTTGCTCGGTAAATTTCACCGCATTGCTGACCAGGTTGTTCAGGATCTGTTCGAGCTTGACCACGTCAGCCATCACCGGCTCAACCAGCGAAGGATCATTGACGCACAGCAGGCGCAGCTGCTTGCGCGCCGCTTCCGCGGCAAAGCGCCGGGTCACGTCCTCGACGATCTCCTCGACGCGGCAGGGCCGCAACTGCAATGACATTTGCCCTGCCTCGATCTTGCTGAAGTCGAGCACGTCATTGATGATGTAGATCAGCGACTGCGACGCGTGCTGCATGACCGCCAGCTGGTCGCGCTGGCGCGAATCGAGCCGGGTCAGGCCAAGCAACTCGATGCTGCCCAGCATACCGTTGAGCGGTGTGCGGATTTCATGGCTCATGGTGGCCAGGAACGAGGACTTGGCGTGGTTGGCGGCATCCGCGGCGCGGATCGCCTCGCGCAGGCGCGCCTCGCTGCGGCGCGCGTCGGTCACGTCGTTCAGCGCGCGGAGCACGGCCGCCCGCCCTTCATAGGTAATCTCCACCTGGCGCACTTCCAGGTACCGGGTCTGGCCGTTGCGGCCGACCAGATCGACATCGAAACAAGGCTGCACCCGCGGCATGCCTTCGGTTGTGGTGCCCTCGCTCGTCAGCCGCGCGTCACAGGCATCCTGCAACTGCGCCAGGCCGGCGGGCGTGGCCTGGTCGGTAATCGAGTGGGCCGCGGCATTTGCCAGCAGCACCTGCCGGGTGCTGCGCTCGACGATCATCAGGCCCACGCCGGCCACTTCGATCACGAAGCGCCCGAGCGCATCGCTTTCCTGCAGGCGCAAGGACTGACGCTGCGCAGGGCGCATGATGCGGCGGTCGATCAGCCAGATCCACGCCAGGATCAGCATCGACAGCGAGCCGGTCAGCCCCAGCATCCATAAGGCGTTCTGCCGGAACTGGTGCCATACCTGGCCCAGTGCGATCACGCCGACCGTGCGCCAGCCCCACGCGTCAAACTGGTATTCCAGCACGACGACATAGTCCAGCAGCCCTTGCCGTACCAGCGCCGAACTCACCCTACCCGGGCGCGTACCGGGCGCGGCCAGCGATGCCGTGACCGACTGGCCGAGGGTGCCGGCCGGCATGCCATCCGCACTCAGTGCCATGCCGGCATCGGTCACCAGCACGAAATCGCCGTCAATGGTCTGTCCGTCCGGCAGCATCGGCGACAGCGGGAACTCCATGGCCAGCACCGCGGCCGGTTCGCCACCGACTTGCACCAGCGTGGCGAAAGTGACGGTGCGCATGCCGCTGACCCAGTCCAGCGCCGGCGGCAGCACCACCGCCTGGCCCGGATGGGCGCGCAGGCGTGCGACCAGCGCGTCATTGCGCAGGCGCGCGAGCGTGTCACGCAGGAAGGTCTGGCGCACGTCATCGCGCTGCATGAGCGCGCGTGCCGGGTCCAGCCGGCGCGGGATGACATAGAGCTGGTCGGCCTGCAGGTCGACCAGGTAGGCGTTCTGCACGTCGCGGTACTGCAGGTTGTTCACGCGGAAGGTGAATGTCATCACGTCGGCCAGGCTCTTCAGCCTGGCGCCCGGCGCCCTGGCGCTGGCGGGCGGGACCAGCAGCGGGATGTACTGCCGGTCGCCCCGGCGCCGCAGGCGGTCGGTCCATTGCTCATCGCTGACGGCGGCGAGTTCATCGGCCAGGCCGATATCGGAAAGCCGCGTCAGCGATCCCAGCGCGCGCACGGTCAGCGCCTCGGCCCCGTGCAGCTTTGCCTGCAATTGCTCGGACTGCGACTGCAGCACCATCTCCTGACGCTCGACCGCCTCGTGCAGGCGGTAGCGCAGCAGCACCCCCCACGACAACACGGTCAGCCCAAGCACGCAGGCGGAGAACAGGTAGACCAGATAACGGATCTGGCGAATGCTCAACGGCAACGCGGAGCTGCTGTCGATCGACATCAGCCGTTTCATTGAATACCTCGTTTTGACATCGAGACTGTCCGGAGCGTCCGGACAGTGCATGGGTCGTAGTGCACTTGGCAAGCGACGTACCGGGCCTCACAACATGCCGCGCCGGATGGCAATGGCGGCAAGCTCCACGTCGTTCTCGGCGCCGATCTTGCGCATGAGGCTCTGCTTTTGCGTACTGATCGTCTTGACGGTCCGGCCGGTGCGCATGGCGATCCCGGTCACGGACATGCCCGACAGGTAGAGGCGCAGCACTTCGCTTTCACGCCTGGTCAGCAGCTCCGCCCAATCGCCGTCCGGCGGACCGCTGCAGGGCCTGCCCCAGATCAGCGTGCAAGCGGTTTCCGATACGGAAGCCAGCCCCAGGTATGCCATCCAGACCGCTTTCATGATCTCGTCGACACCGTCCTTGGCTGTCACGACATTGCGGCAGCCGTCCTTGAGCAACTGCAGCACGGCGGCACGGTCGACGACGTTGGCGATCGCGACCACGCGCTGCCCGCCCAGCTCGGCGAGCCGCGTGCCAATGCGCGCATAGCCGGAAGGCTCGCGGTCTTTGGTGTCCCACAGCGGGTAACGCAGTGTCACGACATCACACGAGCCTTGCTGCAGCGCTTGCACCAGGCTCGGTTCGTCGCCCGCCACGCCAGCCAGCTCGATGCAGGCGCTGGCCGCGAGCCGCCGGCCCAGCAGGCGCCGCATGACAGGTTGCGAGTCCGCGATGATCACCCGGATTTTTTCCATGGCCGCCTTAGGCTCCAGCGTTGTCGTTCCTGCATTCAGGATGAACCATGCGCCTGGCTTTCGAAATCAGCCAAGCCTGAAAAAAGCGGGGATATTTCCGAGGAGAGGAATAGCGCACGCGCCGCCGCACGGGAGGAGCCGGCCGGCATCGGCGCAGCCAGGGATGCTATTCAGCGGAGGGAGGGGAAATGCAACGCGGCCCGGGGACCGGCCGCAAGGAAGGGGATGATGCCAGGATCAGGGGCCGCCCAGCAGGCCGTTTGTCCTGGCGTATTCGTAGAGTTCGTAGTCGTTGGTCAGGCCCAGCTTCTTCATGGCGATGCTCTTCTGCGCGCTGATGGTCTTGCTGCTGCGGTTGGCCTGGCGCGCAATCTCGATGACCGGGACACCGGCCGCACACTGCCGTATCACTTCCAGTTCGCGGCGCGTCAGGACCGGCCGCTGTGACGGCTCGTCGAGGCCGCCCGAAGCCAGGATCGCACGCACCGATGCGGGCTGGTAGCTCAGCCCACTGAACGCGGCACGCACCGCCGGCACCAACTCCTGGACCGGATCGGTCTTGTTCAGGATCACGGAAATGCCGACCTTCTGGATATTGCGAATCAGCGCCGGATTATCCAGCATGGTCATCACCACGATCCGGGTGGTGGGATAACGGCGGCGCAGCATCTGCAGCATTGGCAGGCCGTCGCCAAACTGGCCGCCCGGCATGGAGTAGTCGGTCACGATAACGTCGCAATCCGTGCTTTCAAGCAACTCCACCAACTGGGTCGAATTGGCGGCACTCCCCACGATCTGCACGCCCACTTCGTTCGCCAGCACCCGGCTCATCCCGTCAAGGACGACGGGGTGGTCATCTGCAATGATTACCTTGATCATTTACGATCCCCCTGTTTTTTATCGGTTCTGCGGCCGCGTAGCGGTGCGCCGCCGAACTGCCGGCATTCAATGCCGGTCATCTTCGCTGCTCTGAATATTAGGAGTCTTCCGAGAAGACTGAATTAAGGAATTCCTTAAATAGTATCCGGCCAATTGCGTCGTGCCGCATCCTGGCTGCCCTTATCGCTTTCAGGGTCGTCAAAGTATGCTGCAAGATACAACGCCAGGTTGTCGACATGGGCTTGCACGACCGCCAGCGCCTGGGCCGCACCCAGCTCCAGTTCCCGGCACAGTTCGACAATCTCCTCGCCATCTTCGGCATGCGCCATGGCGCCCCTCATACGATGGGCATGGTGGCGGATCGCCTTCATTTCCCCGCTGGCTGCGGCCGCGGACAGTTGCCTGAAATCCTCGCGCATGGTGCGCTCCAGCAACGCCAAGCTGGCAACGTTATCCTCCACATGGGCGGCGCCCGCCGCGCCCGCGGCCCTTTGTGCCAGGCCGGATGCCTGTGCCGGCAGCACGGCGCGCAGACACTCGGCCAGGTCGCCCAGCAGGATGGGCTTGGACAGGTAGCGATTCATGCCGGCTTCGAGGCAGCGCTCGGCCTCACCCTGCGCGATGCTCGCGGTGAGCCCGACGATGGGCAGCGTCGCCCCCTGCGCACGCAGCGTGCGGCTCAGTTCGTAGCCGTCCATGCCGGGCATATGGATATCCGTCAGCATCAGGTCAAACCTGTGCTGGCGCAACACCGCAAGCCCTTCTTCGCCACTGGCAGCAAGCGTCGGCCGGCAGCCAAGGCGCTCAAGCTGCTGCTGCATCAGCAGCCGGTTGTAGGGATGGTCGTCGACCACCAGTATCTCCAGCCCCAACTGCGGCGTGGGGTCGACAGGCGCAGCCAGCGGTGGCGCACTGACCGGCGTCATGCCGGCCGCCTTGCAAAAAGCCCGCAGGATGCCCGCCTGATGATAGGCACTGACCAGCCAGCTGCCAGCGATCTGCTGTGGTTCCGCCGGGCCGTCGGCGCGCGCAAAGACCACGCCGGCATAGCCATCGGGAATGGCCTCGACGTGGCGGGTGGCGACCAACAGCACCATCCCTGGTTCCGGCGCCGGCCCGCGGCAAGCGATCGCCCTGCAGCCCATGGCGCGCAGATTGTCGATGGCATTGTTGCGGATTTCATCATTTTCCGACAGCACGGCCACCGGCGGCAGCACCGGCTCCACCTGTTCGCGCGGCCCGGCTTCCGGCAACCTCAGCAATACCCGGAAGACGCTGCCCTTGCCCGGTTCGCTCTGCACGGAAATGCTGCCGTCCATCAGGGCGGCCAGGCGTCTGCAGATCGACAAGCCCAGGCCCGACCCGCCAAACCGCCTTGCAGTGGAAGCATCTGCCTGCACGAAAGGCTCAAACAGCCGCGCCTGGACCTCGGGCGCAATGCCTGGCCCGGTATCCGCCACCTCAAGCTGGATGCCGATCCTGCCGTCCGCATCGGGCGCTTCACTCTGCGGCGCGCGCTGCAGGCGCACAATGACATGGCCCTGTGCCGTGAATTTCAGCGCGTTGTCGAGCAGATTGCCGATAATCTGGCGCACCCGCACCGGATCCCCGATCAGGCAAGGCAGGCCGGGCTGTGGATAGCACGGCAGCGCGATGCCTTTTTGCAGCGCGATCGGCGCCTGCGCGCGAACCGTCGATTCCAGCAGGTCGACCGGATCGAACGGCACGGCGTCCAGTTCGATCTGGCCGGCTTCCGCGCGGGAGTAGTCCAGCAGGTCATCCAGTATCTGCAGCAGGACCTGCGACGAGGACTGGATGGTCGACAGCATCTCGCGCTGGCTGTGCGCCATCTGTGTCAGGGACAGCAGCTCCAGCGTGCCCAGCATCCCGTACAGCGGCGTGCGGATTTCGTGACTCATGGCGGCCAGGAACTGCGATTTGGCGGCGCTTGCCTCATCCGCCAGCCGACGCGCGCGCGCGAGAGCGCGGTGCGCTTCGCGTTCGCCGGTGACATCGTGGATGGCACACAGCAGCACGTCTTCACCCTCGAAGCGGGTGTGGCGGCCGACTACCAGCACGTCGCGTGCACCCCCATGGCCGGATGGCACCTGCAGCTCCAGCCGCGCGGGCTGGTCGCCCCGCCGCGCCAGCATCTGGTCCAGCCACGGGCGGCCCGCAGTGCGCGTGTCGAGCGGCAGCCATTGCGCAGCCAGCGCGTTCTCGAGCCGTACATGGGCATCGGCTGTGCGCACCACCCGCAGGCCTACCGGAGCGGCCTGCATCACGGTACGGTTGAAGCGTTCGCTGTCCTCGATCCGTTCGGCGTCTTCCTGCATCGGCACCAACATCCGGCGCTGCAGTATGCCGGCACCGGTCAGCACCGCAAGCACACCAAGCCCGTAGAGCAGAAGCGCGGCCGCCAGCGCCGAGCCATGATCGGCCAGCGCCTGCGACAGCGGATAGGCGTAGGCCGCGCGCCAGCCATGGTCGCGCTCCATGCGGCCAATCATCAGGCTACCCTGCTCGAACCAGTAGGCTACGCTTTGCCCGCCGCCGCCCAACTCACGCGCCACCCGCTCACCCAGCGCTTGCGGGCGCAGCCAGCCGGCGTCGCTGCCCCGGTACAGCAGGCGCCCTTGCCCATCGAAGAACATTGCCCGGCTGCCTGACGCGGTATGCGTGGCATCCGGGATACTGACGTCGTCCATCAGCGCGCGTACGGGAATGGCAGTCGCGCCATACGCCACGAGATTGCCGCTGGCGTCAAGGACTGGCAGGAAGCAGCTCAGTATAGGGCCCCGCTCGATGGTGCCCTGGTACGGCCCGGTCCACAGCGGTGAGGCGACCGGCGTCTCGGCTTGCGCTTCGCGCGACCGGTTCGCCAGCGCTTTGGCCCAGTTGCTGACAACCTCAGCGAGCAGCGGCCCGTTCAACCCCGGCGCACCCGGAAGCGCTGGTGTCACGTATGCCTGGCTCCCGTCGGCAGCCAGGAAAGCCGAGCGCATCCTCTGCGGCGCCTTACCCCAGTACGCGCGCTCGAAGATGGCGAATCGAACGATGTGCGAAACCGTGGCGGGACGCTGCGCCGCTGGCGCGGACGTGCCCATCAGCATGGTGGCAGGATTGGTCAGTCCAGGCACTTCGACGGCACGGGCACTGCCTGGAGGCACGCCCGTCAGCATGGCTTCGAGCTGGCCAGCCAGCCGGTCGCTGCGCACCAGCCGATACTCCGGCCCGGAGATTTCTGCCATGCGCCGTATGAAATACTCGTGCATGGCCTTCACTTCCAGCACCGCGCCAAAATGCAAGCGGTTGGCCGACGCCTGTTCCCACAGGATGCGCTGGAACAGGCTATGGAGAAACAGGGCAAGGAAGCCGCTCATCACGAGGATCAGCAGGCCAACGACAACGGTGAGCAGGCGGCTGTGCACCTGCCGGTTCGCGCGCGACAGCCAGTTGACCATTGGCGGGCTCCGTCTCGGCAGCCTGCCTGACGCCGCGTAGCGCCCGGCGCGGGGATCGGCAAGCGCCCAAAGTGGGTGAAATACTGTCTCTGGGATTATGCATCACATTGCAGCACGACAGATGTCCTCACCAATCCCATCGCCGGCCAAAACAAGAAACCCAGCGCGGCAGCATACAGCGCCGCACAGGGCTCAGTGGCATTACGCGGAGGGACTCGTCCCTACTGGTAGGTCATGGTGAACGTCATTCCCGAGTTGGCGGCGCCGGCCGCCACCGTGCTTCCGGTCTGGTAGTAGCGTGCCTTCAGTGGAATGACGTAGCTGCCACCAGTGCTGGCTATAGTCGCTCAAGACCTTGGTGGTCCCCAGCCGAAAACATTGCCGGAATCATCGAGCAACTGCACGCCGATGCCGGATGCCGTCGAGGAGGCATCGAGCGATACCACCGAGTTGGCGGCATCGAGAGCCGGGGTCACGGCATCGATGCGATAGCTCACCGAAGTCATGCCGGCCGGGCAGTTGTTCAGCGCGATATTGAATCCCGGCGATGACGTATAAGTGCCCGGCCCGGCAAACTCCTTGTTCTGATGCGTGCCCACCGGGGTATCGCGCGGCACGCCGTATGTACCAGTGGGCGCGGTGAAGTCCAGTGTACCGGCACTCGGTGTGCAGGAGAAGGTCGCGCCGAACGACTGTCCATGCAGTGCCAGGCAAAACAGCAGCGCAGCTGCCTTCAGTATGCCGTGCCATGGCCTGGCCGTCGCCTGGCCTCTGCTCACTGATCGTGTGAGGACAGACAATATCTTGTGCAAGGCGCCACCGCGCTGGCTTTGATATGGGCTTGTAGAATTCAACATCCTGACGTCCTGCGCATGCCGTGGCTGGCATGCATTAAGAAAATGGGGGCGGCACCATTCGCTCCAGCTTTAGCGGCAAACCGCTTCCACGGTCTGATACGAGGCATTCGCGTCTTTTTCAAGCTTCGGCAGGACATAATCCAGCTTGCATGCTTCCGCAACGGCCCTACCCCACTTCACGCTCAGCTGGCCTGCATCCGTCTTCAGCCCGCGCGCAATGATGCGCCCGCCCTGAGCGACAGTGCCGACGCTCTGGCCTTGTGCATCGAAGACCTCCGCCCCGAACGGCAGCGGCTTGCCATCCGGTCCGTTGGCCCGCAGAAGCGCCGCACGGCCAGGGTTGTCGGTCTCGAACTTCATCTTCACAATCGCGCCTGCGGTCGGCGCCACGTTCTGCTGCGTCGTCTTCAGCTCAACGCTCATGGGCAGCCCCTTCGGGTCGATCTCGATCTGGTTGGTGGCGAATGGCGTCAGGGTCGGCACCACGGCGTGGCCCCAGGGGTCCACGCGCAGGCCGCTGCCGTTGGCCAGGCGCGCACCCGCGGCATCCTTGGCCTCGATGATGGCCATGGTGTCGCCCACCGTGGGCGTGAAGGCCACGCCCCCCGCATAGGCCACGATGCCGCCGCTGATGCCCAGGCCTGCTTGCGAGAAGTCGCGGCCCTTGCTGGCACTGGCCGTCATGGTAGCCATCGGCGACACATAGCCGACGTTGGCGCCGACAGTGGCTGCATCCCTGGTGTCGCCGCCACCGGTGTAGCCGGCGTTCACGCCGTAGGTGAAGGCGCTGTCCTGGCCCAGGGTGCCGGTCACTGTTTCCTGCAGCGACGTGCCCCCGGTGGAATCGTGGCTCAGGCTGGTCATCGAGTACGGCGCGTGCTGGCCCTTGCCCAGCGGGATACCCACGTTGAGCATCACCCGGGTGTCCCACTTGCCTGAGCCGACGTTGAACTGGCGCGACGCCGAGACGCCATAGTTGATGCGCTTGTAGCTGTTGTTATAGCCCGTCTGGAACTGGGTATCGGAACCGCCGCGGTTCCAGTAGTTCTGCGTGGAGCCGGACAGGTAGAACGAGCCATAGCCTTGCGGCAGCATCTGGTTGATGGTTACCTGCAGGCGCCCGCGCTGGATGCCGCCGAGGAACGTGCCAGGGCCCAGGCCGCGCTGGTCCAGGTCGCGCAGCGCCATGGCATCGGTCATGCTCAGGTAGCCGCTGCTGGAATAGCGGTAGGCGGCCAGCGTCAGGTTGGTGTTGGTCGGTGCCACCAGCTTGCTGTACGACAGCCGCATGCTCTGGCCGCTCCGGTTGGGTGCATTCTGCAGGTTGGTCCAGGCCTGGGTCACGTCGGCGCCAAAGGCGCCGAAGTCCGTGTTCAGCGCCCCGCCGCCCATCACCGCCGTGTAGTCCTGTGCCGCGATGACGCCGCCGTAGCCGGTCACCATATTGCTGATGCCGTGCTGAACGGTTGCCTGCATCAGCATCGGCCTGCTCTGGATCGACGTATTGCGATACTGGCCGACGGTCACGCTGTAGCGCGTGACGCCCGGGCGCAGCGCATTGACGGCTGCGGCGTAGGGCACGCGCGAGGTATGGACGCTGCCATCGGCTTCCGTGACCACCACCTCGAGATCGCCGCCGTAGCCGGTCGGATACAGGTCATTGATCTCGAATGCGCCGGGGGCAACCGTGGTTTCGTAGATGATGTTGCCGCCCTGGCGGACCTGCACGCGGGCGTTGCTGTTGGCAATGCCATGGACCACCGGCGCATAGCCGCGCTGGGATTCCGGGTACATCCGGTCGTCGCTGGCAATCTGCACGCCACGGAAGCCGAAACTGTCGAACAGGGTGCCGTCGGTGAAGGCATCGCCGATGATCAGCTGGCTCCTGATCGGCGCAATCGAGCGCTGCAGGTTGGTCTGCACGCTCTGGTAGCGCGTGCCCTCGACGTCGCCGTGCGTCAGGTTGCCCAGATGGCGAAAGCGCCAGCCACCGAAGTTGAGTCCGGCGTTCACCCCGACGTAGCTCTGCGTGGTCGATATCCCGCTGGAGTCGGAGTGATAGACGTTGGCGTTGTACTGCAGGCGCGCCGCGGTCACGCCTTCGTCCCAGTACTTGGGATCGACATAGCCGCGCGCCGAGCGCGACATGGCGATCTGCGGCACCGAGGCGTCCAGGCGCTGCTCGCCGTTGTCGAAGCTGGCCGTGGCATCGGGGATCAGGTCGGGCAGCGACACGCACCCCGTGTCCAGCCGCGCCGACGCCTCCGGTGACAACCTGGCCAGGTCCACGCCCATGCGCTCGATCGCGGCACGGTCAAAGCACGGCTGCACGTTGCGGCTGTCTTCGCCCACCTGGCGCATCGTCACTTCGGCACGGCCCAACCAGGCCTGGTTGACGTACAGCTCTGCGCGATAGTTGCCCGGCAAGGCCACGTTGCCCTTGTTGAAGCGGCTCGCGTCGATGCGGGCACCGCCGGGCTGCTGCAGGAAGGTGTCGTTGAATTCCACTTCCGCCACCAGCGTCGGCGCGCTGTTACCACCGGGCGCGGCCCATGCCCCCACGCCGGCGAACAAGGACAATACCACCGCACTGGCCGGACGCAGCCGGGACGGGAAGGAAGAGGTCTTCTGGGTTTTCATGGGTTTATGCCGGATATCTGGCCTTGCGCGGGCAAGACTTGCCCCTGCCGCTGGTTGCGGCATCGTCAATCGGAGAAATCAGCTCGGAAGAACGCCGGACGCGGCCCGGCGTGTGGTCAGCGCGAAGCGGCCTTGGTGGCGCTGCTGCCCAGTGCGGCTTCGCCGCTTACGGCGCCGCCGTAGTCATTGATGGCCTTGTAGCGAACCCTGGCTTCGGTGCCTTGCGCAACATCGCCGGTCAGCGGGAACGTTTTGGCTTCGCCCGGGCCGACCATGCCGCCTTCTTCAAACTTCGCGGTCTTGCCGCCGCCAACCAGTTCGAGGTTGGCGAAAGAAACGTGATACTTGCTGGGGTTGCTTGCCTCAAGCGCCGGCTTGCCGCCTGCCTGGGTAACGCGCCAGCTGATGCTGCCAGGGGCGTCGTCGGCGTTGCCCTCCAGGCCCGCGGGGCGGAAGAAAAGCTTGATGCGCGAGCGGAAAGCCAGCTGCAGCTTGTTGACATCGGCTTCTTCGGCGGTGGGCTTTGGCGGGATCTCCAGCACATTGAGCCAGAACACGGATTCGCGGTCCTGCGGCAGTGGCTCGCCGGTGTAGATGATGCGCAGCGTCTGGCCCTTTTTCGGGTCGATGCGCGACACCGGCGGCGTCACGGTGAACGGTACGTCGATGGACGACGGCGCAGCCTTCGCATCGCCCTTGTCGATCCACGCCTGCGTCAACGCCGGCGACTGACCTTCGTTGGTCAGCTTGATCGTGGTCTCGGTGTCTTTTGCCTTGTAGATGACCCGCGTGCCCGCTATGACCACGGAAGCTTGCGCGTGCAGCGCGCTCATGAGCCCCAGCGCAATCACGCCGGCGGAAATCAGGGACTTGATGGACGTTTTCATGATGGTTGCAGCGGACTTGACCGGGTGAAGCGGCACACACTCAATGTTCGGAAGGCGCGGAGCGCGCCGGTAACACGCTCCGCGCCCTGTGGTACCAGGGCTTACTGGTAAGCGATCGAGTACATCACGGTCGAGTTGGCGGCACCGGCCGTTGCCGCGCCAGTTGCGTAGTACTGTGCGTAGTACTCCAGCTTGGCCGCGCCGCTGTTGATGGCGACTACGCCGGAATTCTGCGCGGCGTCGGCAAAGCCGGCCTTGATCGGGCTGTTATCGGTGCCGCCGTTCAGCAGGCGGATCTGCACGTTGGTGGCGCCGCCGGCGTCCACGATCAGGTTACCGGTGGTGGTGTCGGTGGTCGGGCCAGCCTCGAAGTAGGTATGCACGTTGCCTGTGTTCGGCGTGCAGTTGGTCAGGGCGATATAGAACGGCGTCTGGCCAGCGGTGTCACCAGCCTGGACCAGGGTGGAGGCCGAAACGGTCGGCAGTGTCACGGTAAAGTTCTTGCTGCCCGTGCCGTTGCCGTTGATCGTGCAGGTCTGGGCGGTGATCTGGCCGTTGAAGGTGATCTGGCCGTCGGCATTTGCGGCATGTGCAAACTGCGCGCCCATGGCGGTACCGGCGACGATCAGAGCAGCGAGGAGCTTGGTATGGGTCATGATGGGTGATTCAAATAAGTTGATAGGTAGATGGCTTTCGGATCCAACGGATCCCGCCCCGCCCCGTGCCGCCATTGAACCGCCAGATCTGTGTTGCAGTTGCCGGTTGCCCCGGGGACAGCTGAACTATATGTATGGCACCTAATGCCACCAATCAGGCAAGCCTTAGATCTTGCTCGGAATTTTTTCCTTTGCCGCGAACAGCTCGCCGTGGTTCTTATGCGTCATGAGGTGTAAATCTGGCTTGCCGGCGCAAGGCAGATGTGCCTGCGAAGAGCCTGGACGGTGAGGAGAGAGGCGCCGGATTGATCTGCATCATGGCAGCCGCATTGAAGCGCTGCATCCACGCCAAAGGAGTACGCGCCGCTTGCAGCGGCTGCATGGTGCAAAGGCCATCTCCGCAGCATCCGTCCGCCCTTAACTGGCCAAAGTCCCGGCCGTGCCAACAGCGCCGTCACACGTCCTGCGCGGCAGGCAGACCTGCAGCGCCAGCCCGCGCGGCGCCACGTTGTGCGCCGACACCGTGCCGCCATGCGCGGCAATACCCGCCTGCGCGATGCTGAGACCCAGTCCCGCCCCGGTCGGATGCCCCGGACCGCTGCGTACGCGGTAGAAGGGTTCGAACAGGCTCGCCAGCGCGTCTTGCGGAACGCCGGGCCCGCCATCGACGATGTCGATCCGGATCGCCGTCTCATCAGCCTGCAGCGTCACGGTCACGGGCGCGGCGGGGTCGGTGTACCGGATCGCATTGCGCAGGATGTTCTCGATGGCGCTGCCCAGCGTCGCGGCATCTGCCTCGACGATCAGTTCATCCGGGGGAGTCCAGCAGATCGCCACGCCCCGGGCCACGGCTTCGAAGCGGGCATCGGTGACGATGACGTCGAGCAGTTCCGCCAGGTCGATCGGGCGGAGCACCGGCGCCATCGCATGCAACCGCGCCAGCTGCAGCGTGCGTTCGACCAGCGCGTCGAGCCGTTCCGTCTCGCGCTCGATGCGCTCGAACTGCAGGTCGAGCATGGCATCGCGCCGCCGCGCCAGTTCCAGCGACAGGCGCAGCCGCCCCAGCGGCGACCGCAGTTCATGCGCGATATTGCGCAGCAGCTGCTCGCGCCAGTCCATCAGGCGCTGCAGGCGGTCGGCCATGGCATCGAAATCGCGCGCGAGCTGGCCCAGCTCGTCGGCGCGGCGGGCCAGCACCGGCGGCGTGCGCGTGGCCAGCTCGCCGTCGGCAAGCGCTTGCGTGGCTTCGCGCAGGCGCCGCACGGGGCCGGTGACATGCCGCGTCAGCGCCCAGCACAGCGGCGCCGAGACGGCCAGCGCGAACAGGCCTAGGGAGAGCACCACAGGCGACAGGTGCAGCACCTCCCAACGCGACGAATCGAACGGCAGGAACAGCATCAGGAGCTCGCCGCCTTGCGGCAGCGCGATGGGTTGCGGGTCCCACCATGACACGCGCGCGCCGGGCCCGGGCACATGCGCGACAGCATGGCCGATCAACCCCGCGCGCCACATCGGCACCAGCCGGTCGGCCAGGCGGTTGCGCAGCCGCGCCGGCAACGGGCGGCCCAGCAGTTCCTGCAGCGTGTCGTCGACAATGTAGATGTCCAGCGCCGAGGCGTGCGAATCCATCGCCCGCAGCCAGCGCTCGAGTCCGGGGCGCCCCTGGGTCTGGGCGACTTCCAGCGCATCCTCGGTCAGGGCCGCGGGGCTCAGGCCATCGAGCGCGTCGAAGCGGTACCAGGCCACCGCGGCCGTCAGCGCCATGCCGATGCCGACGATCGCGGCCATGCCCAGCCAGAAGGTCAGGAAGTTGCGCCAGAACAGCGGCAGCGGAAACAGCGCGCGCACGCGGCGGCGCCAGTTCACGGCGCCTGCACCAGCAAATAGCCCTGCCCGCGCAGGTTGCGGATCAGCAGCGGCGAAGTGATGCCGTCCAGCGCCAGCTTGCGGCGCAGCGCGCTGATATGCGTGTCGAGGCTGCGGTCGTAGCGTTCCGGCGCGCGGCCCAGCGCGAACCGGCCGATCTCGGCGCGCGCGACCACCCGGCCCGGCGCCCGCATCAGGATTTCCAGCACGCGCTGCTCGGCCCCGGTCAGCGGCGCCTCGGCGTTGCCGTGGATGGCCAGGCCTGATGCCAGGTTCAGGCGCAGCGCGCCAGCCTCCAGCCACGGCGCCTGTGCGGGCGCGGCAGGCGCGGCGCGGTGGAAACGGCGCAGCACCGCATGCATGCGCGCCTTGAGCTCGCGCGGGCTGAACGGCTTGCTCAGGTAGTCGTCGGCGCCCAGTTCCAGCCCCAGCACGCGGTCGGCTTCATCGCCGTGCGCGGTGAACATGATCACCGGGCGCTGCGAGCGCGCGCGGTGCAGCCTGAGCAGGTCCAGGCCGTTGCCGTCGGGGAGCATCAGGTCCAGCAGGGCGACGTCGTAGTCGTTGCGGGCCAGCAGGGTCTCGCCCTGCTGGCGGGTGTGCGCCAGCGTGACGGTGCAGTGATCGGGCTCCAGGTACTCGCGCAGCATCTGCGCCAGTTCCAGGTCGTCGTCGATCAGCAGCACGCGCGCGAGCGGCGTGTGGAAGCACATCAGCATGCAGCTTGCCGGGGCCTTGCGGACGTGGACGTGGCCGCCGGTCCCCGGTTCCGTCAAGAAACGTCAAGAAAACAAAAGCTATCCAAAGTGACTGGTAGGCACCTTCATCTCGAATTTTAATATGAGAATGATTGCTATTTACAGAAGACAGGGAAAATGATGAAGTTCAGGCAGGTCGCCGGGATCGGGGCGGCAACAAGAGCGGCGGCAGGGTTGCCAGCACCGGCGGGCGTACAACGGGGTCAATGGATGCGGATGCTGGCGGCGGCATGCGCCGCCTCCGGCATGACGGGAGCCTGGGCACAGGCGCAGGCGCTGAAGACGGAAGCCACCCTCGCCACCGTGGTGGTGACGGCGGCCGGCAGTGAGCAGGACATCCGCGACGCGCCCGCGTCGATCAGCGTGGTCACGCGCAAAGACCTGGAGAACAAGGCCTATCGCGACATCAACGATGCGCTGGTGGAAGTGCCAGGCGTGATCGTCAGCGGCGGCGGCGACCGGACCGACATCAGCCTGCGCGGCATGGGCGCCAAGTACACCCAGATCCTGATCGACGGCAAGCGCCAGAACTCGCGTGAGACCCGCACCAACTCCGACTCGTCCGGCGTGGAAAGCAGCTGGACGCCGCCGCTGTCCGCGATCGAGCGCATCGAGGTGGTGCGCGGGCCGATGTCGTCGCTGTACGGCTCCGACGCCATGGGCGGTGTGATCAACATCATCACGCGCAAGGTGCCCAGGACGTGGACGGGCGAGTTGCGCGGCGACGCCACGCTGCAGGAGAACAGCGACTCCGGCAATCTCTACCAGGGCAACTTCTACCTGGCCGGGCCGCTCAAGAGCGAGCTGCTGGGCCTGCAGCTGTACGGCCAGAGCACGCACCGCATCGAAGACGATATCGACTACGGCTTCCGCGGCCGCCGCGCCGAGAGCCTGACCGCCAAGCTGGCGCTGACGCCCACGCGCAACCACGACATCGTGTTCGAGGCCACCGGCATGCGCCAGCTGCGCAGCGAGACCGTGGGCAAGACCGTGCCGCCGCTGCCGCCCGGCACCGCCTGCCCGCGCTCCGGCTGCCCCACCTCCTCCGAGACCGACTACCGCAGCGAGAAATACGCGCTGTCGCATACCGGCCGCTGGGGCTTCGGCGTCTCCGACAGCTATATCCAGCAGGAGGAGTTCGACAACCGCAGCCGCCGGATGAAGATCAAGAACCTGGACCTGCGCACCAGCTGGGCCATGCCACTGGGCAACCATATGCTGTCGGTCGGCGGCGAATACCTGAACCAGCGCCTGAACGACCAGACCGGCAACCAGATCGCCGGCGGCCCAAACCAGGTCGAGCGCTACCAGTGGGCGCTGTTTGCCGAGGACGAGTGGCGCCTGGCGCAGAGCTTTGCCCTGACCGGCGGCGTGCGCATGGATCACGACCAGAACTTCGGCCAGCACTACAGCCCGCGCTTGTACGGCGTGTGGCATGCGGCCGAGCGCTGGACGGTCAAGGGCGGGGTGTCGACCGGCTTCCGTGCGCCGGACCTGCGCCAGACCGTGGCCGGCTGGGGCCAGACCAGCCGCGGCGGCAATATGTACGGCAACCCGGACCTGAAGCCCGAGACGATGTTGTCGCAGGAACTGGGCCTGCTCTATGACAAGGGCAACGGCCTGCAGGCGGGCGTGACGCTGTTCAACAACGACTTCAAGGACAAGATCACGCGCGTCGCCTGCCCGGCCACGCAGTGCACCGACGGACCTAACCGGTTCGGCGCCAACCCGACCACCTACATGAACGTGGACCGCGCCTACTCGCGCGGGGTGGAAGCCAGCCTGCGCTGGCCGATCGCGCAGGCGTGGTCACTGACCGGCAGCTATACCTATACCAAGTCGGAACAGAAGAGCGGCCAGTACCAGGGTCAGCCGCTGAACCAGTTGCCGATGCACCTGCTGGTGGCCACGCTGAACTGGCGGCCGAGCGAAAAGGTCAATGCCTGGGCGCGCGTCAACTACCGCGGCAAGGAAAGCCAGCCGATCACGGGGCCGTCATCCAGCACCGTGGTGGCGCCGTCGTACACCTCTGTCGACCTGGGGGCGACCTACACGGTTACCAGGAACGTGTCGGTGTTTGCCGGGATCTACAACCTCTTCGACAAGCAGGTGAACTACACCGACTATGGGCATGTCGAGGATGGGCGCCGGTACTGGATGAGTGTGTCCGTGAAATTTTGAAGGTGGCTGTTCTTGTTGTTGCCATGCGATTCGGCTGTGGCTCTTGGCAGGCGTGGGCTGTTTCGCCGGCGCAGCCGGCAAAACAGCCCACGCTAGTCAAGAGCGACACCCCGACCGCATTGAGCAGCAATCCCCAAATCCCCCCAACGCGATGCAAGCGCAGTGTGCCCACCTCAGCTCGCCAAATCATCCGCCCGGCATCTTGCCGGCACCTCTCCGTATAGAGCCATCAACGCGCCGGCAATCGCGTTGGTCCAGCCAAAGCCATCCTGCAACGGATACTCGCCCCCGCCCCCTCCCCGGGCCGGCCCTTCGATATGCCGGATGCGGTATTTCTCCACCAGCTTGCATTCATGGGTGTAGAGACTGGCCACGGTCGCCAGCCAGCGCTGCGCAATCTCACGCGCCAGGTCGTCATGGCCATAGCGTGCCAGCCCGCGCACGGCCAGCCATTGCAGTGGCGCCCAGCCATTGGGATGGTCCCATTGCTGGCCCGAAGCACATTCCGTGGTGGCCAGCCCGCCGTCAACCAGCAGCCGGTCCTTCACCGCCTGCGCCACGGCTTGCGCCTGCGACGGCAACGCAAGACCGAGATAGAGCGGCATCACCATTGCCGCGGTCAGGCACAGCCGCGGCGCGCCGCGGCACCAGTCGTAGTCGACAAAGGCGCCCGCGGTGTCGTTCCACATGTATTGCAGGATGGCTGCCTCGCGCCGCTGCGCCGCCACGCGGTAAGCCTCCGCCGCGGCATCGCCCGCCTGCTCGCACAGCACGGCGAGGCGCGTTTCCAGGTGCCAGAGCAATGCGTTGAGGTCGACCGGCAGCATCGCCGTGGTCCGGATGGTGGCAAGGTCCGCGGGCTGGCCGGTGGGCGTGGATGGCGAATCGAGCCAGCGCGAGCTGAAGTCCCAGCCCGATTCCGCCGCGGCGCGCAGGTCGCGGAACACCAGGTGATGCGGCCGGCCGCTGCGCATTGCGGTCTCCATGTCTTCCAGGAAGGCCTCTTCGCGCGGCCACGGGCGGTCGTCCCAGTAGCGGTTCAGCACCGCGCCGTCGGGCAGGCACACCACCCGTCGGTGCGCGTGGCCCGGCCGCACGCAGTCGGCACCGTCCATCCAGAAGGCGTATTCCCGGCGCAGCTGCGGCAGGAAGTCGATGGCGCTGGCCAACTGCTCGCGCTCGAGCAGGTCCACCATCAGCGCAAACACCGGCGGCTGCGAGCGGCTCAGGTAGTAGTTGCGCGTGCCGTTCGGCACCAGGCCATAGGTGTCGATCAGGTAGGCGAAGTTCCGCGCCATCTCCACCATCAGGTCGCCGCGCCCGCTGCCGGCCAGCCCCTCCATGGTGAAGTAGGAGTCCCAGTAATACAGCTCGCCGAAGCGCCCGCCCGGCACCACGTAGCGGTGCGGCAGCGGCAACAGCGACGACAACGGCGGATGGGCCACGGGCTCGCGCGTCAGCACCGGCCACAGGCCGTCGATATGCTCGCGCAGGGTGCTGGCCGGGTCTGACACGTAGTGGCTCTCCGGCACGGTGGCGCGGGTGAAATGCGCCTGCACGAAATCCGCCAGACAGAAACCCGGCGTGTCGCGCGTTTCGCGGTAGCGTGCCACGATCAGGTCCGGGTCGCAGTTGGGAATGCAGTCAGGGAAGGTCTTGCTGTCGGCAAACAGGCCGCTGTGCTGGACGTCGACGAACAGCTCGCAGTAGCGCGCCGCGGGCGACAGCATGTCGGCGCAAGCGCAGCCGGGCAGCGTGTGCGGCGGCGGGCAGTCCCGGTCCGTGACCAGCGCCGGCTGCGCCGCCGCATGGACCTTGCCGGGCGCCGCCGATGGCCCCGGCACCGCGCCGGCGCCGTCAGGGGTGGCCGGGGCCGTGTGCGGCACCGTGCTGCCGCCGGAAGTGGCGCCGGACGACGGCGGAATGGCGGGTTCGGTCTCGGGCTTGCCTGTCGGCTGCATGGGCGCCTCCTTGCACCGGGCGCTGCCGGCTCATGTGGATAGGAGCCGCGAAGTGCGGGTAAGTTCGCGGCCGCCCCCGCAAAGCGCCCCATGTGTCACGCAGGCGCCCGGGCGCAGGCGTTCACACCTCCTTCTCGCCATGCTGCACCGGTATCGCCGGCGCGGCTTCGCGCACCCCCAGCTGCATGAAGATCCAGGCCGACGCGCACGTGATCAGCCCCATGCAGACAAAGGTGGCATGAAACGCCGGCAGCACCGCCGTGGAATCGCCGCCGAAGCGGTGCTGGAAGGTCGCCAGCAAGGCGCCCGCCGCGGTCACCGCCAGGCTCATCGACAGCATCTGCACCATTGACAACATGCTGTTGCCGCTGCTGGCGCCTGCCCCGCTCAGGTCCTTCAGCGTGACCGTGTTCATGGCCGTGAACTGGATCGAATTGACCATGCCGAACAGCGCCAGCAGCGGGACCAGCAGCCACAGCGGCAACTGCGGCGTGATCAGCGCAAAGGCTGCCATCACCAGCCCCACCACGAAGGTATTGGCCACCAGCACGCGGCGGTAGCCGTGGCGCTGGATCAGGCGCGTGGCCAGGCGCTTGGAGGCCATGCCGGCGGCGGTGACGGGCAACATCATCAGGCCCGCATCGAACGGCGAATAGCCCAGGCTGATCTGCAGCGTCAGCGGGATCAGGAACGGCATCGAGCCATTGCCGATCCGTGCGAACAGGTTGCCCAGCAGCCCCACGCTGAAGCTGTGGATGCGGAACAGCCGCAGCGGGAACAGCGGCTGCTTGCGCCGGTTGGCGTGCAGCCCGTAGGCGGTCAGCGCGGCCATGCTGGCGATCAGCAGCATCAGCACGGTGGCATGCTGAAAGCCCAGCCCGGCCAGCCCGTCGAGCGAGAACGACAGCGACAGCATGGCGATGGCCAGCAGCAGGTAGCCGGCGATGTCAAAGGGCCCGATGCCGGTCAGCCGCGCGTTGGGCATATAGCGCACCGTGGCCAGTGCGCCCAGCAGCCCGACCGGCACGTTGATCAGGAAGATCCAGTGCCACGACAGCACCTGCGTCAGCCAGCCGCCCAGCGTCGGCCCGATCAGCGGGCCGATCATGCCGGGGATGGCGACGAAGCTGAGCGCCTGCAGGTACTGCTCGCGCGGGAAGGTGCGCAGCACCGAGAGCCGCCCCACCGGCAGCAGCATGGCCCCGCCCACGCCCTGCACCACGCGCGCGCCGATCAGGAAGTTCAGCGTAGGCGCGTAGGCGCACAACAGCGAACCCACCACGAACAGCCCGATGGCGGTCTGGAAGATGGTGCGGGTGCCGAAGCGGTCAGCCAGCCAGCCCGATGCCGGGATGATCACCGCCATGGTCAGCGAGTAGGCAATCACCACCGACTGCATCCGCAGCGGACTCTCGCCCAGGCTGTGCGCCATCGACGGCAGCGCGGTGTTGACGATGGTCGAGTCCAGCGTCTGCATGAAGAAGCCGACCGCCACCACCCACAGCATGATGCGGCGGGTGCGGTCGTCGGGCTGGGGTGCGGTCATGTGGCGGGCTCCGGGCCGGCCGGGCCCCGGAATCCCGGTATGCGCCGGCCAAAGCCGACACCTTAAAGGTCTATCGCGGAACAGGCAAATCGATGCGTGGCCAAGCGCCTCGCTGCCCTACTCCAGGCGCTGGCGCTGGTCCTGGCTGAAATAGGCAAGCCGGTACAGCCGCCACGGTGCCTGCGCACTGTCGCGGCAATAGCCATAGCGGAAGATGTCTTCCAGCGCGGGCAGGTCGTAGCGCAGGTCGGTGAACCAGACGCAGGCGACCGCTGCGCCCGGCGGCACGGATGGCGATGCCCGCATCGCCGTGATGGCGGACAAGGCCGGATAGACCGCGAACTGCCTGAAATCGGCAAAGTCCGGCCGCACCCAGAGCTGCCATGCCAGCGCCTGCTCAGCCGGCGCCTCCAGCAGCTGCGGCCGCTCGGTCCAGACCATGCGCCCGGGCGGTTCGTAGGCCCTGGCCATGGCCGGCAGGCGCCCCAGCACCTGCCATTGCGGCACCCAGGCCCGATGCCCGGCCAGGTTGACGTGGGCGACGCGGTAGTCCGTCTCCGCGCGGGCAATCAGTTTCCAGTTGAACGGAGAGAACGGCTGGGGCAGCGCATCCACGCGCTGCGCCTGGATACCGGCAGTGCGCAAGGATTCGTTGCCCAGTTCCAGCGCCCGTTGCCTGAGCACAGCCTGGACGCCGACATAGGCACACAGCAGCGCCATGCCCGCCAGTGCCGCCCGACCGCGCCACTGCAGCGCCAGCAACAGTGCCAGGACCAGTCCGGACACGACAATGCCGCTCAACAGCGGATCGATCAGGAAGCTGGTGCCAAGGCTGAAGCGCCGTTCGGAGCCGGGATAGAAGATGCGGGTGCCATAGACCGTGACCAGGTCCAGCGCGATGTGGCTGGCCACGCCGAGGCAACTGACGGCGAACGCTTCCCTCCAGGCCTCGCGCCGGTGCGCCGCCAGGCAGAACAGGCCGGCAAGCAGCGCGCCCCAGGCGGGGAGCAGCAGCAGCGAATGGGTCGGCCCCTGGTGCCACTGCGCCAGGAAACGCAGCGGATGGACCAAAAAACCCAGGAAATCGATATCCGGAAAGGCACCGGCCGCAGCGCCAAGCAGCAGGCGTTCGCGCGTGCTGAGTCGCCGGCCGGGAACCTCGGCGACAGGGATGGCGAGCGCGGCCTGCGCCCCCATCAAGGCATGGGTGATCGTGTCCATCCGGACCGGGCTCCCTTGTCGCCAGGGCGGCGCCAGGCCAGGCGCTCGGCGCAGCGCAGTTGCCGTTCGAGCCACGCTTGCGTGTGGCCGGAATCCGGAGAACGGTCGCGTAGCCAACAGCCAAAGGTGGAAAGGAAGATTCCGGTCAGCACGACCTCGCCCAATTCGCGGCGCCAGCCGGATTCGGGCAGGCGCGCCGATTCCCGCAGCCATTGCACGGTGCGGCTGATATGCAGCAGGCCCTGCACCTGCAGATGCACGTGCTCCGGCTGCAGCTTGTAGCGCAGCATCTGGGCGGTGAGCTGCCGGTGCGGAGCCAGCGCCTCGAGCCAGGCGAGGATGGCCTGCTCCAGGCGCTCGCGGTGGGACAGGGCGGCCCAGCCTTCACGCGAGGAAGCGCGCACGAGCGCAAGGTCGGCCCGCTCGAACCAGGCTTCGGCCAGGTCGTCCTTCTGCCGGTAATGCCGATGGATCTGGTCCAGGCCGATGCCCATGTCGTCGGCAACGTCATGCAGGTGCAGGGCATCCCAGCCGCTGCGCTCGCCCAGCATCAGGGCAACCTCCAGGATCCGGCCGGCCAGGGCTGCGTCAGCGTTCATGGCTTTGCCATCCTCGGGAATGCGCGTCCGCGCTCTACCTTCCAGCATAGAGAGGCAACCCGTACGCGGGCGCGGATTTCATTGTCATGTGCACGATGCTGCCGGATCGGCGTGCAGTCGGGGCTTGCCCGCCTGTGCCCGGTTCGGCACCTGCCTCGACAATTTCCGCACGCAGCCTATCTTTAGGGTGTCAGTCCAGGCGTCATCGACAAGGGCCGCCGTGCCAGCCAGCACTCGGCGGCGGCCGCGGTGTCGCGTGGACAGAGGCCGTACGCGCATGAAAGCGGATTCTCCCCCGAGGCAGAACTACGAAGATGCCCTGCTCGGCATCGTGCGGGAGATGTCTTCGGCCATGCGCCCGCCGGCAGAGTCCGAAGTGACGGTCGCGCTGGACAGCACGCTCGAAGGCGACCTGGGCTTCGACAGCCTCACGCGCGCCGAGCTGCTGACCCGCCTTGAACACCGCTTCGGCGTCAGCCTGCCGGAGCAGGTGCTGGCCCAGGCCGACACCCCGCGCGCGCTGCTGCGCGCCTTGCTCGCCGCCCAGGACCTGCCGCCCGGAGCGAGCGGCACGCACCTGCGCCAGGCCCGCCCTGCCCCGGCGGCACAGGCGCCCGACAGTGCCGCCACCTTGCCGGACGTGCTGCGCTGGCACTTGCGCAGCCACCCGGAGCGCACCCACATCATCCTGCAGGACGGCGACGGCGCAGACACGCAGATCAGCTTTGCCCAGCTGCACCGCGGCGCCGCGGCCATCGCGGCCGGGCTGGTGTCCCGCGGCGTGAGCGCGGGCACGGCCGTGGCCATCATGCTGCCCACCAGCCCCGAATACTTCTACAGCTTCTGCGGCGTGCTGCTGGCGGGCGGGATTCCGGTGCCGCTCTACCCGCCGGCGCGGCTGGCGCAGATCGGCGACCACCTGCAGCGCCACGCCGGCATCCTGGCCAACGCGCAGGCGCCGGTCCTGATCACGGTGGCACAGGCGCGGCCGCTGGCGGCCCTGCTCAAGGCCAGCACGGGAACGCTGCATAGCGTGCTCACGCCGCAGGAGCTGGCGGACGGCGGCGGCGCCCCGGTCCATCCGATGCTGCGCGCGCACGACATCGCCCTGCTGCAATACACCTCAGGCAGCACCGGCTCGCCCAAGGGGGTCGTGCTCAGCCATGCCAACCTGCTGGCCAACCTGCGCGCCATGGGCAAGACCCTGGCCGTCGGCTCGCAGGACGTCTTTGTCAGCTGGCTGCCGCTCTATCACGACATGGGCCTGATCGGCGCCTGGCTGGGCAGCCTGTACTACGCCTACCCGCTGGTGGTGATGTCGCCGCTTGCCTTCCTGGCGCGGCCCGAGCGCTGGCTCTGGGCGATCCACAAGTACCGCGGCACGCTCTCGGGCGGGCCCAACTTCGCCTTCGAACTGTGCCTGCGCAAGCTCGCCAATGCCGACCTGGCCGGGCTGGACCTGTCCAGCTGGCGCTTCGTCTTCAATGGCGCGGAGCCGGTGAGCCTGCAGACCATGCGCGTCTTCATGGAGCGCTTTGCCCGCTACGGCCTGCGCCCGCAGGCTGCCGCGCCGGTGTACGGGCTGGCGGAGGCCTCGCTGGGCCTGACCTTTCCGCCGCTTGGCCGAGGGCTGGCGGCCGACCGCATCGACCGCGACAAATTCACGCGTACTGCCGTGGCCGTGCCCGCGGGCGAACACGGGCCCACTGGCGAGCGCGAGACACTGGAATTCCCGTCCTGCGGCCGGCCGCTGTCCGGCCACGAAGTCCGCATCGTCGACGCCACAGGACGCGAACTGGGCGAGCGGCATGAAGGCCTGCTGCAGTTCCGCGGCCCTTCAGCCACCAGCGGCTATTTCCGCAATCCCGTGCAGACCCGCCAGCTGTTCGACCGCGGCTGGCTGAACACCGGCGACTATGCCTATATCGCCGCCGATGAGGTCTATATCACCGGGCGCGCCAAGGAAACCATCGTTCGCGGCGGCCGCAATATCTATCCCTATGAACTGGAGCAGGCGGTCGGCGCCATCCCCGGCATACGCAAGGGCTGCGTGGCCGTGTTCGGCAGTCCCGATCCGGATAGCGGCACGGAACGCATCGTGGTGATGGCGGAAACCGCAGAGAAGGATGTGCAGGCGCGCCGCGCGCTGCACCGGCAGGCGCTGAAGACCGCCCTCGACGTGCTGGGCATGCCGCCCGACCATATCGCGCTGGTGCCGCCGCACAGCATCCTGAAGACATCGAGCGGCAAGATCCGGCGCGCCGCCTGCCGCGAGCGCTTCGAGCACGGACGCCCCGGCCGCGGCGTGGAAGCGCCCTGGCTGCAGATCGCGCGCTTTGGCTGGCGCGCGCTGCGGCCGGAACTGCGGCGCGGCCGGCAGACCGCCGCGAGCCTGTCCTACGCGCTCTACACCTGGCTCCTGTTCGCAACGCTGGCGCCGGCGACCTGGCTGGCATCGGTTGCGCTGCACCGGCCGGCACTGGGCTGGACGCTCAGCCACCACGCCGCCCGGCTGTTTCTCAGGCTGGGCGCGGTGCCCTGGTTCGTGCAAGGGCTTGAGCACCTGCCGCGCAACCGGCCCTGCATCCTGGTCTCGAACCACGCCAGCTACCTGGACGGCATCGTGCTGGTGGCCGCGCTGCCCACGCCGGTATGCATGGTCGCCAAGCGCGAGCTGCAGCGCCAGCGCATTCCCGGCACCTACCTGGCCAGCATCGGCGCGGACTTCATCGACCGCTTCGATAACGTGCGCGAGCACGAGGACGTGGAGCGCGTGGTGGCCGCGGTGCGCGCCGGGCATTCGGCGCTGTTCTTCCCCGAAGGCACCTTCGGCCGTGCGCCGGGGCTGCAGGCCTTCCGCTCGGGCGCTTTCCTGGCGGCCGCGCGGGCCGGCGCGCCTGTGGTGCCGGTCGCCATCCGCGGCACCCGCTCGGTGCTGCGCGACGGCCAGTGGCTGCCGCGCCGCGGGCCAATCGGCGTGGTCATCGGCAGCCCGCTCTGGCCGGACGGCGCAGACTGGCCCGCCGCCATGCGCCTGCGCAACACCGCCCGCGCCGAGATCCTCCATTACTGCGGCGAACCGGATGCGCGGCGCACGACGCACCGGGATGCGAGGCGGGCCTAGTGCCCCGCGCCGCGAGGAACTTGCCATGACATCTGCCGACGGAGCAGGACCCTAGCGGCATGGATACCTTTGCCACCGCCCCGATGTGGGCCGGCTTCCTGGTCCTGGTGCTGGGGACGCTGGTGGTGGACGTGTTCGTCCTTGGCGGCCGGCACGCGCACCGCGTTTCAACGCGCGAGGCGCTGGGCTGGACCCTGGCCTGGTCGACGCTGGCGGTGCTCTTCGGCATCGCCCTGTGGTGGCTGCTGGCCGGAAGCGCCGGACGCGAGACCGCAGACCGCAAGGTGCTGGAGTTCTATACCGGCTACCTGATCGAGCTGTCGCTGTCGGTCGACAATATGTTCGTGTTCGCGATGATCTTCGGCTATTTCGCGGTGCCGCCGGAGTTGCAGCGCAGGGTGCTGCTGTTCGGCGTGGTCGGCGCGATCGTGATGCGCGCCGTCATGATCCTGCTCGGCGTGTGGCTGATCAGCGAATTCTCGTGGATCCTCTACGTGTTCGGCGTGTTCCTGCTGTTCACCGGCATCAAGATGCTGTTCGTCTCCAGGCGTGCCCCCGATCTCTCGCGCAATCCCATCGTTCGCTTCCTGTGTGCGCATATGCGGATCACCGCGGACTATCACGGCGAGCACTTCTTCGTGCGCGTCGACGGCCTGCGCCATGCGACACCGATGTTCCTGGTGGTGCTGCTGGTCGAGGCGACCGACCTGGTGTTTGCCGTCGACAGCATTCCGGCCATCTTCGCCGTCACCACCGACCCGTTCATCGTCTTCACCTCGAACATCTTCGCCATCATGGGGCTGCGGGCGCTGTATTTCCTGCTGGCCAACCTGGCGCAGCATTTCCATTATCTGAAGTACGGCCTGGCCATCGTGCTGTCCTTTATCGGCGCCAAGATGCTGGCCGAGCCGTGGTTCCATGTGCCGGTGCACTGGTCTCTCGGCGCCGTCGCCATGACGTTGTTCGTGTCCGTCCTGGTCAGCCGGGCCAGGGCCAGGCGCACGCTTGCGCACGCCGGGGACGAACTGGGCGGCCACTGCGCCCCGCGCGAGCGCAGGGCAGGGAACCGGCGCACATAAGGAGCGATTCCATGAACAAGATCCTGCTTGCGACCGACGGGTCGGCCTATAGCGACGCGGCCGCCCGCTACCTGGTACAGAATCCCCTGTTCAGCCGCGATTTCGTGGTGCACGTGGTGCACTGCGAACCGGATGTGGCTGGCGACATCAAGACCTTCATCGACCGGTCCACCCTGGATGCCTGGCATCGCGAACAGAACGACAAGGCGATGCAGTCCGTGGCGAGCATCCTGGGCGAGGCCGGTATCGCTTGCGAGTGCCACGGCTTCGTCGGCTTCGCACCGGCCCGCATCGTCGAGTACGCGGGCAGCATCGGCGCCAGCCTGATCGTGATGGGCTCGCACGGCCGCGGCGGCTTCCTGGATGCCATCATCGGCTCGGTCGCCAGGCGAGTGCTTGCCCATGCGCACTGCCCGGTGTTGCTGGTCAGGAGCTAGTGCCCTCTGATCGCTGAGAAAACTGGCCTGCTGGCGGTTTGCTTCCCCTCGCAAACCAATGCCTCCAGCTGGCGCGGTTGACTGGGAATTGCTGGAGTCTGGCTACAGATCGCAGAGCACCCGGCGCCTCGCCGGATTGTGCGGCCGGGGCGATTTTACCTCGGTGGCTTGCGCGCCGCCGCAGTGACCGTAACAGTAACGGGCTGGTGCTGTCATTGCCACAGCCCGCCCCCCGCCATCGAAGGGTGAAAGCGGAACCAGGTTAAACAGGTTCAGGAAGAAGCCCGCAATAGGCCAACGCCAGCAGTGACCCGCTGTCGGCGCTACGCTCAAGGTAATAGCAGACTAGCAGGCTGCTGAAGTACTGCCGCACAAACGGAATGCTTTCCGCCTGTGCAGGTAAGCACTGCTTGATTTCACAATCCGGAAGCTATGCGCCCCTGAATCGTTTTTTTCGGCTGTTGGGCGCCCGTTTCCGGCATTCTTGGCCCGCTTACTGCAACTGCGGACGGATTTTTCCCAGCGAACGCATGCGCACGAGGTGTAGGCGGCCATGCTCAGCACGAACATCTAGTCGCCTCGCTTCAGTCCGCGCACCATCACCTGGCGCATGCGCCCGACCGTCTTGACCCAGCCGAAGCCTTGCTCGATCAGCTTGCGCTTTTGCTGCGAGATGGCATATCCCTCGCTGCGGGCAATGGCATCAGGAACCGCCGAGCGCCGACCCGAGGTGTTTTGCGCCACATGCGGCGTCACCTTCATCTCCAGGCAGGCTTGAATGAACTCCTGCGCGTCGTAGCCTTTATCCGCGCCCACGGTGACTTCCACATTCAGATCTTCAGTCACCTGCCTGGCATCGTTGATGCATGACCTTCGCGGGCCTCGCGCTCGGCGTGTCCGTCCGCATTGGTCACCATGGCGTTCACCACCAGGCCGTGGCGGTTGTCGCTCAGGGTATAGCCCATGTAGCGCAGTTCACTCGCAGTCTTGCCCTTGCGGTACAGCCTGGCATCGGGATCGGTCTTGGACTCGTGCGTGTCGTTGCTGCGCTTGCGACCCTTGAAGTTACCGCCGTCGTTATCGTCCTTGTCACCGCCGTCCTTGCGCACAAAGCTCTTGTGGCCTGCCCACGCCTGAATCAGCGTGCCGTCGACGCTGAAGTGCTCCCCCGACAGCCAGTTCTTCTTCTGCGCGATAGCCAGCACCTCGTTGAAGAACTCGATCACAGCATCATGCTTAGTCAGCCGTTCGCGGTTCTTGGTGAAGACCGTTGGCACGCAAACTGGGGCGTCCATCTATAGCCCGATGAACCAGCGAAACAGCAGGTTGTACTGCGTCTGCTCCATCAATTGACGTTCGGAGCGGATGCTGTAGAGCACCTGCAGCAGCATGGCGCGCAGCAACTTCTCCGGCGCGATGCTAGGCCGGCCACCCTTGATGTCGGCCTCGTACATCTGCGCGAACAACCGGTCCATCTTCACCAGCGCCTGGTTGGCCATGGTTCGGATCGAGCGCAGCGGGTGCGACTTCGGCACGAAATCATCCAGACGCCGCATGGTGAACAAACTTTCGGTGAAGGTGTCTCCGCCGCGCATGAATGTGGGGTTGGATGGGGTCCTCAAATCAACGCTTCAGCCAGTTGTCACGCTGACGTCCGCTGGAGGTATTTCAGCGACCTGTTAATCCTTGCTTCAACAATTTCATCCTATCCACACCTTGTGGCAAATCATTTTGTCGCCCCACTAATGTATCGGATATGCCGTCCATCGATCATGGATAACATTGTGGTTCTGATAGCCCGTTGGTCGGGGGCAGGCTGATTGCCGTGACTCAATTCCACAGGGCCTACCGGGTTCGACACGTTACTGATTCGAGGGCGCGGCGTCAGCTTGCGGCCCCTTCGTATGTCTTTCACGGACTGCCAACATGCCCGTAAGTAATGCTCTCGATGCGAATCCAATCACATGAGAATGCCAACGTAGTTTGATTTTTGCATACAAACCGCACAGATACTGATTCTTCCATATCCTCCCATTCGAACTTGTCGATGATGTTCTCATGCCCCCAGTGGCTGAAGGACAAGCAGCTCAAGCCGACAAATGATAGCTTAATATGAACCACGTCATAGTTCTTGGGCCATCGGTCAGGGCAAGATTTTGGCTTCTCTTCAGTTATAAGCTTGACCGATAGCCGCGGCTCATCGCGCTTGACATGGACGTCAGAAAGTTCAGATCCACTAAGTGACGGAAACTCACCATATATGGAAATCATGGCTTTGGGATTCATTAACCTCGCAGTTGTCTTCATTTCTTATTCCGGCAATTGAAATGGTAATGATCGTCCATACCATCGACTTTGCCCGTCCGAGTATTGTCTTCGGGGCGTACATTATGGTGCGACGGCTGGTCGCCAACACCTCCTTCATTGTAGTAGTGCCCTGCCGAGTGGTCTTGAATAATCACGTTCTTCCCATTCAACTGATAGGTCAACTCTCTGGTCATGATCGGGTGCTTGTCGTTGCCGAGGATCCAAGCACCGCTTGAGTCAGTTAATGGAACCATTTTCTGACTTGTTGGTTGCTGAGACATTGGAATGCCAAGCTGTCGCCGAACTTCTCTCAGACTAGCGCGCCGCGTCTGACTGCATGCCAGCCCGAGCGGATCAACCCAGCTTATCGGGTTCGGCGCGTACTGATTCAGGTTCAGCCCGCCAGCCAGCCCGATAGGGTCTTTGGAGACGAAGCGCCCGGTTCCCGGATCATAATACCGGTGCCGGTTGTAGTGCAGCCCATTCTCGTGATCGTAATACTGCCCCTGGAAGCGCAGCGGATTCTGGATGCCGGCCTTCCTCGCGGCGTTCGAGATTGCCTCCTGCGCGGCGCCCCATGCCTTGTACTGCGCGCTCCACGCCAGCTCGCCCGCCTCGTCGGTCAGTTCCTGCGGCGTGCCCAGGTGGTCGCATTGATACCACGCCAGCGCCTCGAACGGCTGCGGCGCAATCTCGCGGGTCCACAGCGGATCGTCGTCCAGGTCGTAGTCGCCCTCCCAGGCGGGTTCAGGCAGCAGGTCGATGGCCTCGCGCCGCACCGCCTGCGCCAGCGGCACCAAACTGCCCGGCTCGTACAGGTAGTGCGTGGTGCGCTCCGCACCCGGTATTATCCGGAAGTGGTCGCCGACACCGGCCTCGGGTTCCTGGCGGCTCTCCCACGCAAGTTGGTCACCGTCCCAGCCATACAGCGTGAAGGCGCAGCCGTATTCCTGGTTCAGCCGTGCCCGCTCGTTGCGCCGGTAGATTTCGCCGTCATTCTGATTCTCGAAGTAGTTGGCCGATGACGACTTGGACAGCCGCCGCCCAAGTGCGTCGTACCGGTAACGCACCTCCACCTTCGGATTGTGCCAGCCCACCAGCCGGTTGAAGGCATCCCAGGCGAAGCGCTCATGGACACCGTTGACCACGCGCAAACTCAGGTTGCCGCGCTCGTCCCACTCGTAGTGGGTACCGGCGTACTGCTTGAGCAGGTTGTCCACCAGCTTCGGGCGGCCTTGCAGGCGGCTGTGGAACTCGGGCCGGCCACGGGCCGGGTCGGCTTTGAATACGCGCGTGTCGGGGTCGTGCAGCAGATTGCCCGCCGGGTCGAAGTCAAAGGTTTCCACCCCGAGCGCGCTGTTGGCCTCCAGCAGGCGCCCCACCGGATCGTAGCGGTATTGCAGCGTGCCGCGCCGCAGGTCGCGGATGCTGGACAGTTGCCCCGCCGCATCGTATTGGTACTCGCGGCGCAGCATGCGCTGGCCCGCATGGGCGCCCTCGACGTGTGAAAGCGTCTGCTCCAGGAGGCGTCCCGCGGGGTCGTACACCTGCGACTGCGCCAGCCGGTTGCCCTGCGTGCGGGCAATCTCCCGGTGCAGGTTGTCGCGCTCGAACTGCACCAACTCCCGGTCGTCCAGCATCACGCCGTGCACATGGCCCGAGCCGTAGGTAAGCACGCCCACGCGGTGCCCGTCCGGGCGAACGGTGGCGATGCGCTGGTTCAGCGCGTCGTATTCGTGCCGCCACACGGCCACCAGCGGCTCCTTCAGGCAGCGGTAGTGCTGGTGCTCGCGTACCACATTGCCCGCTGCATCGTGGAACCATTGCAGGCGGCTGTCGGCGTTTTCGGCCAGGATCAGGCGCCCGTTGCCGTTATAGGCGAAGGTTTCCGTCAGTACATGCGGCACCCGGTTGTCGGCGTCGATCAGCCCCGCACGGCGGCGCGTGAGGCGACCCATGGCGTCAAAGACGAAATCCGTCATCAGTTGGCCCGAGTCCACCGTCCAATCCAGCAAGCCGCTTGCCGGGTCGTAGTTGTACTCGGTCGTCTTGCCGTCGAAACCGCTCTCGCGCAGCAGGCGCCCCACCGGGTCGTACTGGAATTCGGTGCTGGCGCTGTTCTCGTTGGTGAGCGTGGCCAGCCGTCCCAGCCGGTCCCACCGGTAGCCGAGCGTCTGGCCGGCGGCGTCGGTGCGCTCGGCAATCAGACCGACCTCGTTATAGCGCCAGGCGGTGCGGCGGTGCAGCGCATCGGTGTGCACCAGCAGCCGCCCCTCGGCGTCGCGCTCGAAGCGCTCCACCCGCTGGTCGGGATGGGTAACGCTGGCGAGCTGCCCGGCCTCGTAGTGGTACTGGGTGGCATTGCCCGCCGCATCGGTGAACCTGACCAGTTCCCCGCGCTCGCCGTACTTCCAGGCGCTGGTCTTGCCCGAGCAGTCGGTGTAGCTGGCCAGCTGTCCGGTGGCGGTGAAGGCGAGCTGCTTCTTGCCGCCCTTGGCATCGGTGATCTCCACCGGCAAGCCCGATTTGTTGTAGGCGTATGCTGTCTTGTGCCCGAGCGGATCGATTTCCTCGGTCAGGTTGCCCTTGATATCGTAATCGCGCAGCCACAGCCCGCCCTCGGCGTCGCGGATCTTGATGAGCTGGTCCTTATCATCCCAGGCGTAGTGCACCACGCTGTCGTCGGGGCGGATGTGTTCGACCAGATTGCCGCGCTCGTCGTAGGCATAGCGATCGACCGCGCCATCGGTGTGCACATGCTTGACCACGTTCTTGGCGTGGTCGCGGAAGAACCACTCCGACAAGCCATCCGGGTGCTGGATGCGATAGGTGTAGCCGAGAATGTCGTAGTAATGCCAGGTCTCGTTGCCATGGGCATCGGTAACGTAGGTCAGCCGGATGTTCTCGTCCCACTCCAGGCGGGTATCGAAACTGCCATCGTCGGCCCATTCGCGCACGGCCCTGGCGTCCGGGCCGTCACCTTGCCACTGCAGGTTCATGCCGCGCCCGGTGCGGTCGGTATAGCGCGTGACGAGATGGTGCTGATAGGTGTACTCCCAATGCGCGGCGTTCTCGTCCTGCGCCATGGTGAGGTCGCCCGCATCGTCGTAGGTGTAGCGGGAAAGCTGGCGCACCAGCTTGCTGTCTGCGATCTGCCACAACTCGGCAATGCGGCCCTTGGCATCCGGGCGCACACCAACGTGGGCGAAGACGGTCTCGCCCTGATAAGCGATCACGTCCGACAGCACGGTGTCGCCGTCAATGCGGTGGTCGTAGTGCAGCGCGACACCTGCACCGCTTCTAAGCGTAATGCCGGTCAGGCGGAAGCGCTGACCATGGCGCCGGTAGGTTTCCTGGCTCTCGAAGCCGCGCGCCAGCGTCAGGCCGTTCTCCGACACCCGCACCAGCGTCACGTTATCGATGGGGTCGTGGTGGAACTTGCCCACCGCCGGCAGCGGGTAGTCGTGGCTGCGCCCGTCGGCGGCATGGTAGCGCAGCGCTTCCTGGCCCTCCTTGCGTATCACATCAAAGCGCGTGGTGTACGGCGTGATCCAGCGCGCGCCCTGTTCACCGCCGTCATAGACGCCCAGGCTGGAGCGGTAGGTGCGCGCCCAGTCGATGGGGAACAGCCCCGGCAAGACAAAATCGGTGTGCGACAGCGTTTCGTCGCCCATTGCAAAACTGATGCTGTTGGTGCTGCCCGCCGGCGCGGGACAGTTCTTGCAGCCGGGGCTGGCCTTGGCCGGCGCCTGGTGGCTGCTCACCTCCAGTTCGCCTTCGTGGCCGGTCTTGCGGGCCTGGCTGGTTTGCTTCGGGTGGACGTTGGCGGCCTGATGGTTGCCTTTCCTCTTGCGCCAGGCAGCCACCGCCTGGACCAGCATCGACAGCAGCCAGCCAATGCTGTGCTGTAGCCTCGGGTCGGCGAGCCTGGTCATCTGCGCGCGCAGCACGGGCCCCATGGTCCGCAACTGGCCGACATGGGCCACCACCGTCTGCCGGATTTCGGCCGGCATGCCAACCTTGACCGCCGTGTTGACAACGGCCTTGCCAGCGGCCTTGTAGGCGTTCCAGGTAGCGTTCAAGAAGTTGCCAATGGCCTTCTTGGGATCATGCAGGAGTTGGCTGGCACCTTCTCGTGCCTGGCTGACCGCTGTTTGCGCATTGCCGGCAGCGTTGAGCTTGCCCAGCGCCACCTTCTCCAGGCCGCCGGCGACCTCCAGCACCATCTTCTCGCCCAGCACCCCGGCATCATTGAGAATGGTGGCGAGCTTGGCCTGCGCCTTGGCCACGAAGTCATCGATCTCACCGATGATGGTGGCGTTCAGGTGCCCGACCAGCACCTCGATGATCCCATCCCCCAGCGCGGCCTTGGCCGCCTGGCGTAGCTCCTGGCGCACCAGCGCCAGCGTCGGGCGCAGGCTCATCCTCGCGGCGGCCATGGTCGGCGGCGCGGGCAACACGCCGATCAGGTTGATGCCCAGGCTCACCCAGTCCAGGAAGTTCTGCGACTTGGTGCGTACCAGCGTGACGACATCGCCCAAGGCGTCGACCAGCGCGATAATGTTGCCCACCACCGGCAGGCTGCCCGCCACGGTCTTGATGCGCTCCAGCGTCACGAGGCCGCCGCTGGCGCTTTGCAGCCAGGCGTCGAACCTGGCGGCGCCCTTGCCGATGTCCTCGAGCGCGATGGTGTTCAGGGGCACGACGGCGGTTTGCGGCTCGCGCGGCTTTGCTGCGGGTGTAGGTTCAGCCATAGGTCAAGTCAAGGATTGTTCGTATTCTTGGCTCGATGTGCTCAGACAAAGCCGGGCACGCGCATCGTGGTCTGCGTGGGATGCGGGCTGGCCTTGGCAAGCGTCGGCGTGCCTGCGGTTGGCATGGCCTCGCCCAGCAGGCTCTGCGCACCGGACAGGCCCAGGCCAACCAAGCCGGCAGGACCGGCCTTGACCGCGCCGGCCACTTGTTGCGCCAGTTGCAGTGCCTGGGTGGCCTGTCCAGCGGCTGCCAGCACCTGGCTTGCCATGGCGCCGGCGGCGGTGCCGACAGCAATGCCTGAAGCCTGCGTCAGCGCGCCTGCGCCGTCGGCCGATGCGCCGGCCGGCGGCCAGGTTGGCTTGGCGACATAGCTGCCCTCGGCCCAGGTATCGGTCGGGTCCTTACCAAAGCTGACCCTGGCCGGGCCCGGTGCGATGCCGCTAACCGCCGCGAAGCCCTTGGTGTCGAGCTTGCCAGTGGTGACCTTGCCCAAGGCGTCCTCGACCGTGAAGTCGCCACCATCGATACCCAAGCGGTTGGCGTAGCGATTGAACAGTTCGAGATTGCCCTTGCCGGGCTTGGGCGGCTCGGGGAACTGCGCGACATACTTCTGCGCACTGGTGAAGGTATAGCTGGCCGCGCGGATGGTGTACGCGCCGCTCGTCTTGTGGGTGATGCCGCCCGCGTTGTAGATGGTGGCGCTGCCACCGCCCGCCACCACCAGTTCCTCCTTGGCCGAAAGCGTGATGCGGTTGGCCGTGGCCGTGACGTTCAGCTTCGCCAGCAGGTTGATGCTGTCCTGCAGCGCGCGCAGGTCGATGTCGCCACCAGCGGCGACCAGCCGCCAGCCCATGCTCTGGATGAAGATGCGCACGCCCCGGCTTACGCTCGCCAGCAGGCGCTGCCCGATGGCGAGGCTCGTGTGCCCGGCGCTGGTGAAGGCCAGGTGCTCTCCAGCGGCGAAGTGGGTCGAGCGCGCGGTACTGGCCTCGATGCCGGCCGGGCTAGCCAGTACCAGGTGGGGCGCGGCCAGTTCTGGGAAGTCGCCGGTCTCGGCGTTGGCGGTACCATTGCCCCGGATGTCGTCGTTCTGCGCCTTGATGATCTTCGCGACCTCGGCTTGGTCGGTGCACTCTTGCGCGTCGTGTTCCTGCGCCAGTTCCGCCAGCGTCTCCTGCTGGTCACGCGCCACCGCGAGGCGCTGCACCGTCTCGCCCATGTCCTTGTGGTGGGCACTGGCGTTGGCGCGGGGCTCGGTGGTAAGCAGCAGGCCATTGGCACGCACCACGCCCTGCGCGTCGGAGCGCAGCTCGAAGCCTTCGCCACGCTTGTCCTTGCGGCCACTGCCGCGGATGATGCGAGTGAGGAAGCCCAGCCCCAGCCACGAGGTCTGATGGTCACTCTGCAGCTGGGTCTGGATCTGTCCTTCGCTGGCGTCCTGCACGAAGGTATTGGTGCGATTCCCGTGCACCTCCTTGCTGACGAAGCCCGACAGCGCGTGGAACTCCGGTAGCGGCCACTGCGGCATGTTCAGCTTGTTGGGCACGCTGCCGGTCACGATAGGGCAATCCGGATCGCCGTTCAGGTGCTCGACCATCACCTCCTGACCGATGCGCGGCACGTGCACGGCGCCGAAACGCTCGCCCTGCCAGGACGAGGCCACCCGCACCCAGCATGAGCTATTGGCGTCGCGCTTGCCTTGCCGGTCCCAGTGCAGCTGAATACGGATGCGCCCGTACTCATCGGTCCACGTTTCCTGGCCCTCTGGACCGACCACGGTGGCGGTCTGCGGCCCGTGGGTGCGCGGCTTGGGCTGGGTGCGCTCGGGGCGGAACAGTTCGTTGGACGGCTGGGCGGTGAATGCCACCTCGCAGCGCCACGGCTGGCTGCCGCCCGACGCTTCCGGTACGTCCTCGATCAGCAGGTGCGTGCCGAGAATGATGTATTCGCGGTTGGCCTTGGGCTGGATGAAGTTCGCCAGCGTGAAGGTGCAGCCGGGCACCATGGCGCGCACATTCCCGCGCCCGCTGGCGCGGCTGCCATGCTGGCGCAGCGCTTCCATGCGCTGCCGGGCCACCTGGTCGCCTTCCTTCCACGGGTCGTTGCCGGTGGCCGGCTGGCTGTGGTCGCCAGGGAACTCGTAGATTTCCTGGCCGGCGTGCGCGGTGTCGAGTGGATCAGCAGCGCGTACCGTCAAGTCGGCCCGCGTCTTGACGAAATCGTAGTCGGAACTGGTCCACTGGCCCGACACCAGCCGGTCGTGCAGCTCGAACTCATGGAGGTGTTCCTCGTCGATGCGGTCGGACGAGCGTGCCCAGCGGATCGAATGGTAGGCGGAGCTGGCAAACGGGGCAAAGGCGCCGTTGCCGTCGGTCAGCACCAGCCGGTGCTTGCCCTCGCTGTGTTCGATGTGCCAGGAAATCCCCCATTCTTGAGTGAGGCGCTGGAAGAAGTCGAAATCGCTCTCGCCATACTGGACCTGGTATTCGCGTTTGGGGTAGCGCGCCACGTCCAGGCGCCGCTCGACCGGGAAGGTATAGTCCGAGAGCAGCGTGTCGAGGATTTCGACGGCGCTTTGCTGCTGGAAAATGCGGAAGTCCTTGGTCAGTGTCGCCAGCCACAGCCAGGGGCGCAGGGTGAGGCAGTAGACAATCTGGTGACCGACTGCAATGGGGCCACGCACATCGGTGACCATGCCCGTGATTTCTCGCGTGCCCGCGCCGACACCGCCCGCCATTCCGGTGCCCATGCCGTCGAGCTGAATCGTGACGGTCAGCTCCTGGCCGCGCAGCGCCTTCGTATCGAGGTCCGCCGCCGGGCCGAACAGCGCGTGGCGGTCGTCCGGCGTCTTCAGCTCCAACTCGTATTCGAACAGTTCGCACAGGCGCTCGGTGCCAGACAGCTTGGAAAGCACCAACGCGGGCTGCCCCATCAATTCGGGCAGGCCATTGCCCTTGACAGTGACGGTACGAGAGGAAAGCGATCGGCTGCCCATGCAAACACGCTCCGTGAGAATGGATTGGTGACTGCCACAGGCAGCCAATGGCTAGCTATTTTGCGGGGCGATCGCTGCGCCCGCACTTGATGCGCATCAATACGCCTTTTATATGGAAGTGGAGTACAGCCGGATATCGGACGTTTCCTATAAATGAATGCGATCCATTTAAATAAGAATTAAAAAAAATTTTAGTTTTCAGGCGGGATTTTCGTTGGCTGGTATGAGCGGACAGGCCGGCGCGCGCGAGTCTCCCGCGATGCCATGACGATTTCTTGCAATGGGGGTTACACGGTCAGTGTGTGCCACCAGCGCGCCTGCGTCGTACTGGGCGTCGCTGGCGAGCGAGTTGTCGATGGTGGTGAGAGCATAGGGGGGAGCACACCAACGGTGTGCCGGAACCAGTGGCATTAGCCCGCTCTGAGGGATACAGGACAGCTTTGCCAGCCTGACGGCATAGAGTCCTGATCCGCAGGCTGACCGCTATCCGGCGCGCCTCAAAGGGCAGCGCGCAGCCCCAGGAAGAAGCGCCGCCCCGGCGCGGGTTCGAAATACCGCCCGTTGGCCTCGTTGACGATCACCGAGCCGATATAGCGCCGGTCGGTGAGGTTGTCGATGCGGCCGAAGACGTAGAGCCGGGTCGGGCCGATGCGGAACTCATAGCCAGCGCGCAGGTTGAACACCGCATAGCCTGGCGCGGCCTGCGTGTTGAGATCATTGGCGTAGACGCGGCTGTCCACGCGCATCTCTGCCCCCAGCGTCAGCGGCGCAGCCGGCCGCCATGACAAGTCCGCGCCCAGGCTGTGGCGCGCGGTGCCGGGCAGGCGCTTGCCGGCCGCCACAGTCTGGCCCTGCGCGTTGACGAAGCTGTCGCCGAAGTAAGCATCGAGCCAGGTATAGGCCAGTCCTGCCTCGATACGGCTGCCGCCGCCCTTGCCCGGCGTGCCCACCTCACCGAGAAAGCCGCCGCGCCAGCCCAGTTCGAAGCCGCGCCGGTGCACGCCGCTGACATTCTGGTAGACGGTGCGCCCGGCATTGTTCGATTGGGGCACCACCTCGTCGTGGCTGTCGGCATCGAACAGCGCCGCCTCCAGCCGCTGCCCCGCCGCCAGCCACTTGATGCCGATCTCGCCCTGGCGGCTGGTGGAGGCCTGCAGCCCCAGGTTGCTGCCTACGCCGCCGGGTCCGTAGGCAACTTCGGTCAGCGTCGGGGTCTCGAAGCCGCGGCCGAGGTTGGCGTAGACGTTGAGGGAATCGAGCGCGTGCCACACCACGCCAAGCACGGGGCTGACGTTGCTGTAGGTCGCGCTGCCACTGTCATCGGGGCTGGCCGCATTGATGAAGTGGTCGTCAATGCCAAGCCGCACCCGGCTGGCGCGCACGCCGCCCACCAGTTGCCAGGCCGGGTGGAAGGTCCAGTCGAACTGCGCAAACGCGCCGAGGTCGGTCGCGGTATTGGTCTCGTCGCGGCGCAGCGCGCCCTGCGTGCCGTTCTGGTTGATGTAGCCGTTGCGGCCATCGCGCATGCCGTTGGCTTCGAGCCCGGCGCTCCACAGCAGCGCCAGGCCGGCGGCGGTGGCGGTGCGCCGGCTCCATGACAGCGCGGCGCCGCCGTAGGTGCGGTCCAGGTCGACGATGCCGCCGGCCGAATTCGGCGCGGCTCCGCTGAAGCCCAGCCGCTGGTACAGGTTGCGCGTGCCGCCGTACAGGCGTGCCGACACGCTGTCGGTCCCGGTCAGCTGGTGGTCCACCACCACGCCGGCCTGGGTCTGCTCGACGTTCTTGCCGGTATCGAACTGGGTCGCCGCGGACACCGCCTGGCGCGGATTGGCATCAGCCTGCGCGCGCGTTAGCCCCAGCGGGTCCTGCGCCAGCGGCTGGTTGAAATAGTTGAACTGGCCGGTCACGCGCGTGCCGCTCGCCGGCTGCGCCACTACCTTGGCATTTAGCTGGTAGCGGCGCGCCGCGCTGTGGTCGCGGTAGCCGTCGGTCTGGTAGGTCCAGGCGTCGAGCGAGCCGCCGAGCCGGTCGTTGCCGCCGGCCAGCGCGATGCCCGCCTGCCACTGGCCATCCGAGCCGAAGCCCGTCGATGCGCGCCCGCTGAAGCCGTCCTTGGGCGGATCGGGCGTGAACACCTGCACCACGCCGCCCGACGCATTGCCATACATCTGCGCAAACGGGCCGCGCAGCACCTCGACCCGGCTGGCGTTGGCAAGGTCGGCAGTGGAAGCCTGGCCCTGCCCGTCCGGCATGGTGGCCGGGATGCCGTCGACATACAGGCGCACGCCGCGCACGCCGAAGGTGGAGCGCGTGCCAAAGCCACGCACCGCCAGTTGCAGGTCCTGCGAGTAGTTCTGCCGGTCGCGCACCGCCACGCCCGGCACGCCGGCCAGCACCTCGGACAGGTTCACCAGCGGCGTGGCGCTGCGCAGCGGATCGACCGGCACGCTGTCCACCGCCGCCGGCGCGTCAAAGCGGCGCTGCTCGCTGCGGGTGGCGCTGACCACCACGTCGGGCAGCGTTTCGGCGGTGGCGGCGGCCACTGCCGTGCCGGGCGGGTCGGCGGCACGCGCGCCGGCGCTGGCCAGGACCAGCGCGGCGAACGCCAGCGCGGAGCGGTTCGCGAACGGGATGCGGGGGATACCGGAACGGCGCTGCTGCCGGACCGCCAAAATCTGCCTGCCGCCTGGTTTCATGGGGATCGGAAGCGGTTGCGGGTTCTGGCGCGGAGGATGGAGGCGCCGGGCACAGGTGAATGTGTCGCAACTTTATCGTGTCCACAGCACTATTGCCACGCGCTTGGCCGCGGGGAAAACCCGCGGAGGAGATGGAGCCGGCACCGGATTCCGGTTGTTCAGAAAAATTCAACAACTGATTGCATGGACGCTCACGCAGTCCGCCCCACGGCTCCCTACACTGCTTTCACCACCCGCCGCAACCGCACCAGTCCATCACGCGATGCAGCATAAGGGTATTCAGATTTTCGCTACTACCAAGGGGATCCGCCATCATGACCACCGCACAAACCCGCGTCGCCATCGTCTACCACAGCGGCTACGGCCACACCGCCAAGCAGGCCCAGGCCGTTGCGCGCGGCGCCGGCAATGTCGCAGGCACTGAAAGCCTGCTGATCCCGGTCGAGGACATCGACCAGCACTGGGACACGCTGGAACAGGTGGACGCCATCATATTCGGCGCGCCGACCTACATGGGCAGCGCCTCGGCACAGTTCAAGGGCTTTATGGACGCCACCTCGCGCAATGTCTTTGCCAAGGGCGGCAAGTGGGCCAACAAGGTCGCAGCCGGCTTCACCAACGCGGCTTCGCGCTCCGGCGACAAGCTGGCCACGCTGCAGCAGATCGCGATCTTTGCGGCGCAGCACGGCATGCACTGGGTCAACCTGGGCCTGCCCCCGGGCCACAACAACTCCAAGTCGACCGAGGACTCGCTGAACCGCCACGGCTTCTTCCTGGGCGCCGCCGCACAGTCCAACGCCGATGAAAGCGCCGACGTGGTGCCGCCGCTGGCCGACCTGCGCACCGCCGAGCACCTGGGTGCCCGCGTGGCCGAAGTGGCGCAGCAACTGGTCGCGGGCCGGCGCGCGCTGGCGGAACTGAAAGAAGCTGCCTGATCCGGTCGCACCCAGACACATCGGCCCCACATGGGGCCGATTTTCTTTTCCGGGCAGTCGCGAGCCTGGGCGCTCAGTACAAGACTTCCAGCTCGTCGAACAACTCGCTGTCCTTCTGCGCCGCCGAGCGCGCGCGGCGCCGGATTTCCTGCAGCAGGCAGTCGGTGAAGCACTGCGCCGCGGGGCTGCGCACCGCGTTATGGCGCGTGATGATGCCGAGCCGGCTGGTCTCGTCCTGGTGATCCCGCTCGGTCTCTATATCCGCCGCCACCTGGAAGAAACCGCCGAAGCGCCGGCCGCCGGCGCGCCGGGCCATGAACGCGCAGGCCTGACTGAAATCTTCCGTGGGCACGGCCGCGTGGTGGTGGCCGGCGTGCTGGTGACGATCGGCGGCACCTCCGCCACCTATATCGTGCTGCACTACATGACCAGCTACGCGGTGACGGTACTGAAGATCCCGCTCGGGCTCAGCATGGCCGCCGGCTGCGTCGCCGCACTGGTGCAGGTGGCCCTGTCTGCGTATGCCGGCAGGCTGTCCGACCGCATCGGCCGCAAGCCCGCCATCCTGTGGTCGCGCGTGGCGATGCTGGTGCTGGTCTACCCCGCCTTCCTGCTGCTCAACGCGCGGCCGTCGCTCGGCACGCTGCTGGCCGTGGTCGCGATGCTGGCCCTGCCGCTGGTGCTGAACGTCGTGCCGTCCGTGGTGCTGATCACCGAGCTGTTCCCGCGCCGCATTCGCGCGAGCGGGCTGTCGGTGGTCTATTGCATCGGCGTGCTGGTGTTCGGCGGCTTCGCGCAGCTGATCGCCACCTGGCTGATCGAACTGACCGGCAATGCCAGCGCCCCTGCGCTATATGTGATCGGCTGCGGCCTGATTTCGCTGGTCGGGCTGGCGATGGTGCCGGAGACGGCGGGCAAGCGGCTGGACTGACTGTGGCAGACTACCCACCGGACAAGATCCGGCGCGCGCGCTCCAGCACCGGGCGGTCCACCATCTTGCCGTCCACCGCCACCGCGGCGCCATCGGCAGCGGCGGCCGCGGCCATGACGCGCCCGGCCCAGTGCCGTTCATCGGCCGACGGCGCCAGGCCGTCGTGCACGCCGCGGACCTGGCCCGGGTGGATCAGCAGCTTGGCGCCAAAGCCGAAGGCCCGGGCGCGGCGCGTTTCCGCGGCAAGTGCAGCGTCATCGCCGATTGCGGTGCAAACGCCATCCACGGGCGCGGGCAAACCCGCCGCGCGGGAATGAAGCACCAGCCGGCTGCGAAAGTAGTGCAACGCCTCACCGTCGTCCTGCACGTCGAGATCGAACATCAGGTCGATGCTGCCGAACAGCAGCCGGACCACGCCGCCAGCACGGGCCAGCTCGCGTAAGCCGGCGAAGCCGGCGGCGTTCTCGACCAGCGGGAAACAGCGCACACCGGGCAATGCCGCAGCCAGTGCTTGAGCGCCGGCCGGGTCGGCCTTCGGCAGCACGATTTCCGAGACACCCTGTGCGCGGCACCAGGCGAGGTCGTCTTCGTAGTACGCGGTATCGGCGCCGTTGATGCGCACCAGCATGGCGACGCCGGCTGCCGCTGCCTGCTGGCCCAGCGCCGCCCACGGGGCGCCAAGCCCGTCGCGGGCCTGCCCCTTGTCGGCGGGCGCGACCGCATCCTCGAAATCGACAATGACGGCATCGGCGCCGGAGCCGATCGCCTTGGCGATGCGCTCCGGGCGCGAGGCCGGGACAAACAGGTAGCTGCGAGGATTGGCGATCGGCATGGCTGCTCCTTTCAGACTGCGCCGGCCGAGCGCAACGCGGCAATCTGCGCCGCGGTCTGGCCCAGTTCGGCCAGGATGGCATCGGTGCTCGCGCCGAGCGACGGAATCGGGTCCATGCGTGCCTCGGTCATGCCCGGCGGCAGCAACGCCGGCACCGGACCCACCGGCGTGTCGACCTGGCGCCAGCGCTGGCGCGCCGCCAGCTGGGGGTGATCCCATACGTCAGCGATGGTGTTGACGTGCGCATTGGCGATCCTGGCGGCCTCCAGCCGGTCGACCACTTCGGTGGCGGTCAGGCCCGAGAAGCTGTTGACGATGCGCGCGCGCAGCGCGGCGCGGTTCTGGTTGCGCAGGCTGTTGCTGGCAAAGTCGGGATGCGTGGCGAGATCGGGTTCGCCCAGCACCGCCTCGCAGAACACGACCCACTCGCGCTCGTTCTGCAGTCCAAGCATCACGGTCTTGCCATCGCCGGTCGGAAACGGGCCATAGGGATAGATGGTGGCATGTGCCGCGCCCGCGCGCGGCGGCGGCTCGGCGCCATCGAAGGCGTAGTAGAGCGGGAAGCCCATCCACTCCACCATCGATTCCAGCATCGAGATATCGATGCGCTTGCCGCGCCCGGTCTTGCCGCGTTCCAGCAGCGCGGCCAGGATATTGGTATAGGCGTACATGCCGGCCGCAATATCGGCCACCGAGGCACCTGCCTTGACGCCGTCGTCCGGCGTGCCGGTCACGGAGACAAAGCCGGACTCGCTCTGGACCAGCAGGTCGTAGGCCTTCTTGTCGCGGTACGGTCCGTCGCTGCCATAGCCCGAGATATCGCACACGATCAGGCGCGGGTACTTTTCGCTCAGGCTGTCGAAGTCCAGGCCCAGGCGCGCGGCCGCGCCGGGCGCGAGGTTCTGCACCAGCACGTCCGCGCGTTCGAGCAGTCCGGCCAGCACGGGGGCGGCCGCGGCGTGCTTGATGTCGAGCGTCAGGCTCTCCTTGGAGCGGTTGGTCCAGACGAAGTGCGAAGACAAGCCGCGCACGCGCGTGTCGTAGGCGCGGGCAAAGTCGCCGCTGCCAGGCCGCTCGATCTTGATGATGCGCGCGCCCAGGTCCGCCAGCTGGCGGGTGCAGAACGGGGCCGCGATCGCCTGCTCCAGGGAAACGACGGTGATGCCTTCGAGGGGATGGGGCATGGTGGTATCCGGTTTTGCGCAATGTCCTGACAGCAATCTACCGGAGCGGGCCGCACCTGGGAAATACCGATTGCCGAGGGGATCATAAGTAAAATGAATACTTTGGAATTCTCCCGGAGCCTGCCATGGACCTGCGCGCCATGCGCTATTTCATCGCCATCGTCGACCAGGGCAGCCTGACGCGGGCAGCCGAAGTGGTCTGCGTGGCGCAGCCCGCACTCAGCCAGCAGCTGGCGGCGCTGGAAAAAGAGCTGGGCGTGCCGCTGGTCCATCGCGGCGCCAAGGGCGTCAAACCCACCGAAGCCGGCCGCACACTCTATCGCCACGCCCGCAATATCCTGCGGCAGGTGGAGATCGCCGGCGCCGAGGCCCGGGTGGCGGGCACGGATGTCACCGGCATGGTTGCCATCGGCCTGCCCACCACGGCGGCAGCGGCATTCGGCATGCCGCTGATCCGCGCAGTGCGCGCCCGCTATCCGCAGATCCGGCTGCAGCTGTTCGAGAGCATGAGCGGTTATATCTCGGAGCTGCTGGACCACAACCGGCTGGACTTCGCCATCCTGTTCCGCGATGTGCCGTCGCGCGCGGTGGAACTGGAGCGGCTGGCAAGCGAATCGCTATACCTGGTCGGGACGCTTCCCGTGACGCGCGGGCGCGCAAAGGCGCAAGCGAAGCCTCGGGCGCTGGCCGGTGCGGAAGGCGCTACGGTCGCGATCAAGGCACTGGGCGAGTTGCCACTCGTGCTGCCAAGCGGCTCGCAGGGCCTGCGTGAAGTGGTCGAGCTTGCCTTCGCGCAGGCCGGCGTGTCGCTGAACGTGGTGGCCGACCTGGATTCGCTGCCCTTCCTGCTGGCGACCGCGCGCGAGGGCCTGGCCTGCACCATCCTGCCCGCGTCGTCGCTGTCCGACGCGGACAGCGAAGTGCCGCGGCACCTGATCGTGCCGGAACTGCGCCGCACGCTGTCGCTGTGCTGGCCACGCGCGCTGCCGCGCACCAGCGCAGCCGAGGCCGTGGCGGAGGTGCTGCGTGAGCTGGTGGCCGAGCGCATTGCGGCGGGCGGGTCGCTCAAGCCGCTCATTTCGCCGCCTGCGGCCGATCAATAAAACTTATGCCCGTAGTCGGCGATTGAATTTCACGCCGGCGCGGCAGTCGGCTAGAGTTGCCACCAGCCTGGGCCGGCATTCACGGCCCCGCAATTCCAGGAGACACCATGCAACGCACCCGCCGCGCCCTGGCAGCCGCCGCTGCCCTGGCCGCATGCCTGCCGCTGTTCAGCGCCAGGGCCCTCGCCGCCGCCCCCTATCCGTCCAAGCCCATCCAGATGATCGTGCCGCAGGCACCGGGCGGCACCAACGACATCGTCGCGCGACTGGTCGCCGCGATCCTGTCGCAACGGCTCGGCCAGCAGGTGGTGGTGGAAAACCGCCCGGGCGCCGGCGGCAATATCGGCACCCAGGCAGCGGCCCGCGCCACGCCGGACGGCTACACGCTGCTGATGACCATCAGCAGCACGCAGGCCATCAACCCGTCGCTGTACCGCAGCATCCCGTTCGACCCGGTCAAGGATTTCGAGCCGATCGCCCCGGTGGCAAGCGTGCCGAACGTGCTGGTGGCCAATCCCGCCTTCCCCGCCAAGTCGCTGCCCGAATTGATCGCGATGGCCAAGGCCAGGCCGGACTACTACCGCTACGCCTCCGCCGGCAATGGCACGCTGAACCACCTGCTGGGCGAGATGCTCAACAGCATGGCCGGCATCAAGCTCGAACATGTGCCCTACAAGGGCGTCGCGCCGGCGCTGAACGATGTGCTGGGCAACCAGGTGCCGCTGGCCTTCGCCAGCCTGCCGTCGGTGCTGGCCCATATCAAGGCGGGCAAGGTGCGCGCGCTCGGCGTCAGCTCCGCCAAGCGCTCGCCGTTCGCGCCGGACATTCCCGCGATCAACGAAACCGTGCCCGGGTATAGCGGCGACCTCTGGGTCGGCCTGTTCGCGGTCAAGAATACGCCGAAGGACGTGACCCAAAAGCTCGGCCAGGCCATGCAGGAGATCCTGGCGGACAAGACCCTGCGCGACAAGCTGGCGGCACAGGGCGCCGAAGTGATGACGGGCACGCCGCAGCAGTTCAGCAAGATGCTGGCGTCCGACATGGACAAGTGGGCCCGCATCGTCAAGACATCGGGCGCGCAGGTGGACTGAGCGCGGCGTTCAAGGGCGCGCCAACCGCGCCCGGAACACCACGAGCAAGCCTAGCATTGCCGCTGCCAGCCCAAATTGCTGCAGCCCGCCAATCCCCACCTCCCCGCGCTCCCCTTCAATCCACTCGAACCGCGGCGCATTCCGGTACTCGTCCGTCGACACGCCACGATAGCCCATGATGCGCGGGACGAAGTACGCGCGCCACTGCGCTTCGAAGCGGTCTACCCGTGCCATGAAGCTGGCGTACCGCGGCGCGTCACTGCCTGCCAGCCGGTCGGCAGCAAGCAGCAGCGACAGTGGCGGCGACAACCAGCCCCATCGTTCCGCCTGCTCGAAACGCAGCGCGCGCGCCTGGTCGAACGCGGACACGACCGGCCGGATATGCGCTGCCTGCTCGAGGTAGCGCGGCATGAAGCTGACCGGCCATGCGTGCTGTCGTGCCGTGGCCGGGGCCCACTGCGGATTAGCCTGATACCACTCGTCCACCAGGGCCGACATCCTGGCTTCCGCGCTCTGCTGCGCTGCGCGGATCTGGACGATTGCCGCCAGCCGTGACGGCATCGGCGCCGCGCGATCCGCCAGCGCCGCGACCATCGCAGGCGTGCCGAAGGTGGCGATGGCCCACAGGCCAAGCCCGGCCAGCACCGCCGTGGCGCCGGAACCGGGCAGCAGGTTGAGCGCACCGCTGGCCGCACTCCAGAACGCGATGAACGCCGTCACGCAGAACAGCCATGCGAGATACGCCGACAGCGTTGCTGCGGGGTCCAGCACGAATGCCAGCGTGGAAGCGAGCACTGCAATCAGCCAGACGGCGCCCGCCCGAACCGCGATGGCGGCGAACAGCACACGCCCGCCGGCCGCACCCTGAGCCATCAACATCCGCCACGTGCCATGTTCGCGCTCGCCCTGGACCATGCCTGCGCACAGGCACACCAGCATGAGCGGCGCCAGCAGCGCGATCGCCGTCGCCAGGTCGAAGGTGCCATAGCGCTGCAACAGCGGGTTGGCCAGCCGCTCCTCGTTGCGCGCGTCGGTGTGGCGGCTCTCGACAGTGACGCGAACCGACGGCGGCAGCAGGTCCAGCACGCTGCTCGCCAGCGCCAACCCGCCACCTGGCGGCAGCTGCGCCACCGGGGCTTCCGACCTGGCGAACCGGAATGCCGCCATGGCGGCCTGCTCCCGCGATGCCGGCAATGCCTTGGCCTGGGCAAGGCGCAACGCCGCCTGCCCGTTTGCTTCCAGCTGCTGCAGCTTCTCATGCCATGCGCGCGCACTGAGACCCGATGCCAGCGCGCACGCGCACAGGGCGGCAGCAAACAGCAGCAGCGCCCAACGGGCACTGCCCGCCGCGCAGAAGCGGCGGCATTGCGCGGCAAGCGCCTGCCTGGTCTGTCTTATGGGGTTCATGGCTGTATCCTGCGAAGAGAGAAGAACAGGCCGGCCACGGCCAGCCCGCACCACCAGAACATGATCGCGATCTCCGGCAACGCTGCCCGCAGCGCGAACAGCGCCGACGGCATGGTGTAGGCAAAGGGCCGGATTGCGCGCCAAAGCGCAGCGCCTGCGTACCTGGCATCGAACGAAGTCATGCCGCGCGTGTGGCTGGCATCCCATTCATCGATGGCCGTGTTGACGCTGCGCCGATAGCGCTCCGCGGCGGCCTCGTAGTCGCGCTGGTGCGAGAGATCCGTTCCCGCCATCTTCATGGCGAAGTTGCGGATCGCCAGCGTGGGGCTCAGCAGCGCGGCGGCGCGCATCACGTTCTCCTGCGCCGCATAGCGCTGCCACAGCGCATCGAAATGCAGCGCATGGACCCGGTCGGCGTAGGCGTCGCGCTCCAGCCGCCGCAGCGGCGCCGCGCCCACGGGCAGGTCCTCGAGGCGCGTGACGCCATAGCGCGACAGCAGCGCCGCGTCATGGCGTTCGGTGCGGGCCGCCAGGTTGCCGTCGCCCGGCAATCCCTCCGTGAAGTCGCGCTGGATCGCCGCCCAGAACGCTTGCGCCGACGGCAGCGGCACGGCATGCCGCGCAACCGCCGCGCCAATGCCCGGGATCACGAAGACAAAGGCCAGCCACAGGCCCACCAGCACGAACAACGCGCTCCTGCCGTCGGCCAGCCAGGCCGACACCGCCAGGCCCAGTCCCACCAGAATCGCGGTGTATAGCAGATAGGCGGCACCCAGGCCCGCTGCCCGCCACCAGACCGCACCATCCAGCGTGCCGCCGGCGCTGGCCGCGATGACCGGGGCCAGCGCGACGGCCAGCGCAAACACGGCAAAGCCCGCGCCCAGCGCCAGGAATTTGCCGGCCACGAGCCTGGCCGGCGCCACGCCTGCGCCGTGCATCATGCGCAGTGTGCCGCGCTGCCGCTCGCCGCTGACGGCATCGAAAGTGACTGCGATCACCAGCAGCGGCAACAGCACCGCGAACACGAAGCCGGCGCTCAGGTCGCCGAAGCGGGTGGATGGCAGCGCATCCTGCGCGGGCTCGAAGCGCGCCACATTGCGCCGGTGCGGCTCCAGCCACAGCGCCTGGCCAAAGTAGTTGCCCAGCCCCGGCTCGATCACCGTCAGCGCGGAGGCGGGCCGGAACACGTACAAGCCGAAGTGCGCGCCGCGATGCGGATGCTTGTCACCCTGGTCGTCCCACTGCTGCCGCGTGGCGGCGGTAACCTGCGCCACCTCGCTGGCGACGGCGGCATGCCGCTGCAGCGAGGCCAGGATGGCGACGGCCAATACCGCGGCGCCGATCGCAAGCAGGGCTGCGAAGCGCCCCTCCCTGGCCATCGCCCTGAGTTCCTTCACAACCACGGTCCTGATCATGGCGCAACACCCTGCGCGCGCGCATGGGCCAGGTAGGTTGAGGCCAGTGCCTCGTGGCCGACGGTGGCCGCGTCAAACTCGGCCACCAGCACGCCGGCACGCAGGATGCCGATGCGGTCGGCGAGCTGCCTGGCGTTGAACAGGTCATGCGTGGCCATCAGCACCGCCGTGCCCGCGTCCGCCGCTTGCCGGACACGGCTTGCCATGTCATCGGCCGCGGCCGGGTCCAGCCCTGAGGTCGGCTCGTCAAGCAGCAGCAATGACGCGGATTTGGCCTGGGCGATGGCCAGGCCCACCTTCTGGCGCATGCCCTTCGAGTATTTCGCTACGCGCCGGCCGTGCGCGTCGCGGGCCAGCCCCGCGCCGTCCAGCAGCGCCGTGGCCTCGGCACGCGACAGGCTGATGCCGGCAATCGCGCAGAAGTAATCCAGGTTTTCCGCGCCGGACAAGTAGGGATACAGCGCGACGTTCTCGGGCAGGTAGGCGACGCGCCGCCTGACCGCAGCCGGATCGGCAACGGGCGACAGTCCGTCGACCAGCACCGTGCCACCGGCCGGCGGGACAAACCCCAGCGTCACATCGATGGTGGTGGTCTTGCCCGCGCCGTTGCCGCCCAGCAAGGCGTAGATGCAGCCCTTCGGCACGGTAATATTCAGACCGTCCACCACGCGACGCCCGTCGCGATGGACAACCAGGTCACGAATTTCAAGCATGTCGTGTCTCCGTCGAATACGTCAGAAGAAATAGCGTGCCGCCATGCCGGCTTGCCATTTCGGCTGCGGCGCTACCAGCAGCCCCGCTGCGGACCCATACGCGGCCTCGGTCGAGAACCGGTGCGGCTGCAGCACCGCGAACAGCGACAACTGGTATTGCTTCCAGTCGAGCACCGCGCGCAGGTCAAAGCGCGTGTAGGCCGGCATGAAACGCAGCTGGGTCTGCGGCGTTCCCATGTAGTAGGGAATACCGGTAGTCAGATAGGCATCGGCATTGACGGTCAGCTGCGCGCCCTGCAGCCGCTGGCGGTACTCGGCGCCCAGCTTGAGCAGGTGCCGGGGAACCGACAGCCTGGCCCCCGTGTTGGGCAGCGGGTTGTTCGCTTCGGCCTGGATGATCTGGCCATAGCTGGCGTAGACCGACACCGGGCGGATGGGCCGCCAGCGGGCCTCGAGCTCATATCCCTTGCGCGTCGTGTCGCCGACCGACTTGAACGATCCGTCCGGCTGCCCCACGATCTCGTCCTCATTCAGCGTGTAGTAGGCTGCTGCGGTCACGGTCAGGTTGTTGGCCGGCGTCGCGGTAAAGCCCACGTCGTAGGATTTCACCTTCGACGGCGATACGTCATAGACTGTGCCGCCGGGAGCGCCCAGCGGGCCCGTGGCCCCGCTGCTGCTGATCTGCTCCGCAGCCGGCGAACGGAAGCCCTGCGCGACGTTGGCGAACAGGTCGAGCCGGGGCAGCACCGACCAGACCGCGCCGAGCTTCGGCGTGGTGACGCCCGAGAAGTAGTCGGTGCTCGCTGCCGGCAGCTTGCGGTTGACGATGTCGTAGTCGAACCAGTCGCGCCGCAGGCCGGCGGTCAGCTTGACCGCTTCGACGGGCCTGAACTGCCCCTGCACGAACAGCCCGTAGGTGAGCAGGTCGAGCTGCTGCGCGTTGATATAGTTCGCAGTGGGCACGCCACGCACCCAGATCTGGCGCTGCGCGTCGCCGCGGTCGCGGCGCACTTCCGCGCCGACCATGAGCGCGGCCCGGTCTCCGAAGGTGAAGTTGTTGGCCAGCCGGCCGCCGAAGATGTTCCGGTCATCCGAACCCACGGTGTGCTGCACGCTGCTGGTGGCAATGCCACGCTCGCGCTCGAAGGCTTCCCCGTACAACGTCGCATACCAGCCGTCCTCGCCATGCGCCGGGGCGCGATTCAGCGCGAACATCGAACGCTTGCCGCTGCCGAAGCCCGGCAGCCCGTATTGCGTGGAGCGCGGGTCCACCTTGCCGGATTGCAGGTCGCTCAGCAGCAGGTAGCCGGCGGCTGTCGATTCGGAGCGATAGTGGTTGAGCCGCAGGCTGTAGACGCCGTCGCCGATCCTGGTCGACAGCTTCCAGAAAAAGTTGTCGCGGTCGGTGCTGCCGTCGTACCGGTAGCTATGGGTGCGGTAGATATCGGCCACGAACAGCGACTTGATCGGCTCAGACCCGGGCCGGAACGCATGGCTGCCTGACAGGACCAGTGTTGCGCGCTTGCCGTGGTACCGGTCGAAGCCGATGCCGATGCTGGAGGGCACGTCGCCCGGCTGCGTGCTGATCGGCACGGCACCCGCCCGGTTCTGGTCGCCATACAACGCGGACACCGGCCCCTTGATGACGTCGATCTGGCCGATCATGTCCGGGGTCAGCCATTCCAGGAATGCAGGCCCATGCCCGGCGCCGGCCTGGCTGGACGGCATGTTCTGCGGCACCCCGTCCACATAGACTGCGGTGTCGGCGCCGTGCGTGCCCTGGGTGGCGAAGCCGCGCATGCGGAAGCCGTTGCCCGTGTCGCCCTGGTCGATGTTGTTGGCCACCACCCCAGGTACACGACGGAACATGTTGGAGATGTCCCGGCCGATATTGATGGTGCCCAACTCGTCGGCGGTGACGACCGAGACCGCGGCCGGCAGGCCGGTGCTGTCCGTGGTCACGAGCTTGCGTTTGCCTTGCAGGCTGGTGTCCTGCGTCGCCACCACGCTGACTTCCGGCAGCACCGTATGCTGGCCTTCGGCAAATGCGGCCTGACTGAAGACGCCCGACGAGAGCGAGAGCAGTGTCCAGGCCAGGGGGCGCGCGGCACCCATGTTTTCGTTCTTGTTCATGAGGCCTCGCGGCAGCCCGGCGGTATCCGCTACGGGCACCGGGCTTGCCGTACAAAATTCAGACGTGAGCATGCCGCCCGCCTGGCATGACGCAGCGGACGCGCAATCAGATATACGGGAAAGGGATGCGGCCGGGGGTTAGCCGGCGGCGCGGGCCAGCGCCGGTGGCGCGCGCAAGGCGGGCGGAGAGAGGAAGCGGGTACGCCATGTCGGCGCGGCGACATCGACCTGCCGTACCCGTGACAACAGGCGCAGGATGACGCAGAGCAATTGCACCGCGATGGCGGCGCTGATGAAGAGATGCAACCGGGGCGAGCACCACAGGCAATCGCAATCCGTCGTGCCATCGGCAGGCACGCGGTCCGTGTCGGACGTGTCCGGCGTGGCGGCCGTATCGGGGATTGCGCCTGCGCTTGTGTTCGCCACGACAGCCTCCAACCGCGTTCCCGGTACCGCATGCACGTGCGTCACCGCGGCCCACGCCTGCACTAGCAAGAGCAGGAGCACGGCCCAGATGAGACGAACGAAGTTCGCATGCTTACGCATTGATGGAGGCGCTGGCTGTGTCGACCGGCGCCATATTAACGCAACTCAATTGCAATTGTAAGTCGATGCCGCGACAAGCCTGTCCTGCAAGCCGCTAAAGACTGCACCGTTCCCGCCGTTAAGCAAGAGTTGGCCAGCGAAGACATTGGCAAGACAGGCAGCCGGCACGCCGGCGCCTGCACTTCTGGGGTGGAAACGGGGGAGAGACATGCAAAACCTGGGGATTCGCATACGCCTGGGCGCGGCATTTGGCGCCATGTGGTCGCTGATGGCGATCGGGATCGCGGTGGCCTTGCCGCGGATGCAGGAGGCGGCCGATGCGCGGCGCCTGCTGATCGCGTTGGGCGTGGGTGGGCTATGCCTGGCGGTGGGCGCGGTCTGGGCGCTGGCGCGCAGCATCGAGGCGCCGTTGTCAGAAGCCGTCTACATAGCCGAGACCGTGGCGGCTGGCGACCTCAGCCAGGAGTTCGACACCGAGCGCGGCGGCGAGTTTGGGCGGCTGCTGGGCGGCCTGGGAGAGATGGAAGACATGCTCACCGACCTGGTGACACGCATCCGCGCTTCCACCGATTCGATCACCGCCGCTTCGCACCAGATTGCCGCGGGCAATACCGACCTGTCGCAGCGCACGGAAGAGCAGGCGGCGGCGCTGGAAGAGACCGCGTCAAGCATGGGCGAGCTGACCTCGATGGTGCAGCAGAACACCGAACGCGCGCGCGCCGCCAACGGGCTGGCGGCAACCGCATCGGGAATCGCCGCGCGCGGTGGCGAAGTGGTGGGCAACGTGGTGCAGACCATGTCGGCGATCAGCGCCAGCTCGCGCAAGGTCACGGACATCATCGAAGTGATCGAAGGCATTGCCTTCCAGACCAATATCCTGGCGCTGAACGCGGCGGTGGAAGCCGCGCGCGCGGGTGAGCAGGGGCGCGGCTTTGCCGTGGTGGCCGGCGAGGTGCGAACGCTGGCGCAACGCAGTGCGTCGGCGGCGCGGGAGATCAAGCAACTGATCGACGATTCGGTGCAGCAGGTGGACAGCGGCTCGGCACTGGTGGGCCAGGCCGGCGAGACCATGCAGGAGATCGTTCAGGCAGTGGCCAGCGTGACCGGGCTGCTGGGCGAGATCACTGCGGCCTCTGAACAGCAAAGTGCCGGGATTGCGCAGGTCAACGAGGCGGTGGCGCAGATGGACACCGTGACGCAGCAGAATGCGGCGCTGGTGGAGCAGGCGGCCAGTGCCTCGCACGAACTGGCGGGCCAGGCCACTGAGCTGCAGCGCGTGGTGGGCGAGTTCAAGCTGGATGCGAAGCCGGCGTCAGCACAGGCGCCGGGGCATGGCGCATTCAGGCAGGTTGCGGCGTTCGGCTGATGTGGGCAGCGCGGATTGCTGACTGATGCGCGCCCCCTCTCCCGCAAGCGGGAGAGGGGAGCAAACCAGCGGGAGGCAGGACCCTTCAGCAATTCAAGCCGTCACGCAAGCCGGCAGCACCGCCTGCACCGCCGCCGCAAAGCGCTCGACAATCCTGTCGATATCCTGCGGCGTGCAAATAAACGGCGGTGCGAACAACACGTGGTCGCCATGCACGCCATCGACCGTGCCACCCATCGGATAGACCAGCAGGCCGTTCTGCACGGCGGCGGCTTTCAGGCGCGCATGCGTCTTCAGCGCCGGATCGAGCGTGGCCTTGCTGTCGCGGTCGGCCACGAACTCCACACCGACGAACAAGCCGCGTCCACGGATATCGCCCAGGTTGGGATGGTCACCCAGCACCTCGCGTAACCGTGCGCGCAGTTGCTCGCCGCGCGCCAGCACGTTGGCCAGCAAGTTGTCTTCGGCAATGGTCCGCTGCACCGCCAGCGCCGCGGCGCAGGCCGTGGCATGGCCGATATAGGTATGGCCATGCTGGAAGAAGCCGCTGCCGCCGACGATGGCGTCGTAGATCCTGCGCGTCGACAGCATCGCGCCGATCGGCTGGTAGCCCGCACCCAGGCCCTTGGCAATGGTGACGATATCGGGCACCACGCCATCCTCTTCGCACGCGAACAGGAAGCCGGTACGGCCCATGCCTGACATCACTTCATCCAGGATCAGCAGCACGCCGTACTTGTCGCACACGGCGCGGATGCGCTTCAGGTAGTCGCCCACCGGCGGCACCGCGCCGGCGGTGGCGCCCACCACGGTTTCGGCAACGAAGGCGGCCACCGTGTCGGGGCCAAGTTCCAGGATCTTGGCTTCCAGCTCGTCGGCCAGGCGCCGTGCGTATTGCGCGTCGGTCTCGCCGGCCTGCTGGTCGCGGTAGGCATAGCACGGCGACACGTGGTGCGCCGGCACCAGCAGCGGCAGGAAGGGCTCGCGCCGCCAGGCGTTGCCGCCGATGGCCAGCGCGCCCAGGGTGTTGCCATGGTAGCTCTGGCGGCGCGCGATGAAGTGGCGGCGGCTGGGCTGCCCGGCTTCGACGAAATACTGGCGCGCCAGCTTCAGCGCCGACTCCACCGCTTCGGAGCCGCCGGAGACAAAGTAGACATGGTCGAGATCGCCCGGCGCGGCCTGCGCCAGCGTCTCGGCCAGCATTTCCGATACCTCGGTGGTAAAGAACGACGTATGCGCGTAGGCGATGGTGTCGAGCTGCGACTTGATCGCCTCGATCACGCGCGGATGGCCGTGCCCCAGGCACGACACGGCGGCACCGCCGGAGGCGTCGAGATAGCGCCGGCCTTCGCTGTCGATCAGTTCGATGCCCTGCCCGGCAACGGCAACGGGCAGCTTCTGGCGCGGATTGCGATGGAATACGTGGGTCATGATGGTGTGGTGGTGGTGCCGCGCGTCAGCGGCGCAGAGCGGAATCGGTGTCGGCGGGGTGGCGCTCCAGCACGCGGCCGGAAAACGCGGGCAGTGCGCTGCCTTCGCTGTCCGTCTGTGTGGACTGTTCCCAGACCCTGGCACCGTTGACCCAGACGCCGTGGATGCCGGTGCTCAGTTGCAGCGGGTCTTCAAAGGTGGCACGGTCCTGCGCCCGGTCCGCATCGAACAGCACCAGGTCGGCAAACGCGCCTGGCACGATCCGGCCGCGGTCCGCCAGCCCGTATTGCTGCGCGGCCAGGCCGGACATCTTGTGGATTGCGGTTTCCAGCGTCATCAGCTGGTCTTCGCGCACCATGCGCGCCAGGATGCGCGGGAAGGTGCCCCACTGGCGCGGATGCGGGCGCGGATCGAACGGCAGGCCGTCCGAGCCGAAGATGGTCAGCGGGAACTGCGCAATGCGCTCGACATCGCGCTCATCCATGATGAAGTAGATCGCCGCCGCGGGGCGCAGCTTTGCCAAGAGCGCGTCCTCGTCCAGGCCAAGCTCCTGCATCAGCTCGTGGAAGTCGCGGCCGCCCGCGGGCGGGTAGCCGGTGGACCAGGTGATCATGGTGCGCGTGGACTGGCGCACGCGGTCCAGCCGCAGCATGGTCGAGGTCGCGGGATAGGGATGGCAGTCCAGGCACAGCGGCTGCAAGCGCGCGGCGTCGGCCAGCAGGCCGAGGGTTTCGACCGAGCGGCCATGATTGCGCTTGCCCGCGACCTTGTGGTGGGAAAACACCACCTGGCAGTCAAGCGCGCGGCCAATGCGCAGCGCTTCTTCGATCGACGGCACAATGTCGTCGGTCTCGTCGCGCAGGTGGGTGGAATAGACGCCGCCGTGGGTGCGGACCGGCTCGCACACGGCGATGATCTCGGTTTCGGTGGCGGCTGCCGCGGGCGGATAGAACGTGCCGGTCGAGACACCGAAGGCGCCCGCCTCCATTGCCAGCCTTACCTCGTCGCGCATCGCAGCGATTTCTTCTGCATTGGCGGCCCGGTTCAGCTCCGGCATCGCGCGCACGCGCAACGTCGAATGCCCGAGCAGCGGCACCACGTTGACGTTGGCCGGCGTCGCGCGCAATGCGTCGAGCCACTGCGCGAAGGTATCGAAGCGGAACAGCGCGGGCGGCCCCAGCAGGTCCAGCGGCTGCGGCGGCGCGCTGCTGACCAGCGGTGCCACGCTGATGCCGCAGTTGCCGGTGACCACGGTGGTGATGCCCTGCGACACCTTGGGCGTCATGTCCCGATGCACCAGCAGGTAGCCGTCGTCGTGCGTGTGGGCATCGATAAAGCCCGGTGCCAGCACGCGGCCGGCTGCGTCCACGGTATGGTCCGCGGTCATGTCAGCGCAGTCGCCTACGGCGACGATGCGGTCGCCCGCGACTGCCACATCGGCCGCGCGGCGGGCTGCGCCCGTGCCGTCCACGACCGTGGCGTTGCGGAAGATCAGGTCGGCGCGCCGGGGCGCGGCTGGTTGCGATGCCATCGTCAATCCTTGTCTCGTTGGCGGGCCTTACTGCGGCGTGATGCCGGCCTGCCTGACCACGGCCGCCCATTTGTCGGTTTCACGCGCGGCATAGCCGGCCAGCGCCTGCGGCGTGCCGCCGACCGTCTCGGCGCCCAGTGCGGCGAACTTGTCCTTGATGGCCGGATCCGCCAGCGCGCGGTTGAAGGCGCCGTTGAGCTTGCCCACCACCCCGGCGGGCGTGCCTTGCGGCGCGACCAGGCCGCCCCAGGCCACCCCCTCGAAACCCGGCACGCCGGACTCCGCGATGGTGGGCAGCGCCGGCAGCAGCGGCGAGCGCGCCAGGCTGGTCACCGCCAGCGGCTTGAGCTTGCCGGCCTTGATCAGCGGCAGGATGGTCGGCATGTTGTCGATCAGCACATTGACCTGGCCGCCCATCACATCGGTGGCGGCCTGCGGGCTGCCCTTGTAGCCGACGTGCGTCCAGGCCAGCCCCGCCTTGTCCGCGAGCAGCTGGCCAGTCAGGTGGCCGGACGTGCCCTGGCCCGGCGAGGCATAGGTGACCTTGTCCGGGTTGGCCTTGACGTAGGCCACCAGCTCGGCAAAGGTCTTCACCGGCATCTCCGGCCTGACCGCGATCACATTCGGCACCTTGAACAGCAGCACCACCGGCACGAAGGCATCGGGCCGGTACGGCAGCTTGCGGAAGGTGCTCTTGTTGATCGACAGCGTCACGTTGTTGGCATAGCCGAGCGTGTAGCCGTCAGGCGCGGCGCGTTCCAGTTCGGAGATGCCGATCACGCCCGAGGCGCCGGGCTTGTTGTCGATCACGAACGACTGGCCCAGCGACTTGCCGACTTCGGCGCCCAATGCGCGCATCAGCACGTCGGGACTGCCGCCGGCGGCTGACGGCACCACCAGGCGGATCGGGCGCGACGGATAGCTGTCCGCCATTGCCGGGCCAGCCAGGCCCACGGCGCCCAGCCACAACAGGGTGGCCATGAACCGTCGCTTTTGCTGCTGCCTTTGATCTTGCATCTCGATATCCCGTTCAGTACCTGGGTTGGACCCGGCTACGCGTTTGCAGTATAGGGGCATGACCCGAGCCAATGCAACATTTGTTTCTTAAATTGTCATCATGAAACAATAGCAGCGCCGGCACGAATGCCTTTGCCGCAACGGCCCGAACTCCATGAAACAGTCGTTACAGCCATCGGGGCGTCGCGCTGCGGCACAGCCCCTGCGCCTCAAGGAAGCGCGCCGCCGCCAGTGCCTGGCTCTCGAGCCCGGGCGCGGCCACGATCTGGATGCCTGCGGGCAAGCCCTCGCCCGCGCACGGCGCGGCTACAACGGGCAGGCCCGCCAGCGACAACGGGCGCGTCAGGTGCCCGGCATCGGCACGTGGGCAATAGATGCGGCCGGTGCCGTTAACGGTGTCGGCACCGATCGGCGTGGCCGCATAGGGCGTCGAAGGGGCCAGCAGCAGGTCGACGTCATCGAACAGCGCCAGCAGCCGCTGCCGCCACGCTGACTGGTACTGGCGCGCGATGTCATACCAGCCGCGCGGCATCGCCAGCCCGGCCAGGATGCGCTGGCGCACGAAGGCGCTGTAGCCGCCATGGCGCTCGGAGAAGCCCATGGCCTGGTGGTTGCGCCCGACTTCGTAGGCGGAGATCACCGAGGCGGCATCGCGCGAACTGTCGGCGTCGGGCAGGTCAATGGTGCGCACCGCGCCAAAGGCCGAGGCCACACGCAGCACCGCCGCCTGCACCGCGGGCTCGGCAAAATCGGAGAAGCCGCGGCCGAGCACGCCGACGCGCAGCGTCGCGGCACCACGGCCTTGCGGATCAGCAGGCGCGTCCACGCCGAGCATTGCCGCATAGGCCAGCGCGAGGTCACAGGCGCTGCCGGCCATCGGGCCGACCGTATCCAGGCTCTGCGCATACGGCACGCATCCGGCCAGGGACAACCGCCCCGTGGTCGGGCGCAGCCCCCAGATGCCGCAGAACGCGGCCGGGGCGCGGATCGACCCATTGGTATCCGAACCCAGCCCGAACGGCACCACCCCGGCAGCCACCAGCGCCGCGGTGCCGGCCGACGAGCCGCCGGTGATGCGCGACGGATCGAGCGGATTGCGCACCGGACCGCCGATCACGTTCTCGCCGGTGGCGCCGCACGCGTATTCGTCCATCGCCGCCAGCGCAACGGGCACCGCGCCCGCGGCGACCAGCGCCTCGACCGTATCGGCATGGCGCAGTGCCGGCGGCTCCTGCGCGCGTGGCGCGGCGCCGGCCAGCGTGGCGTGGCCGCGCACGTCCAGCAGGCTCTTCACCACGAACGGCACGCCCGCCAGCGGCGGCAGCGGCCGGCCCTGCGCGCGCAGCCGGTCCAGCGCGGCGGCCTGCGCCAGTGCGCTGTCCGCCAGCAGCGCCGAGCAGGCATTGAGCGGCGCGGCGGCTTCGGCGCGCTGCAGGGCGTCTTGCACCAGGTCGAGGGCAAGCCGCTCGCCGCTGCGTACTTGCGCGGCCATGGCGGCGGCGGTCAGCGTGTCAGCAACCATGCTGCCCCTCCGCTTGCGCCAGCGCCTGGCGCAGGCCCGCCACCATGGCCGCCATGCCGGCCAGCAGCGCGGCGGCCTGCTCGCAATCCTGAGGTGCCACCGGCATCTGCAGGCCCGCGGCGGCTTGTGCCACCAGGCCGGCGGGATCGTCATCGCTTGCTTGTGCCATGGTTGCTTGCGCCATCCCTCAGCTCCGCGATTGCATCAGCTGGCGTGGAATCGCCAGGATCAGCACCGCCGCGGCCAGCATCAGCCCGGCCAGCGCCAGCACGCCCAGCGAGATGCTGCCGGTGCTCTGCTTGATGCCGCCCATCAGCACCGGGCCGATCAGGCCGGCCAGGCTGGCCGCGCTGTTGATCATGGCAATGCCGCCAGCCGCGGCGGTGCCGGCCAGCACGCGGCCCGGCAGGCCCCAGAACATCGACAGCGTGGCCATCAGGCCGGAAATGCCGATAGTCAGGAACACCATCGCCATCACCGTGTTGTGCGGGAACAGCGCGCTCGCCCACATGCCGACGGCGGCCACCAGCAGCGGCAGCGCGGAGTGCAGGCGGCGCTCGCCGGTGCGCTCGGCGTGCGCGGCGTTGACGTTCATCGCCACGCACGCGACCGCATACGGGATCGCCGTCAGCATGGCGATCTCAAGCGGCGACGACATCCCGGTCGACTGGATGATGGTGGGCAGCCAGAACACCAGGCCGTAGTTGCCGATATTGAACAGCAGGCAGATCGCCATCAGCATCCACAGGACCGGCGACTTGAGCGCGGCGATGAAGCGGGTGTTCTTCTTCGCGTTCTCGGTGGTCAGCGTGTGGGTGATGGCGCCCGCCTCGGCCGGCGTGAGCCATGGCGCGGCCTCCGGCGACTCGGGCAGCATGCGCAACAGCAGCAGGCCCAGCACGATGGCCGGCAGCGCCTCGATCAGGAACATCCACTGCCAGCCTTGCAGCCCGTGCAGGTCATGCGTGGCTGACATCAGCGCGCCGGAGATCGGGCCGCCCAGCACCATGCCCAGCGGCATCGCCAGGAACAGGATCGACATGATGCGCGACTGCCGGTCGGCCGGGTACCACTTGTTCAGGTACATCACCGCGGCCGGGAAGAAGCCGGCCTCGGTCACGCCCAGCAGGAAGCGCGCCGCGTAGAACTCCATCGGCGTGGTCACGAACATGGTCGCGGCGGATACCAGCCCCCACAGGATCATGATGGCCGCCATGCTGCGGCGCATGCCGAGGCGGTAGATCAGCAGGCTGCTGGGCACCTGGCACAGCATGTAGCCCCAGAAGAAGATGCCCGCGCCCAGGCCATAGACCACGTCGCTCAGCCCCAGCGCCTGCTGCATCTGCAGCTTGGCGAAGCCCACGTTGACCCGGTCCAGGTAGCTGAAGAAGTAGCACAGCACGATAAACGGCACGATGCGGCGCGTGACCTTGGCGAACGCGGTAGCGGCGGCGTCCGGCAACACCGCGGCGTGGCCCGGGGACTGCGGGATGGCTGGCTTGGCCAGGGACATGATGGATCTCCTCCTTGTACGGGCGCGCGGTATCCGGCGCCATGGAGATGCCATCATAGCGGAATATGAAACAAACGTTCCACTAACGTTTACACTGAAACAAACGGTTTTATTCCTTCACGTGACGCGGAAGACCCGCCCAATGAAAAAGGGCGGCAATGCATGCCGCCCTGTGGCGCTGTCAGGCTGGTGCGCGCGGCTTGTCCGCCGCACGCTTGCGCGGGGCCTTGCCGCCGCCTCTTGCCGGCGGCGCTGCCGGCCCGGTGGTGACATCCTGCGAGGCGCCGACCATGGTCAGGGCGTTGCCGTGCTCGTCCAGCGTGACCTCGCCTTCCTCATGGATGTCGCGATGGCTGCCGTCGGGCAGCTGGATGCGGTAGTCGACACTGTACGGCGCCTTGTCGACGATGGCCGCGCGGATGGCCGCCTGCACGCGCGCGCGGTCCTCCTCGACGATCGACGCCAGGTAGCGCTCCATGGTCACCTTGAACGCCTGCGGGGCCCAGCCGAAGATGCGGTAGGCCTCGTCGGTCCAGGCGCAGTCGTCGGTCTGGATATTCCAGTACCAGCCGCCCAGGTGGGCAATCTCCTGCGCCTTGGCCAGCAGCGCCTCGTTCTGGCGCAGCGCAGCCTCGGCGCGGCGCCGCTCGGTGATGTCCAGGCTGACGCCGATCATCTTGACCGGGCGCTGGTCGAAGTCGCGCACCAGCGTGGCCCGCGACGAGATCCAGCGCGTGGTGTCCCCGTGCACGACGCGGAACTCCCACTCGTGCATCTCCTGCGCGCCCAGCGTGCGTGCCAGCACCTCGCGCAGGCGCGCGACATCGGCCGGATGCACGCAGGCCCAGAAGTCGTCCATGTTGCGGATGTGGCGGCCGAACAGCGTGACGTCGTTGGACGAGTAGGTCAGGCCATCGGTCAGCACGTTCCATTCCCAGGTGACGATGCCCGAGACCTCCTGCGCGAACTTCATGCGCGCCTCGCTCTCCATGATCTCCGCCAGGTGCTTCTGGCGCAGTTCCTTGATGTGTGGGTCAGAGGCGGTGCTGGCCTCCAGGTCGGCGATGGCCTGCTCGCCGTAGCGCAGCCACAGCCAGTTGACGCCCAGGAAGCGCGCCAGCGCGAGCAGCCGCTCGTATTCGATCTCGCCGCCGCGGGTCCACTTGTGCACCGCCGACGGCGATACCGACAGCGCCTCTGCCACCTGCTTGAGCATGATCCTTTTGCCTTCCAGCACCCCCTTCAGGCGCGTGGCAAAAGTGTCTTCCGTCATGGGCATCCCCTCCGCTTTTTTTCAACCGATGGTGAATTGAGTAACTCGAACCTTACACCATCACCGCAAATCGCGCGAATTGATAGCCATGGACCATCAAGCGAGCAGATTTCATCGGTTTTTTGAATTGCAATACCCCGGCGCTCCTCACTAGACTTCACTTCACATCACCAACAGTAATTTAATTAACTGTTAGTGAATCGATAAGGCAACGAGACCAACAAGGAGACAACCCATGCAAGAGACCACCGCCCCCGCCTGCGGCACCACCCCGCCGCTGGCCTATACGCTGCCGGCCCACTACTACACCTCGCAGGAAGTCTTCGAGCAGGAGAAGAAGACCATCTTCGCGCGCAGCTGGGTGTGTGTGATGCACAAGAGCCAGGTGGCCGAGAACAACCAGTACGCCACAGTGAAAGTGGCCGGCGAGAACGTGTTCGTAGTGCGCGGCCGCGACGGCGTGTTGCGCGCGTTCTACAACGTCTGCCCGCACCGCGCCCATGAGCTGTTTGCGGATGGCGCGGGCAAGGCCAAGAACGTGATCACTTGCCCGTATCACGCCTGGTCGTTCGGCCTGGACGGCAAGCTGATCCACGTGCGCAACGCCGAGAACGTGCCGGGCTTCTGCAAGGACAACGCCGGCCTGACGCCGGTGCGCGTGGAAGAATTCTGCGGCCTGGTCTTCGTCAACCTGGACATGGACGCGAAACCGCTGGCCGAGCTGGCAGGCGGCCTCAACGACGAGATCCGCGCGCGCTGCCCGGATGTCGACAAGCTGGTGCCCGCGCACAAGCTCACCTACGAGATGAAGGCCAACTGGAAGGTGGTGGTCGACAACTACCTGGAATGCCTGCACTGCCAGACCGCGCACCCGGCGCTGGTCGAGTCGATCAGGATGGAGACCTACAAGCACGAAGTGCGCGGCCTCTACACCAGCCAGGTCGGCCAGACGCGCTCGGGCAGCGACGCCTTCACCTATGACAGCGACGCCCCCAACACCGACTTCGCCGCCTACTGGCTGTGGCCCAACGTGACGCTGAACGTGCTGCCGGGCGATGGCAACTACGGCGTGTTCTACATGTTCCCGGTGGATGCCGACACCACCATCCAGCACTTCGAGTTCTACTTCCGCGACAGCACGCCCACGGCCGAGCAGGAGCAACTGATCGAGTACTACAAGAACGTGCTCAAGCCCGAAGACCTGAGCATCGTCGAATCGGTGCAGCGCGGCCTGAAGTCGCGCGGCTACCGCAACGGGCAGGGCCCGCTACTGGTCACCGACGACAAGACCTCCGCCATCGGCGAGCACGGCGTGCAGCACTTCCAGCAGATGGTGCTCGACGCCCTGGCCGCCTGAAACGAACCACCGAACCGGAACCGCAGCAATGATCCTGACCCAGCTCTATATCGACGGCCAGTGGCAGTCGCCCATCGACCAAGGCACGCGCGCCATCCTGAGCCCGGCCGACGAGTCCGTGATCGCCCAGGCAGCCGAAGCCACCCGCGCCGACGCGCGCCTGGCCATCGCCGCTGCGCGCAAGGCCTTCGACGGCCCGTGGCGCCAGACGACGATCCGTGACCGCGCCAGGCTGCTGAACAAGATCGCCGAACTGATTGACCGCGATGCCGAGAAGCTCGCCCGACTGGAGTCGCTCAACACCGGCAAGACGCTGACCGAGAGCCGCACCGACATGGGCGATATCGCCGCCACCTTCCGCTACTTTGCGGGGCTGGTCGCATCCGAGTCGGGCGCCGTCAACGAAGCCCCGCACCATGTGATCAGCCGCACCCTGCGCGAGCCGGTTGGCGTGTGCGGCCTGATCACGCCGTGGAACTACCCGCTGCTGCAGGCCGCGTGGAAGATCGCGCCCGCGCTGGGCGCCGGCAATACCGTGGTGATCAAACCCAGCAACCTGACGCCGCTGACCACGCACCACTTCACGCAACTGGTGGCCGAGCTGGACCTGCCGCCGGGCGTGTTCAACCTGGTGACCGGCGGCGCCGAAGTCGGTGCCGAGCTGGCCGAGAGCCTGGACGTGGACCTGGTGTCCTTCACCGGCGGCGCCTATGCCGGCGAAAGCATCATGAAGGCCGCCACCGGCAACTTCAAGCGCATCGGCCTGGAGCTGGGCGGCAAGAACCCGAACATCGTGTTTGCCGATGCCGACCTGGACGCAGCGGTCGACTACGCGCTCAATGCCGCGTTCTTCCACGCCGGGCAGGTCTGCTCCGCCGGCTCGCGCCTGATGATCGAGGACGGCATCTATGATGCATTCATCAGCCGGCTGGCCGAGCGCCTGCCGCGCATCGTGATCGGCAACGGCTTCCACGGCGAGACCCAGATGGGCCCGGTGCAGTCGGCGCAACAGCACGAGAAGATCCTGGGCATGGTGCAGGCCGGCATTGCCGAGGGTGCACGGCTGGTCCACGGCGGCAAGCGGCCGGCTGGCGACGTCTTCAAGACGGGCTACTGGCTGGAACCGACGCTGCTGGCCGACGTGACGGCAGACATGAAAATTGCGAAGGAGGAGATTTTCGGGCCGGTGATCACGGCCGAGCGCTTCCGCTCCGAGGAAGAGGTGCTGCGTGCCGCCAACGACACCCCGTACGGCCTGGCCGGCGCGGTCTGGACCCGCGACCTGGACAAGGCCAACCGGATGTCGCGCGGGCTGCGCTTCGGCACGGTGTGGGTCAACGACTACCACCCGTACTTCCCGGAAGCGCCGTGGGGCGGCTACAAGGCGAGCGGCATCGGCCGCGAGCTGGCCCGCATCGGCCTGGACGAGTACACCGAACTCAAGCACAGCTATATCAACCTGGCCCCCAAGGCGATGGGCTGGTTCGGCGCCTGAGCGCAGCTGACTTCGCAATCGCGCGCGCGGCAGGCCCTCCCCCGGCCCGCCACGCACGGCGTCAAGCAAACAAGGAGATTGCACCATGCAGGCAATCCATGAGTACGACTACATCATCGTCGGCGCAGGCTCGGCCGGCTGCGTGCTGGCCGCGCGGCTGACCGAGGATGCCGATGTCTCGGTGCTGCTGCTGGAAGCGGGCGGCCCCGACTGGCGCCTGGACTGGCGCACCCAGATGCCGGCCGCGCTGGCGTATCCGCTGCAGGGCACCACCTATAACTGGGCCTACGTGACCGAGCCCGAGCCGCATATGAACAACCGGCGCATGACGCAGGGCCGCGGCAAGGGGCTGGGCGGTTCGTCGCTGATCAACGGCATGGTCTATATCCGCGGCAACGCGATGGACTACGACGGCTGGGCCGAAAACCGTTCGCTGGAGAACTGGAGCTACGCCGACTGCCTGCCCTATTTCCGCAAGGCCGAGACCTATGACAAGGGCGCCAACGACTACCACGGCGGCAACGGCCCGCTGCACGTGACCACGCCCAAGGCCGATATCAGCCCGCTGTTCCGCGCCTTTATCAAGGCCGGCGAGCAGGCCGGCTATGGCCAGACCGATGACCTGAACGGCTACAAGCAGGAAGGCTTCGGCCCGATGGACCGCACCACCACCGCGCGCGGGCGCCGCTGTAGCACCTCGCTGGCCTATCTGGACCAGGCCAAGGACCGGCCCAACCTGACCGTGCATACGCGCGCGCTGGCGGACCGCATCCTGTTCTCCGGCCAGCGCGCCATCGGCGTCTCGTACATCCAGGGCGACCATGTGCGCGAAGCGCGTGCGCGCCGGGAAGTGATCGTCAGCAACGGCGCGATCGCCTCGCCGCAACTGCTGCTGCGCTCGGGCGTGGGCAATGCGGACGAGCTGCGCGCATTTGGCATCGAGTCGGTGGCAGACCTGAAGGGCGTCGGCGAGAACCTGCAGGACCACCTCGAGATGTACCTGCAGTACGAATGCACCAAGCCCGTATCGCTGTACCCGGCGCTGAAGTGGTGGAACAAGCCCGCGATTGGCGTCGAATGGTACCTGCGCGGCACCGGCACCGCGGCCTCCAACCACTTCGAGGCGGGCGGCTTTATCCGCAGCAGCGATGACTTTGCCTGGCCCAACCTGCAGTACCACTTCATCCCGCTGGCGATGAACTACGACGGCAGCAACCCGGTGCAGTCGCATGGCTTCCAGTGCCACGTGGGCTCGATGCGCTCGCCCAGCACCGGCTTTGTCAAGCTGGCCAGCCGCGACCCGCGCGTGAAGCCGCGCCTGCTGTTCAACTACATGGCGCACGACGTCGACTGGCGCGAGTTCCGCGCCGCGGTGCGCCTGACGCGCGAGATCATCGGCCAGCAGGCGATGGACCAGTTCCGCGGCCGCGAGATCAAGCCCGGCATGATGATCCAGAGCGATGCCGAGATCGACGCCTTCGTGCGCGAGCATGCCGAGACCGCGCTGCACCCGTCCTGCACCTGCAAGATGGGCGACGCTTCCGACCCGATGGCGGTGGTCGACAACCAGGGCCGCGTGCACGGGCTGTCTGGCCTGCGCGTGGTCGATGCCTCGATCATGCCGAAGATCATCACCGGCAACCTGAACGCGCCCACCATCATGATGGCCGAGAAGCTGGCCGACGTGATCCGCGGCCGCGCACCGCTGCAACGCTCGACGGCGCCTTACTACAAGGCCGCCACCGCGCGCGGCGGGGCGCAGGCAGACGCGGAGCGGCATCCGCCAGCCACTGCGCGAATGCCGATGCCGATGCCCGCCTGACCAGGCGGCGCGGCGCGCGGGCTTCCCGCCAGAACCCCTGACCGACGCATGTGCTGCCGGGACTTCGGTCCCCGGCGGGCAGCGTGCGTCCGGTCGGCGCGCCGCGCACCCACACCACAAAGCCGGCTACCCAGAACAAACCCAGACCGGCTGCAAGGAGGAGACTTCCATGCTGCGCAAATACTTTGATTCAAGACGGGCCCTGCAAGGCGCCCTGCCCCTGCTGCTGTGCCAGGCGCTGAGCGCGCAGGCGCAGACCAGTGCCGAGGCCGAAACCAGGCTGGCCGTGGCGCCGGTGCCGCAGGTCACGGCGACCGTGCCGCCGGCCGAGGCCGCATCGCCAGCGCCGCTGAGCGCCAACCTGACCCTGACATCGCAATACGTATCGCGCGGCTTCCGCCAGACCTGGGGCAGGCCTGCGGTGCAGGGCGGCATCGACTACGCCCACCCGAGCGGCTTTTCCGCGGGCACGTGGATGTCGAGCATCAGCGACAAGTTCATCGAGGGCGGCACCGTCGAATGGGATCTGTATGCCGGCTACACCGGCACCATTGGCGACTTCACCTATGCCGGGCAGGTCTACTACTACCTGTACCCGGGCGCGAAACTGCAGTACGCGCAGACCAAGTACAACTACGGCGAAGCCGTCGCGTCGCTGACGTACAAGTGGTTCAACGTCAAGTACTGGCTGACCTATACGCCCGACTACTTCGGCTACAACAGCGCCTCGCTGCTCGCCGGCAATGACCTGCACAGCCGCGGCTCCGGCTACCTGGATATCAACGGGACCTTCGACCTGGGCCACGGCGTCACGCTGCTGCTGCACTACGGCCAGGAGCGCGTGCGCAACTTTGCCGCCTACAACTTCCGCGACGTGCGCGTGGCGCTGTCCAAGGCCTTCGAGGGCAGCTGGACCGTGACCGGCGCCTATACCCGCGGCTGGGGGCGTACCGACGTCTACGACAAGTACACCACCGGGGCGCTGGATTCGTCCGGCAACCCGTCCGTTTCCAACCCGCTGAAAAGCACGTTCCTGGTCTCGGTGACCAAGACGTTCTGACGGCAATCTTCAACCGCTGTTTTACCGCTTCCTACCACCATGGCCTCCCTGGGTCTTACCGACGCGACCGGACTTGTCGGCGTTGCCGCCTACGTTGCCGCGCATTTTGCCGTGCAGGTCCTGCACAAATCCCCGACCGGCAGGCTGGCCGTCGTCCTCAACGTGATCGGGCCGAGCTGCATCCTGATCTCGCTGACCGGCGCCTTCAACCTGGCGTCGTTCCTGACCCAGTGCTTCTGGCTGGGGCTGACGCTGCTGGGCTGGTGGCGCAACCGGCGGGCGGGGCATGCGGTGGTGGAAACGCTGGGCGGACCGCGCCCGGGACAGCCCGTGCAGCAGTAACGAAGAGACGGCCAGGACGCTTGGCAACGACGATACAAATCTTCCGTTGCCTTGGCTCCCAGCCGTTTCTATACTCACCCCGAAACACTATTGGTAATCTAATTAACCTACAGTGAATCGACAAGAAACCCGAAAGCCTGAGACCCGTAACGGGCCGCATGGCAACCCCGGGATGACAACAGGAGACAAGGATGAGAAACGCCCCCAGAATCCCCGCCAGCCATTCCCGACCGTCGTAACCCCCGGCAGGCAGTACCGCAACGTACCCACCCAGACCGCAGACGGCAGACCGTGACGGAGCGCAGCTCCAGATAAACGGCAACCCGGGAAGCAAGGAGACATCGTGTATTCACAGAAAGACGTGCTGTCGATCGGCGCGCAGGCGCCGATCGCCCCCGCCCAACCGCAGCAGCAAACCCAATCGCATGAACTGCAGCGCACCCTGACCTGGAAGGATGCCTTCTGGGTCACCAGCGGCGTGCCCGCGGGCGTGCTCTTCACCATCGGCGGCGTGTCCGCCACCATCGGCAACCCGGCCTGGGTGATCTGGATCCTCGCCATCCTGGTCGGCTTTGCGCAGTGCTTCGTCTATGCCGAGATCTCGGGCCTGTATCCGCACAAATCCGGCGGCGCCTCGGTGTATGGCGCGCTCGGCTGGGTGCGCTACAGCAAGTTTGTCGCACCGGTCTCGGTGTGGTGCAACTGGGTGGCCTGGTCGCCGATGCTGGCGCTGGGCACCAGCCTCGCCGCCGGCTACATGCTGAGCGCGCTGTTCCCGCCCGATTCGGTCATCAACACCTGGCAACTGACACTGGTGGACCTGGGCTTTGTCAGCAAAGGCCTGACGCTGCGGGTGAACTCCACCTTCATCCTGGCCACCGCCTTCCTGCTGGTCACCTTCAAGCTGCAGCACAGCGGCGCCTCGGCCGCGGCCACCACGCAGCGCATCCTGGGCATTGCCTCGCTGACGCCGCTGGTGCTGATCGCGCTGGTGCCGATGTTCACCGGCGACATGCCGTCCACCAACTTCCTGCCGCTGCTGCCGCTGACCCATGACGGCGCCGGCGCCCCGGTGCTGGGCGGCTGGAACGCCGCCGGCATCAGCACCGCCATGGGCGCGATGTTCCTGGCGTGCTGGTCGACCTTCGGCTTCGAGACCGCGGTCTGCTACACCCGCGAGTTCAAGGATCCGCAGAAGGACACCTTCAAGGCGATCTTCTGGTCCGGCGTGCTGTGCCTGTTCATGTTCATCGCGGTGCCGATCGCCTTCCAGGGCTCGCTGGGCCTGTCGGGCATGCTGGAACCGGCCATCGTCGACGGCTCCGGCGTGGGCGCGGCCATGGCCAAGTTCGTCGGCGGCGGCGCGGTGGTGTTCAACGTGATCGTGGTGATGCTGGTGCTGGCGATCCTGCTGATCGTGATGACCTCGATGATGGGTTCGTCGCGCACGCTGTACCAGGCCTCGGTCGACGGCTGGCTGCCGCGCTACCTCTCGCACGTGAACGAGCACGGCTCGCCCACGCGCGCGATGTGGACGGACCTGGTGTTCAACCTGTTCCTGCTGCTGATGTCGAACTACATGGCAGTGCTGTCGATCAGCAACGTCTGCTACATGATCTTCGTGTTCCTGAACCTGCAGTCGGGCTGGATCCACCGCATGGACCGCCCGGACTGGGCCCGCCCGTACAAGTGCAAGAACTGGCTGCTGGCACTGGGCGCGTTCTTCGGCTTCTTCGACCTGGCCTTCGTCGGCGCCGGCGCCAACTTCCAGGGCGAGCACACGCTGCGCAACGGCCTGATCGCCGCGCTGCTGATCGTGCCGGTGTTCGTGTACCGCCACTACATCCAGGACAAGGGCCGCTTCCCCGAGTCGATGCGCCGCGACATGGAGCTGCCCAATGCGCGCGCCGGCGTGCTGCCCTACGTGGCGCTGGTCGTCGGCGGGCTGGTGGTGTGGATCGCTGCCAGGCTGACGGTGATCACCTGACGGCTCCGGCAGGCCGGCCCGGTGCCGGCCTGCCCCCCTTCCCGATTTCCCTGCTTTCCCTGAATTCCGAGGTACCGCCATGACTGACACGCTCCGCGTGCGCGTCGGCCGCGTCGAGCCGCTGGCCGCCGGCATCAAGCGCTTCACCCTGCAACCCTGCGACGGCGGCGCGCTGCCCGCCTTCGACAGCGGCAGCCACGTGGTCGTCCATATGGACGGCGGCCGGCTGCGCAACGCCTATTCGCTGACCAGCACGCTGGGCGAGCCCGGCCACTACCAGATCGCAGTGCGGCTGGAAGAGGCTTCGCGCGGCGGCTCGCGCTATATGCACGAGCAGGTCGGCGAAGGCGACGAACTGCATATCGGCGCGCCCGGCAACCTGTTCAGCCTGGACCACGGCGCCGGCCGCCACCTGCTGATCGCCGGCGGCATCGGCATCACGCCGTTCATGACGCATATCCAGGCGCTGGCCGCGCGCGGCGCGGCGTTCGAACTGCACTACTGCTTCCGCAACGCCCGTTCCACCGCCTTCCTGGACGTGCTGCCCGCCACGCTGCAGCCCGGCCAGCTTCACCTGTACGAGAGCGACAGCGGCACCATGCTCGACCTCGCCGCGCTGATCGCCGCGCAGCCTGCCGACACGCACGTCTATGTCTGCGGCCCGGCGCCGCTGAACGACGCCGTGGTCAACGCCGCGCGCGCCGCGGGCTGGGACGCGGGCCGCATCCACTTCGAGCAGTTCCGCAACGAGGTCGACGCCACCGGCGGCGCCTTCGAGGCCGTGCTGCAGAAAAGCGGGCTGACGCTGCAGGTCGGCGCCGACGAGCCGCTGCTGCGCGCCATCGAGAAGGCGGGCATCAAGGTGGACTGCATGTGCCGCGAAGGCATCTGCGGCTCCTGCGAGACCACCATCCTGGAAGGGCAGGCCGATCACCGCGACCAGTACCTGTCGGATGCCGAAAAGGCTGCGCAGAAGACGATGATGCTGTGCGTGTCGCGCTGCAAGGGCCAGCGGCTGGTGCTGGATCTCTGACCATACTGAGGCCAATTCGCAACCTTTCGGTTGCGCTTCCCCGTCCGGTCTCCTAACATGCAACCACAACGTTGCCCATTCATGCCTGAACAAGGAGACCGGACATGGCTTCATCCACCGACCGCATCGAGCGCAGCATCCTGCTGGCCGCCCCCATCGAACGCGTCTGGCATGCACTGGCCGACGCCGACACCTTCGGCAGCTGGTTTGGCGTGAAATTCGACGGCGTGACCTTCGCCCCAGGCCAGCGTGCCGTGGGCAGCATCACCTATCCCGGTTATGAATACCTGAAGTTCGACGTAGAGGTCGAGCGCATGGAACCACCGAGGCTGCTGTCCTGGCGCTGGCATCCGGCGCCAATGGAGCGCGGCCGCGACTATTCGGCCGAACCGCCCACGCTGGTGGTGTTCGAGTTGAAGGAAGCCGAAGGCGGCACGCTGCTGACCGTGGTCGAATCCGGCTTCGACCAGATCCCGCCCGAACGCCGCATGGAAGCCTTCCGCATGAACAGCGGCGGCTGGGACGGGCAGATGGAAAACATCCGCAAGCATGTCAGCAGCGCAGCCTGAAACCCCGCCCGCGCTCGAACTGCGCGATGCGGCGACCGTCTTCGCCGCGCTTGGCGACGAAACCCGGCTGCGGCTGGTGGCAGCGCTGTGCGCGGGCGGCGCGCTGTCGATCGCGCAGCTGACCGCGGGCAGCGCCATGACGCGCCAGGCGGTCACCAAGCACCTGCAGGTGCTGGCGCAGGCCGGGCTGGTGCGCGACAGCCGCGCCGGCCGCGAGCGCCTGTGGCAGTTCGAGCCCGGCCAGGTCGAAGCCGCGCGCCGGTCGCTGGAAGCGATCGGGCGGCAATGGGATTTTGCGCTGGCAAAGCTGAAGCTGGCGGTGGAAGCCGAGCATTGACCTCCCCCCGCACGCCAGCGGTTTGCTCCCCTCTCGCAAGCAATGGACACCCTTTCACTCGCCGCTATACTGGGAGCCCCGCCCATCACAGCGAGAGGAAGCGCGCAGTGGCTGACCACGACCTGTCCAGGCTGAAAATCGACCGGAGCGCCGCCGCGGCCGGCGCCGGCATCCGCCCCCGGCGCAGGTGGCTGCGCTATGCAGTGATCGCGCTGGCCGTGCTGGCCCTGGCCGGCATCGCCATGAAGCTGGCCGGGCCGCAGGCGGTGCAGACCGCCACCGTCACCTCCGCCTATCCCACGCAGAATTTCACCGTGCTCAATGCCACCGGCTATGTCGTGCCGCAGCGCAAGGCGGCGGTCGCGTCCAAGGCGCAGGGCCGGCTGGAATGGCTGGGCGTGCTGGAAGGCTCGCGCGTGAAGAAGGACGAGATCATCGCGCGGCTGGAGAGCAAGGACGTCGCCGCCTCGTTCGCCCAGGCCCAGGCACAGGTCCAGGTGGCGCAGGCCAACCTGGCGCTGCAGCAGGCCGAGCTGAAGGACGCCGAGGTGAACCTGCGCCGCTCGAAGATCCTGATCGTGCCGAACGCCATCTCGCGCACCCAGTACGACGCCGACGTGGCGCGCTTTGACAAGGCGCGGGCCTCGGTCAACAGTTCGCGCGCGGCGATCGCCTCGGCCCAGGCCAATGCCCGCGCGGCCGAGGTCGCGGTGGAGCAGACCGTGGTGCGCGCGCCCTTCGATGGCGTGGTGCTGGTCAAGCATGCCAACGTGGGCGACAACATCACGCCCTTCTCTGCCGCCGCCGACACCAAGGGCGCGATCGTGACCATCGCCGACATGGAGACGCTGGAGGTGGAAGCCGATGTCGCCGAATCCAATATCGGCAAGATCCGCGCCAACCAGCCGTGCGAGCTGCTGCTGGATGCGCTGCCGGGATTGCGGCTGGCGGGGCAAGTGTCGCGCATCGTGCCGACGGTGGACCGCTCCAAGGCCACCGTGCTGGTCAAGGTGCGCTTTGTCGACCGCGATGCGCGCGTGCTGCCGGACATGAGCGCCAAGATCGCCTTCCTGTCGCGCACCGCCTCGGCGCAGGACCGCCAGCCAGTGGTGGCGGTGCAGCCCGCCGCCGTGGTCACGCGCCAGGGCCGGGAGCTGGCCTATGTGGTGAAGGACGGCCGTGCGCATGAGGTGCAGGTCAAGACCGGCGACAAGCTGGGCGAACTGGTGGCCGTGCAGGGCGTCAAGCCCGGCGACGTGCTGGTGCTGTCGCCGGCCGACAATCTCGGCGACGGCGACCGCATCACCGTGGCCAAGCCGTAGAGAGGACCACATGAGCGCAGCACCGCTGGTGCAGATCAGCCACGTCGCCAAATCCTACCGGCGCGGCGTGCAGACCGTGCCGGTGCTGACCGATATTTCGCTCGATATCGGCGAAGGCGAATTTGTTGCTCTGATGGGACCGTCGGGCTCGGGCAAGAGCACGCTGCTGAACCTGATCGCCGGCATCGACCGGCCCGACAGCGGCACGCTGCAAGTGGCGGGGCTGGACATCACGCGGCTGCCGGAGGCCGAGCTGGCCGACTGGCGCGCCGCCAATGTCGGCTTTATCTTCCAGTTCTATAACCTGATGCCGGTGCTGACCGCGTTCGAGAACGTGGAGCTGCCGCTGATGCTGACCAGCCTGCCACGTGCGGAGCGTCGTGCGCGCGTGGAACTGGTGCTGGACATGGTCAACCTGGCCGACCGCATGAGCCACTACCCGTCGGAGCTGTCGGGCGGCCAGCAGCAGCGCGTGGCGATTGCGCGCGCGCTGATCACCGACCCCGCGCTGATCGTCGCCGACGAGCCCACCGGCGACCTCGACCGCACCTCCGCCGCCGAGATCCTGGCGATGATGCAGCGGCTCAATGCCGATGCCGGCAAGACCATCATCATGGTCACGCACGATGCCCACGCCGCGGCCGCGGCCGGGTCGCTGGTGCACCTGGAGAAGGGAGAGTTGATCCGTGGCGAGATTGCCTAAGTCGTCATGTACGCACTCAAGCTGATCACCCGCAACGCGCTGCGGCACAAGCTGCGCACCACGCTGACGGTGTTCGGGCTGGTGATCGCGGTACTGGCGTTCGGGCTGCTGCAGACGGTGATCGATGCCTGGTATGCGGGCGCGTCTGCAGCATCCAGCGCGCGGCTGGTCACGCGCAATGCGATCTCGCTGGTGTTTCCGCTGCCGCTGAGCTACGAAAGCCGCATCAGGGGCGTCGACGGCGTGACCTCGGTGGCGCGCTCCAACTGGTTCGGCGGCGTCTACCGCGATCCCAAGAACTTCTTCGCGCAGTTCGCGGTATCCGATAACTACCTCGACCTCTATCCGGAATTCATCGTGCCCGACCAGCAGCGCGCCGACTACCAGCGCGACCGCAAGGGCGCGCTGGTCGGGCGCCAGCTGGCCGACCAGTTCGGCTTCAAGCTTGGCGACGTGGTCCCGATCAAGGGCACCATCTACCCCGGCACCTGGGAGTTCGTGGTGCGCGGCATCATGGAGGGGCGCGACGAGAGCACCATCACGCGCCAGATGGTGTTCCACTGGGAATACCTGAACGAGACCGTGCGCAAGCGCACCCCGCGCCAGGCCGACCAGGTCGGCGTCTTTGTGCTGGGCGTGGACAACCCCGACAACACCGCCGCGATCTCGCGCAATGTCGATGCGGTGTTCCGCAATTCACTGGCGGAGACGCTGACCGAGACCGAGCAGGCCTTCCAGCTGGGCTTTGTCGCCATGTCCAACCAGATCATCGCGGCGATCCGCGTGGTGTCCTACGTGGTGATCGTGATCATCATGGCGGTGATGGCCAATGCCATGGCGATGAGCGCACGCGAGCGCACCGTGGAATACGCCACGCTCAAGGCGCTGGGCTTCGGCCCCGGCTTCCTGGCGCTGCTGGTGTTCGGCGAGTCGCTGGCGATCTGCGTGGCCGGCGGCGCGCTCGGCATGCTGGCGACGCCGCCGGTGGCAAGCGTCTTCAAGCAGGCCGTTGGCGGCGTGTTCCCGGTCTTCACCGTGTCGCCCCAGACCATGCAGCTGCAGGCGGCCTGCGCGCTGGCGGTGGGCGTCTTTGCCGGCATCGTGCCGGCGGTGCAGGCTGCGCGCGTGCGCATCGTCGAGGGCCTGCGGGCCATCGGCTAGCGCGCGGAGGCTGATGTGGCGATCCCGCTGACCTATATCGCGCGCAACCTGTGGGCCAGGCGCCTGACCACCGCGCTGACCGCGGGCGGGCTGGCGCTGGTGGTGTTCGTCTTTGCCACCATGCTGATGCTGGACGCTGGCCTGAAGAAGACCCTGGTCACCACCGGCGAGCAGAACAACGTGGTGCTGATCCGCAAGGGCGCCGAGACCGAGATCCAGAGCTCGGTCAACCGCGACCAAGCCAGCATCATGGAGATGCACCCGGCCGTGGCCATGAGCGGCGCTGGCCGGCCGCTGGCCTCGCGCGAGGCGGTGGTGCTGATCTCGCTTACCAAGACCAGCACCGGGCAGCCGTCCAACGTGGTGATCCGCGGCATCTCGCCGCCGGGCATGGACCTGCGCCCGCAGGTGCGGCTGGTGACCGGACGCATGTTCCGGCCGGGCTCGTCCGAGATCATCGTCGGCAGCAGCATCGCCGGCGGCTTTGCCGGGGTGCAGATCGGCGAGCACCTGCGCTTTGCCCAGCGCGACTGGACCGTGGTCGGCCACTTCGACGCCGGCGGCAGCGGCTTCGACTCCGAGATCTGGGGCGACGTGGACCAGCTGATGCAGTCGTTCCGGCGCAATGCGTATTCGTCGATGGTGGTGCGGCTGGCGGATTCGGCGCTGTTCGACCGCTTTCGCGCCGATATCGACGTCGACCCGCGGCTGGCCGACGAGGCCAAGCGCGAGCAGGCCTTCTACAGCGACCAGTCCAAGGCGCTGTCCAGCTTTATCAAGATCCTCGGCTTCACGCTGTCCACCATCTTTTCGGTCGCGGCGATGATCGGCGCCATGATCACCATGTACGCCTCGGTGGCCAACCGCGTGGCGGAGATCGGCACGCTGCGCGCGCTGGGTTTCAAGCGCGTCAACGTGCTGACCGCCTTCCTGATCGAAGCCGCGCTGCTGGGGCTGGTGGGCGGCATCGCGGGCCTTGCGTGCGCCACGCTGATGCAGTTCGCGTCGTTCTCGACCACCAACTTCCAGACCTTCGCGGACCTCTCGTTCCGCTTCATCCTGACCCCGGCTATCGCGCTGCAGACGCTGGCGTTCTCGATGGTGATGGGGCTGGCGGGCGGATTCCTGCCGGCGGTGCGGGCGGCGCGAATGAATATCGTGGACGCGTTGCGGGCGCGCTGAGCGAGGGTTCGCTCCCCTCTCCCGCAAGCGGGAGAGGGAGCACGGCATCGGCATTCACGGCCCGGTAGTCGCTGCGCCCCACCCCCAACCTTTCCTTGCCTTATTCCACCCGCGCGTCTACAACCCGTAGTGATGCATGCTCCCCGTCAGGCATTGCCGGCGGCCAGTGCACCCCCGGCACGGCCAGCGGCGCCCGATGGCAAGGTACCCCCGCAACCCTCTCCGCCAGGACGCCCCCGATGAACCTCGACCTGCTGGGCTCGCTGCTGACTGCCGTCGTGGTGCTGCTGATCGGCACGCTGGTCAACCGCAGCGTCGGCGTGCTGTCGCGCTACAACATTCCCGACCCTGTCACCGGCGGCCTGCTGTTCGCGATCATCGCCTCGGTGGCGCTGGCGGCAGCGAACTTCCGCGTGGTGATCGATCCCGGCATGAAGCCGGTGCTGCTGCTGATGTTCTTCGGCGGCGTCGGGCTCTGCGCCGACCTGCGCATGCTCAGGCGCGGCGGCAAGGCGCTGGTGATCTTCCTCATCATCCTGCTGCCCTACATCCTGGTGCAGAACGTGGTGGGCGTGGCCATGGCCAGGACGCTGGACCTGCATCCCATCTTCGGGCTGGTGAGCGGCTCGATCACGCTGGTGGGCGGCCACGGCACCGGCGCCGCCTATGCCGAGCGCTTTGCCGAGGTCAACAACCTGCAGGCGGTGATGGACCTGTCGATGACAGTGGCCACCATCGGCCTGATTGTGGGCGGCATCATCGGCGGCCCGGTGGCGCAGTACCTGATCTCGCGCTACAAGCTGCGCTCGACCGCGCGCGAGGCCGGCGACACCGAGGAAGAAGCCGCCGCGGTTTCCCCCATCACCACCGTGGGCGCGCTAGCCTCGCTGGCCGGCATCCTGGCCGCGGTGATCGGCGGGCGCTGGATCGCCGCGCAGATGCCCACCGGCGCCATCACCATCCCCGGCTTCCTGTGGTGCATGATGCTCGGCATCGCCATCCGCAACCTGCTGCCCTTTGCCGGCGTGCGCTTTGACGACCGCGCCACCGACCTGATCACCAATATCTGCCTGTCGCTGTTCCTGGTGATGACCATGATGGCGCTGGACCTGGCCGAGGTGGCGCTGTCCGCCGGCCCCTTCCTGCTGATCATCGCCATGCAGGTGGTCTTCATCATCCTGTATGTGGTGCTGGTGTGCTTCCGCTTCATGGGGGGCGACTACGAGGCTGCGGTCACCTCGGCCGCCTTTATCGGCTTCAACATGGGGTCGACCGCCACCGCCATGGCCAATATGCGCGCCATCACGTCCCGCTACGGGCCGGCACCCACCAGCTATTTGATCACGCCGCTGGCCGGCGCGTTCTTCGTCGACCTGATGAACGCCTTCGTGCTGACCATGCTGCTGGCGTTGCCGCTGATCGGAGGCTGACATGCGCCGCGCCCTCTTCACCCTCCTCATTGCCTTGGTGGCCAGCGCCTGGCTGGCAGGCTGCGGCGGCGGCCCGCCCGCCGACGGCATCCGCGCCGGCATCAACGAGCGGCTGGCGCAGGCGCTGCCGCCGGGCACGGTGGAACTGGCCGGCCTGGACCGGCGCGGCTCGCAGGCAGACACCAAGGCCCCGGCCGGTGAAACCCGCCGCGTGGTGTACTTCGATGCGGAACTGAAACTGCTGCGCGACTACGACTTCGGCGCCTGGGACTCGCCCGGCGTGGCCGGGCTGGTGTCGGCGCTGGGCGCGGGCCCGCGCGGCATCGCCGGCATCACCAGCGGCGGCAACAAGGCCGGCGACATCATCCGCGCGCATGGCACGGCGCTGTACCGGCGCGACGGCGAGCGCTGGGTCGGCGTGCTGCCGGCCGGCTACCGCCCCGCTGAAGCCCCGACCGTCGCCACCGATGCGCAAAGGGGCCCGGCGGCGATCCTGGACGCGATGCGCAAAGTGATCGAGTCCGTGCAGAAGGATGCCTCGCCGGCGCAGCGCGCCGTGATCGAGCAGGAGCTGACCACCGCGCACGCCAACATCCGCGCGCGGCTGGCACGGGTCAACGAGGGCTATGCCATTGCCGCCGGCGCCGAACACGGCCAGTACCTGCGCTTCGCGAAGGCGCTGGTGGACGGGGCGCGCGTGCGCGCGATGCCGCTGGTCACGCACGGCGGAGAAGAGAACCTGCGGCTGCTGCGCGCCGGCAAGGTCTCGGTGGCGCTGGCGCAGGGCGATGCGGCGCTGGAAGCCTACGAGGGCAAGGGCGTGTTTGCCGCCGACGGCCCGCAAGCCTCGCTGCGCGCCATCGGCAGCCTCTACCCCGAGCCCGTGCACGTGCTGGTGCGCGACGCCGATCCCGCCCGCTCGGTGTCAGAGCTGCGCGGCAAGCGCATCGCCGTGGGCGAGCGCGGCTCAGCCTCGCGCGTGACCGCGCTGCGCGTGCTGGCTGCGCATGGCCTGACCGACAAGGACTTCAAGGCCGAGGAAGTTGGGCTGGGCACCGGGCTGGTGGCGCTGCGCCAGAAGCAGGTCGACGCGGTGATCCAGGTGATCGGCGTGCCGGCCGACAGCATCCGCGACGCGCTCGGCGAAATGCCGCTGCGGCTGCTGCCGCTGGACGAACGGGTCATCACCGCGATGGTCGGGCAGAAGGCGGGCTATTTCCGCGCCACCATCGCGCCGGGCACCTATCCCGGCCTGCACACGCCGGTGCGCACCATCGCCACGGCGGCGATCCTGGTGACCGGGCCGGACCTGTCCGATACCGAAGTGGCCGAGCTGACGCGGCTGGTCTACCGCCACGGGCGCGACTTTGTCGCCCGCGGCAGCGCCCAGGGCGCGCAGATCGCCGTGGCAACGGCGCGTGAAGGGCTGATGATCCCGCAGCATCTGGCGGCGGCCAAGGCGCTGGACGCGCTGGCGACACCCGGCATTCCGCCCGCCAAGCCCGGCGGAACGCCCGCGAAGCCCGTTGCAACGCCTGCGGCTTCGGGCGCCCGTGCGCAGTAGGGCCCGGCGGGCGGGCCGCCGATCAGCCCGCCGCGCTCGCCAGGCCTTCAGCCAGCCGGCAGCGCCGGTCCAGGAAATCGCTGGCGTGGCCGTTGCTGCCGGCCGCGCTGTCGACGGGCTGGTCGATCACGACAAAGCCTGCCCCGCCCTGCCGCTCCCGCACATAGGTGACAAAGATGCCGCGGTCCGGCGGCGCTGCGGCGGCGCCCCCCTTGGTGCCGTCACGCACGAGCTGGAAAGGGTCGACCGCCAGCACCGGCGCGCTGGCTGGCACAAAGATCGCGCGCACCGGCTTGTCCTCGAGCCGCAGCGTGGTCCAGCCGGTGCCGATCGGCCCGGCCGCGCCATTGACCACGGCGCGCGCGGCCGAGCTGATGCAATCGAGATGGATATGCAGCTGGTCCTGGCTGCGCGAGGCGCGGGAATTGATCGCGAGGCCCAGCATGTCGTCGGGCACGGCCTTGCCAAGCGAGCGGCCAACGATGCCGCGCGCGGCCCAGCCGAAGGCCCAGGGGTTGGCGCCTGCGCCGTCCCAGGCTCTGGCGTCGTCGATGCCGGTCATCGTCCGTGCCGGGATCACCAGGTAATGCGACTTGCCGATCGCGTCCTTGTAGAGCACCAGTCCCTGGGACCGATCCACTTGCGCGCAATCGGGATGAGCCGCCGCGGTACTGCCAAGGCAGCGCTGCTGCACGTTGCGCCACAAGCCATCGCGGCCGCCCGACAGGACGCCGACGACGCTTTCGGCGGTGCAGCCGGCCAGGGCCAGGATGGCCGCCAGCCACAACGCGGGGGCACCGCGCCAACCGCGGGCCGGCTTCAGCGCCGGCACGAAACTCCGTAGAAAGTCCCGGCGCGTGGATTAGACACCACATAGGCGTGGCGCTGCGCCCAGAACTGCGCGGTACGGAAGGCTTCGGCCTCGCGCTCGCTCCAGTCCGTTGCAAGCAACGGCAGGGCTTCGGCATCGGTGGTGAGATAAACCCGCGCCTGATAGCGGGCGGATTGCAGCGTGCCGGTACGGATGGTGCGGATCGTGACGTGGAGGGTCATAGGCAGCTTCTCGACTAGGCGACTACCAAATCATAACCACTTCCGTGTGTTGGATTGGTGAAACCGTTGCGAATGTGCTAAGGCACCACAGATCTGTCAGGATCCGGCCCCGGCACCGACATACCCGCATCCTCATGCCTTCGGGAGAAAAACATGCCGCCCAACCCGCTCCGCAAGTCCGCCATCCTTGTGCTGACCCACCTTGCCGCGCTGGCCGTGGGCTTTGCCGCGGGCATCTATGTCCTGCCGATCCTGACGGAGCAGGCCGGTGCCAGTGCCGAGCAAGTGCAGGCTGTGTCACAACAGGCGCGCTATACCGGCACCTTTCGCAAGGACCTGGCGGGTAGCGACGCACTGCACTGGGCCAGCGGCCGGCTCCATGTTTCGCCGCAGGCGCTTGCCTTTGAAGGCAGCGTTGCGCCGGGGCCGGACTATCGGATCTACCTGGCGCCGGAGTTTGTCGACAACAAGGAGGCCTTCCTTCGGATCAAGGACCGGTCGCTGCAGGTTGGTGAGCTGAAGACCTTTGGCAACTTCACCGTGGCGTTGCCGGCTGGCGTGGATCCGGCACGGTATGGGGCGGTGGTGATTTGGTGTGAGAGGTTTGGGCAGTTTATCGGGGCGGCGGGGTATCGGTAGTCATCGCCATGCCGCCGGATATCGCGATGTCGCGCTTGGCAACAACAAGAACACCCCGCAACCAAAGGGCGAAGACCAGAGAAAAAGAGGCCGATCAAATCAACCGGCCCAACGACCCCCCGCAATACCAGCCGCAGGTGTCGATATGACAGTCAAGCGCCCGCCCATGCAGGCATCACAACCTGCCAGGCGGGCATCAGGCAGTTACGCTCAGAAGCGATGACGCAGGCCAACGGTAGCACCGGTCTGGTTCTCACCAGCCACCACCGTGCCAACACCATTCAGGCCCAGCGCCGAACCCGACTTGTTCTTCGAGTACCCAACATTCAGGTACACATCCGTACGCTTGGACAGCGAGTAGTCCGCCGACAGCACGAACATCCACGGATCCGCATCGCTATTGCGGGTGTCGTTGTAGTAGGCCGCGCCGGTCAGCTGGAAGGCAGGCGTGAAGCGGTACTGCGCGCCAGCCCAGTACACGTTGCTGCGGGTCGAAATGGCGCTGGCGCTCGACACGCCGTCGTCCTTCAGCCAGCGGTAGCCGGCAAACACCTTGGCGCCGCCAAAGGCATAGGCCGTACCCACCGCGGCGCGCTTGGCGGCACGGTCCTGCAACCCCACGGTGGCGCCCTGGTACTGGTCGTAGGCAGCGCCGACCGAGAAGCCGCCCGCGGCGTACGACAGGCCGCCGCCGAAGTTGCGCGCGACCTTGGGCTCGCCCGGGACTTCGCCGTTGTTGTCGCGACCGAAGCTGTAGAAGCCGGTGGCGGTCAGGCCGCCGAACTTGCCGGTGTACTTGATGGCGTTGTCGGCGCGGCCATTGAAGGCCGAGTCAACGCTGTTCAGCGAGTAGCGCGGGCCCACGCCCATCGGGTCGAAGGCGCCGAACAGGTCGTACAGCGCGTTCTGCTGGCGGCCCAGCGTGACCGCGCCCCAGCCGCCCTGCAGGCCGACGTAGGCCTGGCGGCCGAACAGGCGGTTGCCCTGGCCCGAGGTGCCGGTATCGATGTCGAACCCGCTCTCCAGCACGAAGATACCCTTCAGGTCGCCGCCCAGGTCTTCGGTGCCGCGCAGGCCCCAGCGCGAGCCGGACAGGTTGCCAGAGTTCAGGCGCGTTGCCGTACCCTGGGCGCCGTTGCTGCCCGGCACGTGGCTGATCACTTCGACGCCGGCATCGACGATGCCGTAGAGCGTCACGTTCGACGCGGACTGGGCCGACGCCACCCCGGATACGGCCGACGCGGCCGCTGCTGCCGTCATTGCAAGGAGAGCTTTCTTCACTGTAATTTCTCTGTGTTCTGTTTGAGGCACGACACCGCGCCGGACCCAGGCCGGGTCGGCAAGGCCAACCAGGTCCAGCCGGGCAACCCGGCAACGGCGCATCGTCCGCACAAGTTGCGGCCTCGGCATTGTCGCGGCGCAATATGTACCTTTGTGACCCATGCTTCGTAGCAGGAAGTGACGGATAGCCCCAAATGGGGGTTTTCCCTGTAACCAAGGGGAACGTTTTGGTACGATGCATGCTTTTCCGACGACGGTAATGCCAGTGCCCCGTGCCGCCATGTGCCTGTGCCTCGACCGCTTCGCCTCATGAGGCTGGCTGAGATCAAGACCCGGCTTGCCCCGCTGCTCGCCTCGCTGCAGGCTTCATTGCCTGCCCCCCTCCAGCAACGCCTGTCAGGCATGGCCGCGCGCCTTGCACGCGCCGGCCTGACCCGGCCCGGGTCGCTGCGCCCCACGCGGCGCGGCGTGCTGGTGGGCCTGGCCGCCATCCCGGCGGCCCTCCTGCTCTATGTGCTGGTCCTGATCCCGTTCACGCCGGGCATCAGCGATATCCGCAAGGCCAAGTCCGAGCAGCCGGCCCAGGTGCTGTCCGCCGACGGCAAGGAGCTGGCGGTGTTCAAGTGGGCCAACCGCGACTGGGTGCCGCTGTCGCAGATTTCACCCAATGTGGTGGCTGCGCTGATCTCCACCGAAGACCACCGCTTCTACCAGCACCACGGGCTGGATTGGCGCAGGCTGGCCTCGGCCGCGGTGCATACCTTCTCCGGCGACCGCCAGGGCGGGTCCACCATCACCCAGCAGCTGGCCCGCAACCTCTATCCCGATGAAATCGGCCGCGCGCCCACGCTGACGCGCAAGCTCAAGGAAGCCATCACCGCCCTGAAGATCGAGGCGCTCTATACCAAGGACGAGATCCTCGAGACCTATCTCAACACCGTGCCGTTCCTGTACAACGCGTTCGGCATCGAGATGGCGGCGCGCACCTACTTCGACCGCCCGGCGCGCTCGCTCGACATGCTGCAGAGCGCCACGCTGATCGGCATGCTCAAGGGCAACAGCTACTACAACCCGGTGCTCAACCCCGAGCGCGCGCTCGACCGGCGCAATATCGTGCTGGGCCAGATGGTCAAGCGCGGCAAGCTGGATGCGGCGCGCTACGAGCAGCTGAAGAAGCGCCCGCTGCGCATCGACTTCGAGCGCCAGACCGAGCCGCCAGGCCCCGCGCCACATTTCGCGCAGCAGCTGCGCAAGTGGCTGATCGGCTGGGCCGACCGCAATGGCTACGACATCTACGCCGACGGCCTGGTGGTGCATACCACCATCGACGCCCGCCTGCAGGCCATGGCCACGCAGGCCGTGGTGCAGCAGGGCAACCGGCTGCAGGCCATCGCCAACGCGGCCTGGGCGCCGCGCGCGGGCTGGGCCGCCAACCTGCCGCTGGTGCAGGCCTTCGTGCGCGAAACCCCGGAGTACCGTGCCGCCATCGCCGCCGGCACCGCGCCGGAAGAGGCGCTGCGCCATCTGATGTCCGACCATGCCTTCATGCGCGCGCTGCACCAGCAGAAGACGCGCATCCAGGCGGGCTTCATGGCCATCGATCCGCGCAACGGCGAGATCCGCGCCTGGGTCGGCAGCCGCGACTACACCCAGGACGCGTTCGACCACGTGCAGCAGGCGCGCCGCCAGCCGGGCTCGACCTTCAAGCCCTTTGTCTACGGCGCGGCCTTTGAAGAAGGCAAGACCCCCGACGACACGCTGGTGGACCAGCCGGTGGAAATCGAACTGGCTGGCGGCGAGGTCTGGCGCCCCACCGATGAAGGCCGCCCCACCGGCCGCGCCATGACGCTGCGCGACGGCCTGGTCTATTCGCGCAACACCATCACCGCGCAGCTGATGCACGAAGTGGGGCCGACGCGCGTGGCGCGGCTGGCGCGCGACATGGGCGTGCGCGACAGCCAGCTCGACGTGGTGCCGTCGCTGGCGCTGGGCACCAGCCCGGTCACGCTCAAGGAGATGGTGGCCGCCTACGGCACCATCGCCAACGCCGGCGACTACATCGCGCCCACCATGGTGACGCGCATTGAAGACCGCCAGGGCAATGTGCTGCAGGTGTTCCGGCCGGCGCGCGCCGAGCACGCGCTGCCCGCCGCCACCACGCAAACCCTGCTCGACGTGATGCGCGACGTGATCGACCGCGGCACCGGCGCCAGCATCCGCTCGCGCTTCGGCATCCGCGCCGACGTGGCCGGCAAGACCGGCACCACCCAGGACAATGCCGACGGCTGGTTCATCCTGATGCATCCGGAACTGGTGGCGGGCGCCTGGGTCGGCTTCAACGACAGCCGCGTCACGCTGCGCAGCGACTACTGGGGCCAGGGCGCGCACAGCGCGCTGCCGATGGTGGGCGACTTCTACCAGCGCGCGCTGCGCTCGCGCATCGTCGACGGCCGCGCGCGCTTTGCCGAGCACGAAGAGACCAGCCTGTTCGCATCGCTGGGAACGCAGCTGCGCGGCTGGTTCAGCCAGCTGTTCACGCGCGACAAGGCCAGCGAGACCCCGGCGCCGCGCCCGGCACCGCGTCGGCCGGCGCTGCCCACGCCGGAGGCCGAGGTCGCGCCGCCGGCCGGCGCGGCATCGTCTGCCGCGGTGGATGTCGGCCCGGATGAGTCCAGCCTGGCGCTGGATCGGGGGGAGACGGTGATTGCGGTGCCGCAGGACATGAGCGCGGGCAGCGCTCCGGTTGCGCCACCCCCTCAGGCCGAACCAGCGCCTAACGCCGCCCCTGCCTCCCCGGCTTCCGCAAATCCGCCCGCACCGCCCGCACCGCCTGCGCCCCCAGCGCCCATCACGCCCCTCGCGCCAACCATCATCACCCCAGCCAACGGCAGCAACTGAACGCCCCTCCGGACAGCGCGGCGCGGGGGCTACACCAACCCGATATCCCGCCCCCGCACCCCCGGAAACACCTGCGCCAGCCGCGCCTCATCGAGCCCGTACAGCCTGCGGAAGACCCCGCCCAGCACCGCGCGGTACTCATTGCGCACCGGCCAGTCGCGGTTCTGGTTGAGCGTGGCTTGTTCCACCGCTACCTGCTCACCAGCGATGCGGCCGCCACGCACGGTGCCGCCCGCGATCCAGTAGACGGTGCCGTGGCCATGGTCGGTGCCGCGCGTGCCGTTCTCGCGGAAGGTGCGGCCGAACTCGGACAGCACCACCACGGTGGTCTTGTCCCACACAGGACCCATCTCGGCGGCGAAAGCAGACAGGCCGCGGCCGAGGTTGTCGAGCAGGCCGGCCAGTTGCCCCTGTGCGCCGCCCTGGTTGACGTGGGTGTCCCAGCCACCCACGTCGATAAAGCCCAGGTTGAAGCGCTCGCGCATCAAGCCCGCCATGCGCCGGGCCTCGACCTCGAATCCGCGCGCGCTGAGCGAGCGGCGGTTGGCGGCCTGCATTTCCTGCATGCGCGCTGCCATGGTGCCGGCGTCGTTGCCTGACATGCCGGGCTGCGGCTGCGCCTGGCGCGCCACCGTTTCGCGCAGCTCGAAGCCTTCATCGATCAGCGATTCGAAACGCGTGCCACGGTACATCTGCGCCAGCAGCTTCGCCTGGCGCGCATCGAACGGGGTGCGGCCGCTGCCCTTGAGCGAGACATTGGGCACGTCGCGCGGACCGGACAGCACCATCGGCAGGCCGTCGGTGAAGGCCACGGGCGCGGCCTGCCCGCCCATGGCCTGCGCCAGGCGGTTCAGGAAGCCGCTGCCGCGCAGCGCGGCCACGGACTTGCGGTCCTCGCCTTCGCCGGGCAAGCCGGCCTCGATCCCGTCCTGGGTCTCGAAGTGGCTGCGCGACAGGTCGTGCGTGCCGGCGAACGGCACGAAGGCCAACTGGCCGCGCTGCCATAGCGGCAGCATGGTCGCGGCCAATGCCGGGTGCAGCGCCCAGTCGCCGATGCCGCGCGCGGCGCTGTCGGCGGCAAAAGCCGGCGCCAGCGCCACTGCCGCGTTGGGGTCAGCGTCCGCACCGGCCGCGGGCGGGCGGCGAATGGCGATATTGGGCCGCGCGGCGTAATAGAAATCACTGCCGGCCGGCACCAGCGCGCTGGTGCCGTCATAGCCGCCGCGCAGGAACACCAGCAGGAAGCGCGCATCGGCCCGCGCCGGCAGCGCATAGACACGCGAGGCGATGGCGGGCAGGGCCAGCCCCAGCGTGGCGCCGCCCATCGTTTTCAGCCATTGTCGGCGTTGCATGGTCTGCTCCCTGTCAGCGCTGCATCCACTCGGGCGAGCCGAGCAGCACGGTATTCCATTCGGCCTGCGATTCCGCCTGGCCCAGCGCGGCGCGCGTGGCGGGGCCAAGGGTGGCTTCGATGGTGTCGAAGTACAGCTTGTTGCCGATCATCGGAAAGCGCGCGCCGCGCGGCCTCGCGCCATCGCCTGCAAACAGTCCCGCCGGCCCCGAGCCGATCGCGCGCGCGATCTCGAAGCGCCGCACCATCTGGCCCGAGCTGGCCCACGCGCTTTCCGACGATGGATAGCCGTCCGGCGCCACGTGGCCGTAGAGCGGCTCGCCGAGCTGGTTCAGCCAGTTCATCACCGGGCGCAGGTTGGTCACGGGACGACCTTCATAGGCGAGCCGCATCGACGACACCACATAGACCATCGGATCCTTGAACTTGCGCGTGGGCGCCGCCAGTTGCCGGTCCAGTTCCGGCGCCAGGAACAAGGTGCGCAGCACCGCGGCGATATCGCCATCGGTGTACGTGAAGGTCTGCGCCATGCGCTCGACCAGCGCCGGCGGCGGGTTGTCGGCGATGAAATAGGCGGCCAGCTTGGCGCTGATAAAGCGCGCGGTGGCCGGCTCGCGCGCCAGGATCGACACCGCTCGCGCCACTTCGTCGAAGCCGGCCGGCTCGATGCGCTGGCCCAGCAGCGTCTTCGCACCGAAGTCATGGCGCGCGGGGTTGAATTCGAACAAACCCTCACTGCGGTACAGCCCCGCGCGCGCCGGCGGCAGCCGCGGCAGCGGCGTGCCGCGCAGGTTGACGCCCACGCCGGTCAGCACGCGCGCCAGCTCCTGCACGTCCTGCTGGGTGTAGCGGGAGCCGCTGGGGCCGCCCGATACGCCCATGGTATGCAGCTCCATCAGCTCGCGCGCGTAGTTCTCGTTGATGCGGTTGGCGCTGCTCTGGGCGTTGTCGAGGTAGACCAGCATGGCCGGCGCGGTCACGCTGGCCATCAGCAGGTCGCGGAAGCGGCCCAGCGCGTGCGGGCGGATGGCGCGCTCTTCGTAGTCGGCCAGCAGCAGCCGGACCTGGCCCTTGCCCGAGTAGACGTTGAAATGGTTCATCCAGAACCACGTCATTTGCTCGCGCAGCTGCGCCGGAGAATACAGCGCGCGCAGCAGGTGGCGCCGCGCGGCATCGGCCACGATCTCGCGGCCCTGCGCGTTCAGCGCCTGGCGGGCCTGCTGCTTGCTGTCGTCGTCGGGCAGCGCGTCGATGCGCTGGCGGGCGTCGCGTGCGGACTGGATCTGCGCGGCGGCATCGGCCTGCAGGTTGGGCAAGGCTGCGATGACGGCCGCCAGTTCGGGCGGATCGGCCAGCGGCAGCGTCAGTTGCTGGTCGAGGAAGCCCTTGCGGCCCAGCCGGCGCAGGTCGCCAAGGGTGGTCTGGTCAGCGCCGTAGGTGACAGTGTTGAGCCAGCGCAGGTCGGTGGCGGCGGTGCTGCCGCCAGCCTCGGCCGGCACCTGGGCGCAGGCGGCCAGGCACGCTGCCAGTGCCAGTGCCGCGGCGGCCCGCCAGGCGGCGAGCGCGCCCCGGCCGGATTGTCTCGAATGCTGCGCCGGATTCATGCCTTGCTCCTCGCCCTGTTCGATCAACATCACTATGTTACGTGGCAAGCGCACATTGGTTGACCCGGAGGCGCCGCCGGAGTGTTACCAGTGCTTTCAGCACGCCGATTGCCGGATTTGCCAAGACAGCGGCGCGCTGCCTGGCTAGCCTTGCGCTCTGTCCCTCCGATCCCGCCCCCGGCGGAAACGCCTGCTTGCATGTCGCGCCCCCTGTCCGCTGCCGCCTGGCTGCCCACCGTTGGTTTTGTCCTGATCTGGTCCACCGGCTTTATCGTCGGCAAGGCCATCGTGCCGCTGGCCGATACCAGCCTGTTCCTGCTGGGCCGCTTTGCCGTGGCGGCGCTAATGTTCGTGGCCTGGTCGCTGGCGGCGCGCGCGGCCTGGCCGCCGCTGCGCGAGGCGCCGCGCCACCTGCTGGCAGGCGCGCTGATGCAGGGCATCTACCTGTGCGCCGGCTACGGCGCCGTGGCCAGGGGCCTGCCGCCGACGATCATGGCCCTGCTAGGCGCGCTGCAGCCGCTGCTGACCGCGCTGCTTGCCATCCCCCTACTGAAGGAGCTACCTTCCAGGCGGACGTGGCAGGGCCTGGCGCTGGGTGCGCTCGGCGTCGCGCTGGTGGTCGCCCCGGCGATGCAGGCCGGCATTCACCCGGCCGCGTCGGCCCTGTCGCCCTGGATCGTGCTGCTGGGCGTGCTGGCCATTGTCTCCATCACCATGGGAACCCTCTTGCAGAAGCCCGCCATCGCCGCCTGTGACTTGCGCGCCAGTTCCGCCTGGCAGAACCTGGGCGCCATGCTGGTAGCCGCCGCGATGGTGGCGATCCAGGCCGCCGACGCGCCGCTGCACTGGCATGGTGGCGTGGCGCTGTGGGCCGGACTGGCATGGGCGGCGATCGGCCTGTCGGGCGCCGGCACCTGGCTGCTGGTCAGCCTGGTGCGGCGTGGCCAGGCCGCCAATGCCGCGGCGCTGATGTTCCTGGCGCCGCCGCTGGCCGCGCTGCAGGCCTGGCTGCTGTTCGGCGAACGGCTGGATGCGGTGCAGGCGCTGGGCATGGCGGTGGCCGGCGCGGGCGTCTGGCTGTGCCAGACCCCTGGCAGGTTGCGGCATGCCGAAGCCCGCTGAACCCCAAGCCTCGCCGCTGGTCGAGCATCGGCGCTACCGCCCGCAGCCTGACGGCCACCAGCACGGCTACCACCAGTTGCTGTTCGGTCTGGCCGGCGCCACCGAGCTGGAGATCGACGGCCACGTCTATCGCGTGGACGACCGCACCGGCCTGATCGTGCCGGCCGGCAGCCATCATGAATTCCTGGGCTTGGACGGCAACCTGCAGCTGGTGGCGGACTTCCCGGCGCGCTCGGTGGCACTGCCCGCGCGGCTGATGACGCGCCCGCGCACGTTCCCGCTGGACGGCGCCTTCGGCAGCCGCGTGCGCGCGCTGGCGGCATGGCGCGCCGCCGCAGCAGCACGCGGGCCGCAGACCGACTGGCACCTGGCGGCAACACTGGCCGCGGCGCTGGCGGACTGCCTCGGCATGCCCGGCGACGAGCAGGTATTCCCGCTGATGGCCGTTGATGCCTACCTGCGCGCCAACCTGGCCGCGCCACTGCTCGTGGCGGAAGTCGCCGGGCATTTCGGCTGGAGCGTGCGGCGCTTCCAGACCCTGTTTGCCGAGGCCTTCGGCGATACCCCGCACCGCTACCAGACCCGGCTGCGGCTGGACCGCGCGCTGCAGCTGCTGACGCAATCCACGCTGCCGCTGGCCGAGATCGCGCTGGCGTCAGGCTACCCGGACCAGACCACCTTCACGCGCAGCTTCGCGCGGCGCTTCGGGCAGCCGCCCGGGGCGTGGCGGGCGGCCGCACGCGGCTAGCCTGCCTGCGCGGTAGTCGATTCTGGCACCGGACTAACCGTGGTGACCCTCTCGCGTCGAGGCGAGTTGGAGGGCGGCGCAGGTTGAACGTGCGGCGTATAAGGCTTCCGCCCCTTGCGAGATCCGAGCGCTTAGCGCCGCATTGATCTGCGTCAGACTCAGATCATGCAGGGAAGCTATTGTGTCAATAGGGCCCCGCGAGTCCCGATATCGCATCGGACTCAACGGTCTGCTTGCCCAGTTTCCCAGGAGGGCGCCATGGCCACCCCACTAGCCACCTCGCTTCCAACTTCACCTTCCGCCGCGCTTTCCACCCCGGGCCCGACACCGCTTGCCGCCTGGCATACCGACCATATCCATTTCGCCTCAATGCTCGACCTGCTGGAAAAGCAGGTCAGCACCTTCCATCAGGGCGAGCAGCCCGACTACGGCCTGATGGCCACGATCATCCAATACCTGCGCAACTATGGCGATTGCGTGCACCACCCCCGTGAGGATGTTGCCTACGCGCTGCTCGTGGACCGGGATCCCGGCACGCGGATCATCATCAGCCGGTTACTGCAGGAACATCGCGTGATCGCCACAGTCGGCGCGGAATTGCTCGACCGCCTGCGTGAAGCCCAGAGCGAGGTGGTCACCTCGCGAGCGGCACTGGAAGCGGCCGCCGCCATGTACCTGGTGTACTACCGCAACCATCTGTCCACCGAGGAGAAACAGGTCATGCCGCGCGCCGCCCGGTTCCTGACCGAAGCGGACTGGGCGGAGGTCGCCGCCATCGATCCGGCCAGTGCCGATCCGCTATTCGGCGCCAATGTGGAGAGGCGCTTCGCGACTTTGCGCAAGCAGATCGACAGTGAAGCGAACGCGTCCATGCACTGAACGTCGGTCGCTTCGCGGCACTGCCGGGCCTCGGCTCAGAACTTATGCCTGCGGCGAGTGTCTTGGCCCTGGCAGAAACCGTCCCGGGCTTTTTAACGGCATCCGGCAACAGCAATGACGGACAGGTATTGCAGCCTATTTGCCGCTCTGGCGGCCCAGCAGCACCGTCTCGCCGGTCTCGCTCGAGTGCCGGCGCAGGGCGTCGCGGACCGAGGCGCCGGTGCCCTCAGCCCCCCCTCAACATCGCCATGACGATGGTTCTTCTATAGCAACCACTCCCCGATCATCCGCAGGATTTCCGCCTTCACGGCTGCAGGGTCCATGGAAGCCCGGTTCAGGCGGTGCACGGAGATACCGCGCAGCAGGCTCATCAGGATGAAGGCCGCGGATTTTGTGTCCACGTCCGCCCGGATCTGCCCAAGGGTCTTCGCCTCGTTGAGCTTGTACTCGACGTAGGCCATGTTCTTTTCGTTGTAGTCGTGGACAAAGCCATGCAGCGGCGAGTCGGCAACGGACGAGTCAAGCACGATGAAAAACATCGCGCGGATACTGTTGACCGCGTTTTCCGGCCGCTGGGTGTAGGCGTCCACCAGCGAATAGATGCCGTGAATGCCGCGGGTATCGCTGCCGTCCTTCTTGCGCTGGGCATTGAATTCACGCGAGAGCTGTTCCAGACATTCCTCCAGCAGCTTTTCCTTGGAGCCGAAGTGATTGTGCGCCAGGCCGCGGCTATAGCCCGCCTTGGTGCCGACTTCATTCATCGTCAGCCCGGCGAGGCCTTTTTCAGAAATCAGCTCGATTGCGGCCTGCACCATACGGCTGACAGACTCCTCACGCCGTTGCTCCTGGGTGCGACTGGTTTGCTGTTTCATAGGTAGTGAGCGATATGTCGCCTGCGGCGCGCCGACCGGTGCATGGATCGGCCGGCTATGTCTCGAAGCAGTGGTAATGGTCCATGGCGCCGTTGTGGCTGCGTTGAACAGGATATGGGTCTGTTCACGCGGAGCTGCACGGCGCCCAAATTGTACCGAAGCGAACGGGCCACTTTTCAGAACTGCGTCGACACAAGGCCCTGCGTGCGCAGTTTCCGGCGCAGCAGTAAGGCCAGGCGCTCAACTCGGCCGGATATTGGCTTTTTCCGCCACACCCTTGAAGCGCAGGTATTCCGCACGCTGGAATTCCCCCAATTCGCCGAGCGCCTTCTTCAAAAAGGTACCCGCGCGCTTGGACTGGTATGCCTTTGCCGCCTCGGTCCCTTGCGCGGCGGAAATCGCTGCGGCAAGCTCCTTGAGCTTGTCCTGCGGGGTGCCGGCCTTCATCGAGAAGGACGACCACACGTAGGATTCAAAGTCCGCATAGCCCAGTTCCTTCATCGTCGGGACATTCGGCAACAGCTTGTCGCGCGCCCCGCCGGTAATCGCGAGCACGCGGAGCTTCTTGGCCTTTTCCATGGGGGCGATGCCGGTGATGTCGTTGAGGGCGATGTCCAGCCGGTTGCCGATCAGGTCCGTCACCATGGGCGCTCCGCCCTTGTACGGCACGGGCGTGGTCTTGATACCCGTTACCTGCGCCAGCCACTCGCCTACCAGGCGATAGCCTTCGGAATAATTGCCGATCGAGATCGGGTTGCCCGTGGCCTTGTAGCGGGCCACCACATCCGCAATGCTGTTGTAGGGTGAATCGTTGCCGGCCACAAAAGCGGCGGCGGAGATCGCCAGGCCGTGCAGCGGCACCAGGTCCTTGAACGGGTCGTAGCCCAGGTCCTTCACCATCACCGGGTTCACCGCGATCAGCGAGTTGCTGCCCAGCAGGATGGTGTTGCCGTCCGCCGGCTCCGCCAGCACAGTGCGCACGGCGATGAGGCCGCTGGCCCCCGGCTTGTTCTCGACCACGATGGAGCGTCCCAGCGCCTTGCCGATCAGCTCCGCGTAAAAGCGCGCGCCCTCGTCCGAGCCGCTGCCCGCCGTGAAGGGCACGATGACGCGAATCGCCTTGCCCTGCGCCCGGGCGATGTAGGGGAAACCCAACGCTGCCGCGCCCGCCAGCAGCGTGGCGCCAAATTGTCTCCGTTGCATGGTGCTTGTCTCCTGTATATCGAAATGGTTTGGCCTTGGCCGGATTCAGTCTTCAAAGACCGGCAGCCGCCTTTCGGCCATGGCCTTCACGCCCTCGGCCATGTCCGGCCCCGCAAACTGGGTAGCCTGCTCCGCGCTCTCGCGCGAGATGGCGTTGCGGATGTGGCTGAGCGAGTCCGCCTTCAAGGTTTGGCGGGTGGACTGCAACGCACGCGGCGATGAAGTGGCCATTTCCCGGGCCAGTGCCATCGCGGCGGTGCGCACCTCCGCCTCGGGGACGATGAAGTCCACCAGCCCCAGCTCACTGGCGCGGGCGCCATCTACGCGGGCGCCGGTGTACAGCAACCACGCCGCCATCTGCTTGCCGATCAGCGCCGGCAGGGTGTAAGAGAGCGCGAAGCCAGGGTGAATCCCGAGCCGGTTGAAGTTGGCCGAAAACCGGGCCTCTGCGCATGACACCCGGAAGTCCGCCGCGAGCGCCAGGCCAAGGCCGCCACCCACGGCCGCGCCCTCGATGGCGGCCACAATCGGCTTGCTGAAACTGAAGATGCGCAGTGCCTCCAGATAGATGGGATTAATGCGCGAGGCGCTGCGCCCCTCCGCGCCATTGCGCCGCGAAAAATCCGCCCCCGCGCAGAACGCGCTGCCGCCCGCCTGCAGCAGCACCGCACGGCAGGTCTTGTCGGCCTGCAGCCGGTCCAGCTCGTCGGCAATCCGGGCAATCATCTCCACATCAAAGAAATTGTGCGGCGGGCGGTTCAGCTCGATGATGGCAACATGGCCGTCGCGGCTGGTCAGGATGGCCTGGTTCGGCGTCTCAGACATGGGTGGCGGTCCTTTCTGCATGCGTGGGTTGGGCTTGGTGGTCAGCCGGCGTTGCCGGGGCATCCGCCGACGGCAGGGTGCGCGCGGTCAGGTGCGGCCAGAACTGGTCCGAGCCTGCCTGGATGAACGCCTGGCCGAGGCGCTCTGCCCATTCGGTGCTGCTGCCGGCCTCGGCACGCCAGGCCCACAGGCGCCGCGTGGCAAAGTTCAGCGGGTATTCGTAGGTAAAGCCAATGGCGCCATGCACCTGGTGCGCAATCGAGGCACCCGTGCGCACCGCGTCGCTGGCCGTCACCTTGGCGACCGCGGCGCTGAATTCAGCCTGGGGCGCGCTGTCCTCCTGCATGGCGGGCAGATCGCGCAGTGCGGTGGCCGCAGCCGCGTAGCTGCAGGCCACTTCGCCGGCCAGCACGGCAATCTGCTGCTGGATAGCCTGGTTCTTGCCGATGGGCTTGCCAAACTGCACGCGGTCCTTCACATACTGCACCGCCAGGTCCAGCGCGTAATCCAGCGCGCCGGTCAGCTGCGCGGCGGTGGTGGCGGCGTAGAACACTTCCAGCGGCCGGCTCAGCCCGGAAATGCCAGCAGGCAGCACATGCGCCACGGGGGCATGGTCAAGCACCACCGTGTCGGCCGGCAGCGATGCGGCATCGGCCTTTGGCTCCACCCGCACGCCAGTCCCCTTGGCATCCACCAGGCAGACGTGGCCTGCCGCCTCCACCACCAGCCAATGGGCATGGCGCGCCCACTTCACCGCTGTCATCGTGCCGGTGAGGGTGGCGGGCGTCCCCGCCTCATTGCCGGTCAGTGCCAGTGCCCGCGTCTGCGCGCCGGCGGCCAGCGCAATCACGCTGCCGGCCGCCAGGTCCAGCCCGCTGCGCGATGCCAGGTACTGCCCCACCACCGCCTGCGACAGCGGCACCGGCGCCTGGGTATAGCCGACCTGGTAGAACAGGGACAACGCTTCCGGCCACGAGGCCTCGATGCCGCCATGCGCCTCGCGGCAGAGAATCTTGGTCATGCCGGCGTCGGCGATGGCTTGCCACAGTGCGCCGGCAAATTCACCGGTCTCGACAGCGGTCAGCAGCTCGCGGCTCACCTCGTTGGCCAGCAGTCGCTTGACGGTTTCTTCAATCATGTTGTCGCTCATCGCAGCCCCAGTCCTTTCGCAATAATTCCGCGCAAAATCTCTCTCGTGCCCCCTCGCAGTGAGAACGATGGCGCCGCCAGCGTCACCAGGTTCAGCACCTGGTCGAACTCGCTTCCATCCCCCAGTCTGTCGGGGAATACCTCGTAGGCAATGTCGGGCAGCGACTGCTCCAGCAGCGCCCCCTGGTCCTTGACGATGGAGGCGGCCAGCGACGGGTCCTGCCCCTCGGCCATCATCAGTGCGATGCCCTGCGACATCTGGCGCAAGGTGGCATAGCGCGCGATCACCTTGCCGATGGCCACGGCCTGCTGACGGTTGCCTGCCTGCGCCGCATCGAGCATCTCCAGCAGCAGTTGCGTGCTGCTCAGGAAGCGCTCCGCGCCCGATCGCTCGTACTTCAGTTCATTGATCACCTGGCTCCAGCCCTTGCCCTCCTCGCCCACCAGGTGGTCATCGGGCACGAACACGTCGTCGAGGATCACTTCGTTGAAGATGCGCGTGCCGAGCTGCGAGACGATGGGCCGCACCGTCACGCCGGGGCGGTCCATCTCGATGAAGATCTGGCTCATGCCGGCGTGGCGGTCATCGCCACGTTCCCTGGTGCGCACCAGGGCCACCATGTAGTGCGCATGGTGCGCGCCCGAGGTCCACACCTTGCGGCCGTTGATCTTCCAGCCGCCTTCGACCTTGGTGCCGCGGGTCCGGATGGAAGCGAGGTCCGAGCCCGAGTCCGGCTCGCTCATGCCGATGCAAATGAACGCCTCGCCCCGGCGGATCTGCGGGATGATTTTGGGAGCAAGCTGGTCGCGGCTGTAGCGGATGAGCAGCGGCCCCATCTGGCGGTCGGCGGCCCAGTGCGCGCCCATCGGGGCACCTACGGCCAGCAGTTCCTCCAGCATCACATAGCGCTCCAGCATGCTCTTTCCGCCGCCGCCGATGTCGGTTGGCCAGGTCATGCCGAGCCACCCCTTTTCGCCCATCTTCCTGGAGAAATCCGGGTCGCGGCCGGCCCAGTTGTGTGCCCGCTCGACGCGTGAATACTTTGTGATGTGCTCCCTGGCAAAGGCTCTTGCCTCCTCCCGGAGCGCCTCGCATTCGGGTGGCAGGTCCCCGACCGTGACGTGCAACGTATCCATGTTTATCCTTACTTGCTTGCGAACAAGCAACACTATAGAGTGGATACAACGAATCTGCTCTAGGTAATAACGATGAGAAGCGAGGCAACCATGAACGCAAGCGACATGACGAACGACCAGAAGAAGCCGGACGCCACCGCTCCCCGAGGCCCTCTTGCCGGTATCCGCGTGCTGGATCTGACCGCGGTGGTACTGGGTCCCGTCGCCACCCAGGTGCTGGCGGACTATGGCGCCGAGGTGATCAAGGTAGAACCGCCCGAGGGCGACCTGATGCGTGCAAACGGCGTGAGCCGCACGCCCGGCATGAGTTCCACCTTCATGAATATCAACCGCAACAAGAGTTCGGTGTGCATCGACCTCAAGGCGGAAGAAGGCAAGGCACAGCTACGCCAGCTGATCGGCCGCTGCGACGTGCTGGTGCACAACATCCGCATCAAGGCGATCGAGCGGCTGGGGTTCGGCTACGATTCGGTGGCGCAGATCAACCCCGGCATCGTCTACTGCGCCGCCACCGGCTTTGGCGAGGGCGGCGCCTTTGCCGGCCAGCCCGCATTCGACGACATCATCCAGGGCGCCTGCGGCCTGGCCCATCTGGTGGGACACGAAAGCGGCGTCCCAGACTACCCGCCCACCCTGCTGGCCGACAAGATCGCGGGCCTGGCCACGGCCAACGCCATCCTGGGCGCGATCGTCCACAAGGTCCGCACCGGCGAAGGCCAGTACGTCGAAGTGCCGATGTTCGAGACAATGGTCGCCTTCACGATGACGGAGCATCTGGGCGGCCACGGCTTTCAGCCGCCCATTGGCGACGCCGGCTATGCGCGCCTGCTCAAGGGCGGCCGCAAGCCCTCGCCCACCAAGGACGGGTACATCGCCCTGCTGCCCTATACGGAGCAGCACTGGAAGGCCTTCTTTCACCGCTTCGGGCGCGGCGAATTCATCGAACAGTTCAACATCAGCAGCCGGATCGAGCGCAACAAGAACATCCAGGCGATCTATGCGGAGCTGCGCAACATCACCGCGCGGTACACCACAAAAGAGATGATGGACGTGTGCCGCGAGATGGATATCCCGGTCGCGGAAATGTATTCCATCCACACCATCCAGACCCATCCCCAGGTACAAAGCACCGGGCTGTTCCAGACCATGACGCACCCCACCGAAGGCGACGTGGTAACCACCCGCCCGACGGCCCTGTTCTCCAGGTCGCCTGCTTCCATCTATAAGCCTGCCCCTCGTCTCGGCGAGGATACTGAGCGGGTCTTGGGTTCCAGGTCCGTGAAATGTTCGAATTGAAGCCGAACCTGAAAAACACGGCCAAGCAGCCGCCCATTGATCCCAAAGTGGAGAAAGCGTCTAATCATCAAGAGAAGGGACCTGAAGTGACGAGGTCTGTATGCACTGCACAAACTGCGGATCCGAGAACCCTCCTGACGCGAGGTTCTGCAAGGATTGCGGATCACGACTGGGCCGACGCTGCCCGCACTGTGGCCACGACTCGGGTTCGGCCGACAGGTTTTGTACCGCATGCGGCGCATCGCTGGCCTTACCCACTGTCGGCCCTTCCGATGAAAACCAGCCGACGGCGGCGCCCGCTCCCATCGACTACACCCCACGCCACCTGGTCGAACGCATCCTGGCGCAGCAGGCGGCGATGGAAGCCAGGGGCGCGACCGCCGGCGAGCGCAAGACCATCACGGCGCTGTTCGCCGACATGGCGGGTTCCACGGCGCTGATCCACGACCTGGACCCGGAAGAAGCGCGCCGCCTGATCGATCCCGTGATCGCGCTGATGATGGAGGCCGTGCACCACTACGAAGGCTATGTCGCCAAGTCGCTGGGCGACGGCATACTGGCCCTGTTCGGTGCGCCCATCGCGCATGAAGACCACCCGCAGCGCGCGCTGTATGCGGCGCTGCGGATGCAGGAAGCGATGCGCCGCCACGGCGACCGCATCCGCCTGGAGCAAGGCATACCGCTCCAGATCCGGGTGGGCATCCACACCGGCGAGGTGGTGGTGCGGTCCATCCGCCGCGACGACCTGCATACCGACTACGATCCGGTAGGACACACGATCAACATTGCCTCGCGGATGGAAAGCATCGCCACGCCGTCGTCCATTCTGGTCAGCGAGGCGACCTGCAGGCTGACGGAGGGGTATTTCGACTTCAAGGCCCTGGGCGCAACCCAGGTGAAGGGCATTAGGGAGCCGCTTGCCGTGTATGAAGTGCTGCGCCTGGGCGTGTTGCGCACGCGCCTGCAGGTGGCGCAACGCCGCGGCCTGGCGCAGTTCGTAGGCCGCGAGGGTGAGCTGGCGCAATTGCGTGACGCGCTGGAGCGGGCCAAGGCGGGACACGGGCAGATCGTGGGCGTGGTCGGCGAGGCCGGGGTCGGCAAGTCACGGCTGTTCCATGAGTTCAAGGTGCTGTCGCAGCGCGGCTGCATGGTGCTTGAGACCTTCTCGGTGTCGCACGGCAAGTCGTTCGCGTACCTGCCGCTGATCGACCTGGTGAAGAATTATTTCCAGATCGAGCCGCTCGATGATGAGCGCAGGTGCCGCGAGAAGGTCGCCGGCAGGATGCTGATGCTGGACCGCACACTGGAAGAGCTGCTGCCTTACCTGCTTTTCCTGCTGGGTATCAGCGAGCCGGGTTCGGCATTGCCGAACATGGATCCCCGCATCCGGCGCCAGCGCACCTTCGACGCAATCACGCGCCTGCTGGTCCGAGAGAGCCACAACCAGCCGCTCGAGTTGATCTTCGAGGACCTGCAATGGCTGGACAGCGAGACCGAGGCGTTCCTGGATGTCCTCGCCAGCCACCTGCCAGGTGCCAGGATCCTGCTGCTGCTCAACTATCGGCCCGAGTACCAGCATGGCCGACATCAGCCGGACGGCTACACCGAGCTACGGCTCGATCCGCTGGGCCAGGCCGAGGCCCAGGAACTGCTCGCCGCGCTGCTTGGCGACGATCCCGCGCTGATGCCGCTCAAGCGGCTCATCCTGGACAAGACCGAGGGCAATCCATTCTTCATGGAGGAAGTGGTGCAGACCTTGTCCGAGGAGAAGGCCCTGCTCGGCGAACCTGGCCACTACCGGATCGAGCAGACCCCGATCGCGCTGCATATTCCCACCACGGTCCAGGGCGTACTGGCCGCCCGCATCGACCGGCTGCCCCGCCCCGAGAAAGACTTGCTGCAGAGCCTTGCCGTGATCGGCAAGGAGTTTTCCCTGAGCCTGATCCAGCGCGTGGTCTCCCAGCCGGAGGAACAGTTGCAGCCGCTGCTGGCCAGGCTGGAGGCCGGCGAATTCATCTACGAGCGGCCCGCATTCCCGGATACGGAGTACATGTTCAAGCATGCGCTGACCCAGGAAGTCGCCGGCAGCTCGCTGCTGACCGAGGAGCGCACCGCGCTGCACCAACGCACGGCGCAGGCAATCGAAGCCCTGTTCCAGCATCAGCTGAAGGATCACTACAGCGAGCTGGCCCGGCACTACAGCCTGAGCGGCAATGAACCGAAGGCCGTCGAGTACCTGCAGTGCACCGGCCAGCAGGCAGTGCAGCGCTCCGCGTACCACGAAGCGATCCGCCACCTGAATGCCGCGCTGGAATTGCTCCAGCGCCAGCCCGATTCGCCCGAACGCGCCCGCCAGGAACTCACGCTGCGCCTTGCCATCGGGCCGGCGCTGATCGCCGCCAGGGGCTTTGCCTCGTCCGAGGTCGAAACCACTTACAGCCGTGCCCTGGCGCTGTGCGGTGAGGTCGGGGAGACCCCGCAGCTCTTTCCCACGCTGGTCGGCCTGCGCACGTATTTCTCCCTGCGCGCCGAGCATCGCAAGGCTTACAAGCTGGGCAAGCAACTGCTTGCCCAGGCCAGGAAGACGCAGGACCCGGAGCTATTGGGCGAGGCCCATGTCTCGCTCGCCACGACCTTGTATTACTGCGGGAAGTTCAGGGCCTCCGATGGCCACCTGCGAGATGCGCTCGCCCTCTATGGCGCCAAACCGGATCACGTCCATGTGAATATGCATGGCGTCGACCCGGAGTCACGGGCGCTATCCTTTTCGGCATTGGTCCTGTGGAATCTCGGCTATCCGGACCAGGCCTGCAAGCGAGCACAGAATTCGCTCACGCTGGCCCGGCAGCTGTGCCATCCCTTCAGTCTCGCGCATGGCCTCTGCCTGGCGGCCGAGCTGCACCAGTTCCGCTGCGACCCAAGGCTCACGCTCGAGTGCGCCGACGCGGCCATCGCGCTCTCAAGCGAGCAGGGCTTCCCCGTGTGGCTTGCCTGGTCGACCTTCCTGCGCGGTTGGGCCCTGGCCGAGCAAGGGCAGCATGAGCAAGGCATCGCGCAGATGCGCCAGGGGCTGGCGGCGTACCACGCTACCGGCGCGGCGCTGGGGCATTCGCACTTCCAGCAACTGTTGGCGCAGATCTACGCACGCATGGGACAGGTGGATTCAGCCCTGGACGCGCTAGCCGAAGCGCAAGACGCGGTGCAAAGGACCGGTGAGCACTATTGCGAAGCTGAGTGGCATCGGGTCAAGGGCGAGATGATCCTTCACGGCTGCCGTTCTGATGGCCTTCTGTCTGAAGATGACGCGCAAGCGTGTTTTCACCAGGCGATCACGGTAGCCCGCAAGCAGAATGCCAGGTCGCTGGAGTTGCGGGCCTCACTGAGCCTTGCACGGCTCTGGCAACGCCAGGGCAGGCCCGAGCCGGCCAGGCAACTGCTGGACCAGATCCGCGGCGCATTTACCGAAGGGCTGGACAGCGCGGACATGCGCGACGTCGTGGCGGCATGCCGTTGATGACGATTTCGCCGCCAGCGGCGATTTGCGCCAGTGTTTACATTCTGAATCTCCTGATTTCCACTCAGGCCGCCCTGGCGGCCAGTGCGGGATAGTCGGTCAGCCCGCGTGCACCACCACCAAACAGCGTGTCGCGGTCATGGGGGTTGAGCGTCGCGCCAGCGCGCAGGCGCTCCGGCAGGTCGGGGTTGGCCACGAACGGCCGGCCGAAGGCAATCAGATCGGCCCATCCCTCGTTCAGCGCGGCCTGCGCACGTTCCGCGGTGTACTTGCCGGCGTAGATCAGCGTGCCCCGATACACCTCGCGCAGCCGCTGCTTGAATGCGGCGGGCATATGTGGCGCATCGTCCCAGTCGGCCTCGGCGATATGGATGTAGCCCACGCCCAGCTCGCCGAGCAGCTTTGCCGCGGCCGCATAGGTGGTTTCCGGATCGGCGTCGACGCAGCCATTGAGCGTGGTCAGCGGCGCCAGGCGGATACCGACCCGGTCCTTGCTGCCCGTGCCCTCGATCAGCGCCTGCGTCACCTCGCCCAGGAACCGCAGGCGGTTTTCTAGCGAGCCGCCATATTCGTCGGTACGGTTGTTGGCTTCCGAGTCGATGAACTGGTTGACCAGATAGCCGTTGGCCGCGTGCAGTTCCACACCGTCGAAGCCGGCCGCCATCGCGTTGCGCGCGGCCTGGCGGAATTCGTCGACGATGGCGTGGATCTCTTCCACCTTGAGCGCGCGCGGGTGGGATGCCTGCACGAAGCCCGGCTTGCCATCCTGATCGGCGACGAACACGTTCACACCGTGCGCCTGGATGGCGGACGACGACACCGGTGCGTGGCCATCGAGCAGACTGACATGGCTCAGGCGGCCCACGTGCCAGAGCTGCGCGAAGATGCGCCCGCCCGCTTCATGCACGGCAGCGGTGACCTTGCGCCAGCCGGCGACCTGCGCCGGCGTGTGGATGCCGGGCGTCCACGCATAGCCCTTGCCGAGCGGCGAAATCCAGGTGCCTTCGCTGACGATCAGGCCGGCGCTGGCGCGTTGCGCGTAGTACTCGGCCATCAGTTCGTTCGGCACGTCGTCGGGCTGGCTTGCGCGCGAACGCGTCATCGGCGGCATCACGATGCGATTGGGCAGCGTGAGGGCACCCAGCGAATGCGGCTGGAACAGCGGATCGTGTGTATCGGACATCATGGCCTCCTCAGTCCCAGGCCGGGGCCAGGCCCTCGGGGCTGACCTCGCGGCCGTTGCGCTCCAGCGCGGCGATCTGGGCCATGTCGTCGGCGTCGAGCTTCAGGTCGCGCGCCAGCAGGTTGCTGGCCAGGTTCTCGCGCCTGGTCGACGATGGAATTACCGCATAGCCGAGTTGCAGCGCCCATGCCAGCGCAACCTGCGCGACGGTGGCGCGGTGCTTGTTCGCGATCTGCGCCAGCACCGGGTCCTTCAGCACCTTGCCGTAGGCCAGCGTCATGTACGACGTCACGGCGATGCCCTGCTCCTTCAGGAACGCGGCGAGCTTGTGGTTCTGCAGATAGGGGCTCAGTTCGATCTGGTTGGTGGCGATTTCGCCCTTGCCAACCGCATCGAGCGCCTGCTTCGTCAGTGCGATATTGAAGTTGGAAACACCGATCTGCCGCGTCAGGCCCAGCGCCTTGGCTTCGGCCAGCGCCGCCATGTATTCGGGCAGCGCCACGCCATTGCCCGGCGCCGGCCAGTGGATCAGGGTCAGGTCGACGTAGTCGGTGCGCAGCTTGTCCAGGCTTTCGCGCAGGCTCGGCACAAGCTTGCCGGCGGCGTAGTTCGCCGTCCAGATCTTGGTGGTCACAAACAGTTCATCGCGCTTCACGCCGGCCTCGGCGATAGCCTGGCCGACGTCGGCCTCGTTGCCGTAGATCTGTGCCGTATCGACGGCGCGATAGCCCAGGTCCAGCGCGTTGCGCACCGAATCGATCACGGCCTGGCCGGTCAGGCGGAAAGTCCCGACACCAAATGAAGGAACGCTCATGGTGCAACTCCTATGAAGGAAACTCGAATGCACGCAGTTTGCCGCCCTTACCTTTGCGGATAAAGCCGTGTATAAGGGAAATTCATTTGATTTGAAATCAATAATGAAGACGACCATCGACGAACTGCTGGCCTTTGCCGCCGTGGTGGACACCGGCTCGATCACGGCGGCCGCCGAGCAGCTCAAGCTGACGGTCTCCGCCGCCAGCCGCACCCTGGGCCGGCTGGAGGAGAAACTGCAGACCACGCTGCTGCGGCGAACCACGCGGCGGCTGGAGCTGACCGAGGAAGGGGCGGCATTCCTGGAACACGCCCGCGCCATCCTGGCGATGGTTGACGAGGCGGAAGAGCAGATCGCGGCGCGCCGCCTGCGGCCGGTTGGGCGCTTGCGGGTGGATGCGGCAACGCCGTTCATGCTGCATGTGATCGTGCCGCTGCTGGAGGGCTTTCGCGCCAGCTACCCGGAAGTGGAACTGGAACTCAACTCGAACGAAGGCATCATCGACCTGATCGAAAAGCGCACCGATGTGGCGTTCCGCATCGGCCAGCTGAAGGACTCAACGCTGCATGCGCGCCCCATCGGCACCAGCCGAATCCGCATCCTGGCCAGTCCCGGCTACCTGAAGCGCCACGGCACGCCCACCAAGCCGGCGCAGCTCGCGCAGCATGCGCTGCTGGGCTTCACGCAGCCGGAATCGCTGAACGACTGGCCGCTGCGCGACGACGACGGCAGCGTGCTGCATATCAAGCCAACCATCGCCTCGTCCAGCGGCGAGACCCTCCGGAGCCTGGCCCTGAACGGCCAGGGCATTGCCTGCCTGTCGGACTTCATGACGCGCGACGATCGGCAAGACGGGCGGCTGGTGCAGCTGTTTGCGAAACAGACCCTCGATGTGCGCCAGTCGATCAACGCGGTCTACTATCGCAACACCGCGTTGGCGTCCCGCATCACCTGCTTTGTCGAGTATGTGGTCAAGGTGCTTGGCCAGAAGCCGTTCGAGAGCTAGTTTTCATATTTGATGCCAGATCAAAAGTATTTGACCGATACACGGCTTAATCTGCAAAGATGAACCGGGCAAACTGCGCTCCATCGAAACCCATTCCCTGGAGCACAAATGAGCCCCCTCTTCAAGCCCTTTGCCATGGCCGAGCAAACGCTATCCAACCGGATCGCCATGGCGCCGCTGACCCGTTCGCGCAACCCGGACGGGGTGCCCAACGATCTCAACGCGCTCTACTACGGCCAGCGTGCCGACGCCGGCCTGATCGTAACCGAAGGCACGGTGATCTCGCCCAGTGCGCAGGGATTCCTGTTCAATCCGGGCCTCTACACGCCGCAACAGGTTGAAGGCTGGCGCAAGGTGACCGACGCGGTGCATGCGAAGCGCGGAACGATCTTCACGCAGCTCTGGCACGTCGGCCGGGTGAGCCACGTCTCGATCCAGCCTGGCGGCATCCAGCCGGTCAGCGCAACCGACCAGGTTGCGAAGAACACCAAGGCCTGGGGCTATACCGCCAACGGCACGCCCGGTGCGGTCGATGTATCCGCGCCGCGCGCGCTGGCCAGCGGTGAGGTCTACGGCGTAATCGCCGATTTCGCGGAAGCCGCGGCCAATGCGATCGCCGCCGGCTTCGACGGCGTGGAACTTCACGGTGCCAATGGCTACCTGATCGAACAGTTCCTGAACCCGACGGTGAACGACCGCACCGACGAATTCCGTGGCGACACGCTGGAAGGCCGTACCCGCTTTGTACTGGCTGCCATCGACGCCGTGGCAGCCCGGATCGGCGCGCATCGCACGGCCATCCGCCTGTCTCCCTATGGCGGACTGGGCGACATGGCCGAGTACCCTGAGCTGGAGCAGACCTATCTCCATCTGGCCGACGAGCTCTCGAAGCGGAATATCGCCTACGTCCACCTCATGGACCAGAGCACGCGCGGCAGCTCGGCCACGCCGGGCGACTTCCTGGCAAGGTTCCGACGTCGCTTCACGGGTGCGCTGATCCTTGCGGGTGGCATGACACGCGCACGCGCCGAGCAGCTGATTGCCGATGACCTGATCGACATTGCCGCCTTCGGCGAGCCGTTCATCGCCAACCCCGATCTGGTTGCCCGGCTTGAGAACAACTGGCCGCTGGCCTCGTCGGACCGCGCGCACCACTACGGTGGCGGCGCCGAGGGCTACACGGACTATCCCGCCTACGACGGCGCCGCCGCAGCCTGAACTGCGCCAGACCACCTCGCGCAGCTTCACGCGGCGCTTCGGGCAGCCGCCCGGGGCGGGGCGGGTGTCCGCACACGGATAGCAAGGCTGCACTCAGCCCATCGAGCCACACGATTGCGCGCGAGGGTGTCGCCGCTCAGGTCGTCAGCAATTTTTCCTGATTTTCACCACGAATTCAGCAACAAATACCCCGGTTATCTGATTAACCTGCCCGCTATTTTCCGTTTACGGCCCGCCGCGGACGAGAAAATAGCTGCTCCCGCCGGCCCCACGAAGGCCGGCGCGGCCTTTCTGATGACACGGAGACAACGACACATGAGTGCAAGCGCAGAACATCTGCAACGCGGCCTGGGCGAACGGCATATCCGGCTGATGGCGCTGGGTTCGGCCATCGGCGTGGGCCTGTTCCTGGGCGCCGGCAATGCCATCAAGATGGCCGGCCCCGCCATCATGCTGGGCTACCTGATCGGCGGCGCGGTGATCTTCCTGATCATGCGCGCGCTGGGCGAAATGGCCGTGCACAACCCGGTGGCCGGCTCGTTCTGCCGCTACGCGCAGGACCACATGGGCCCGCTGGCCGGCTACCTGACCGGCTGGAACTACTGGTTCCTGTGGCTGGTGACCTGCGTGGCGGAGATCACCGCCGTGGCCATCTACATGGGCATGTGGTTCCCCGACGTGCCGCGCTGGATCTGGGCGCTGGCCGCGCTGGCGGCAATGGGCTCGGTCAACCTGATGGCGGTCAAGGCCTATGGCGAGTTCGAGTTCTGGTTCGCCATGATCAAGATCGTCACCATCGTGCTGATGCTGATCGGCGGCGGCGCTATGATCGTGTTCGGCTTTGGCAACGGCGGTATCGCCACCGGCATCTCGAACCTGTGGGCGCACGGCGGTTTCATGCCCAACGGCGCCTCCGGCGTGCTGATGTCGCTGCAGATGGTGATGTTCGCCTACCTCGGCGTGGAGATGATCGGCCTGACCGCCGGCGAGGCGCGCAACCCGAAGAAGTCGATCCCGGACGCGATCAACTCGGTGTTCTGGCGCATCCTGATCTTCTATGTGGGCGCGCTGTTCGTGATCCTGTCGCTGTATCCGTGGAACGAGATCGGCGCCCAGGGCAGCCCGTTCGTGCTGACTTTCGAGCGGCTGGGCATCAAGACCGCCGCCGGCATCATCAACTTCGTGGTGCTGACCGCGGCGCTGTCGTCGTGCAATGGCGGCATCTTCAGCACCGGGCGCATGCTGTACAACCTGGCGCAGCAGGGCCAGGCGCCGCAGGCCTTTGCCAAGGTCGACCGCAATGGCGTGCCGCGCCGCGCGCTGCTGGTGTCGATCGCCGCGCTGCTGTGCGGCGTGCTGCTCAATTACCTGGTGCCCGAGCAGGTCTTCGTCTGGGTGACGGCGATTTCCACCTTCGGCGCGGTCTGGACCTGGGCCATCATCCTGGTCACGCAGATCCAGTTCCGCCGCAGCCTGTCGGCGGCCGAGCGCAAGGCGCTGGCCTTCCGCATGCCGTTCTGGCCCTATGGCTCCTACATCGCGCTGGCCTTCCTGGCGCTGGTGGTGGCGCTGATGGCCTACTTCCCGGAGACCCGCGTGGCGCTGTACGTGGGCCCGGGCTGGCTGGTGCTGCTGACGGTGTGCTACTACGCGCTGGACATGCGCTCGCGCGGGCCAGTCAGCTACCGCGCCTGAGCTTGCCGTAGCCAGCGGGGTGCGCCGGCCGGCGCGCCTCGCTACAATGGCTCCCGGGCAATCCAACGCCAGGGGGCCGAATGTCCGAGACCACTGAGGTTGCTGGCAACGCGGCGGCTGCGCCGCCGCGCAACAGCGCCGCCGATGCCGAGGCCCGCGCCATCGCGGTTGCCGATACGGTCGCGCGCACTGCCGTCGAGCAGGCCGACCATGCCATGCGCCACTGGACCGACCCCACCGCGGGGCCGGTACGCATCGGCTCCGCGCAGCACCTGCAGATGTTCTGCAATATGCTGCTGCAGACCCACAACCCCTACAAACCCGCCGTGATCGACTGGCCGAAGCTGTCGCCGGAGGCCCTGCGCCGCGTCACCTCGCTGCCGATCTGGGATATCGCCGTGCAGACCGAGGGCCGCGCCTCGATCCGAGTCAAGACCTTTGCCCAGACCGTCAGCGATCCGCTGCTGCGCATCGCGCTGGAAATGGACGGCGGCGAAGAGGCGCGCCACAAGGTGGTGCTGTCGAAACTGGTCGAGGCCTACGGCATCGCGCTCGCGCCCGAGCCTGACTACCCGCCCCCGGACGATCCGGAATGGGGCTGGCTGGTTACCGGCTACAGCGAGTGCATCGACAGCTTCTTCGCCTTCGGCCTGTTCGCCGCGGCCAGGCGCTCCGGCTTCTTCCCCGCCGAGCTGGTCGAGACCTTCGAGCCGGTGATCCAGGAGGAAGGCCGGCATATCCTGTTCTTCGTCAACTGGGCCGCCTGGTACCGGCGCACCCTGCCGTGGTGGCGCCGTCCGCTGTTTGCGCTGAAGGTGGCGCGGGTGTGGGCCTTCCTGGTCTGGGAGCGCATCGGCATCGCGCGCGGCATCGACACCGACGGCGTGGCCCAGGACGCCAACTTCACCATGAACGGCTCGGCGGCGCTGGGCGAAGCCCTGACGCCGGGCGCGATGATCGACCTGTGCCTGGCCGAGAACGACCGGCGCATGGCCGGCTACGACGCGCGCCTGCTGCGCCCGGAAACCGTGCCGCGGCTGGCCCGGCTGGCGCGGCGCTTCGTCAAGTAGGGCCGGCCCATGCACCTTGCGTTGGCATTGTCGCTGCTGTCGCTGGCGGTCTGGCTGGTGCTGATCTTTGCCCGCGCGGGCTTCTGGCGCGTGCGCAAGCCGGCTGCCGCACCGGATCCCGCAGCCTGGCCGGAGGTGGTCGCGGTCATCCCCGCCCGCAACGAGGCCGACGTGATCGGCCGCGCCGTGGCCGGCGTGCTGGGCCAGCGCTACCGGGGCCGGCTGGCGCTGGTGGTGGTGGACGACCACAGCCAGGACGGCACCGCCGATATCGCCCGCGCCGCCGCCGCGGCCACCGCGCGCCCGCGGGGGCTGACCGTGATCGGCGCTCGCGAGCTGCCGGCCGGCTGGAGCGGCAAGGTCTGGGCGCAGTCCGAAGGATTGGCCGCGGCCGACCGCATCGCCCCGCAGGCCCGCTACGTCTGGCTGACCGATGCCGATATCTGGCACGGCCCCGGCGTGCTGGCCGGTCTGGTGGCGCGCGCCGAGCACGAACGGCGCGACCTGGTCTCGCTGATGGTCCGGCTGCGCTGCGAATCCGCCTGGGAACGGCTGATCGTGCCGGCCTTTGTCTTCTTCTTCGCCAAGCTCTACCCCTTCGCCCGCGTGCGCGATGCCCGCTGCCGCGTGGCGGCCGCGGCCGGGGGCTGCATGCTGGCCAGCCGCGCGGCGCTGGCGCGCATTGGCGGCTTTGCCGCCATCCGCGGCGAGCTGATCGACGACTGCAGCCTGGCCGCGCGCATCAAGCCCGGCGGCGCGATCCGGCTGGACCTGGCCGACGACAGCGTGTCGTTGCGGCCCTACAACGACTGGCGCAGCCTGTGGGACATGATCGCGCGCAGCGCCTACACCCAGCTGCGCTATTCGCCGCTGCTGCTGGCCGGCGCGGTGGCGGGCATGGTGCTGACCTACCTGGTGCCGCCGGTGCTGGCGCTCGGCTGGCGGCTGTGGCCGGCATGGCTGGCCTGGGGCGCGATGACCCTGGCCTACCTGCCGATGCTGCGCGAATACCGGCAGCCGGCGTGGCTGGCGCCGCTGCTGCCGGTCACGGCGCTGTTCTACCTGGGGGCAACCATCGACTCGGCACGGCGCTACTGGCTGCGGCGCGGCGGGCAGTGGAAGGGCCGGGCGCAGGCGCCGGTGCGGTCCTGAGCGCTCCCTGCCAGCTTAGCGCTTGTCGAGATACCCCTGCGCCCGGAACCACTCCAGCGCGTCCCGCAAACCCTCCTGGTATGGCCGCGGCTGATAGCCCAGCACCTTGCGCGCCTTGTCTGATGTAAAGAACATCCGGTACCGGGACATATTGAGTCCATCTACAGTGATGAACGGCTCCTTGCCGGTAAAGCGTGCCGCCGCCTCCGCCCCGTACGCCAGCGGGTATAGCGGCCAGCGCGGCAGCTGCATGGTCGGCGGGCGCCGGCCGCACAGCTGCGCGATGTCACGCAGCATCTGCTGCAGCATCACGTCCTGGCCGCCCAGGATGTAGCGCTCGCCGGCCTGGCCGCGTTCCAGCGCCAGGAAATGCCCTTCGGCCACGTCATCCACATGCGCCAGGTTCAGGCCGGTATCGACAAAGGCGGGGATCTTGCCCGTGGCCGCCTCGACGATGATGCGCCCGGTCGGCGTCGGCCGCACGTCGCGCGGGCCGATCGGAGTGGACGGGTTGACGATGACCGCCGGCAGGCCGCGCTCGGCCACCAGTTTTTCGACCACGCGCTCGGCCAGCACCTTGCTGCGCTTGTAGGCGCCGATGGCCTCGTGCGGGCGCAGCGCCGCGGTCTCGTCCACCGGCGCCCGCGCGCCGGCCACGCGCAGCGTCGCCACGCTGCTGGTATAGACCACCCGCTCGACGCCGGCCTGCTGCGCGGCCTCCATCACGGCCAGGGTGCCGTCGACGTTAGTGCGCACGATCTCCTCGGGGTCCGGCGCCCACAGCCGGTAGTCGGCGGCCACATGGAACAGGTAGCGCACGCCCTGCAGCGCGGCAGCCACCGCGCCGGCGTCGCGCATGTCGCCTTCCGCCACGCTCACCGGCAGCCCGGCCAAGTTGGCGCGCGGGCTTTGCGGGCGCACCAGCACGCGCACCCGGAAGCCGCGTGCCAGCGCCCTGCGCGCCACCGCCGAGCCCAGAAAGCCCGAGGCGCCTGTCACCAGCACGTCATCGTTTTTCGTCATAAACCCGTTTTCCCGTGAGGCGGAGTCGCTCCGGGCCAGCCTCGCGCTGGCCAAGGCGACTCCAGACAAAGCCGGCGTGTCGGGTATATAGTAACCACCGTGCGACGGAAATGTGATCTGCGGTGGATCTCCGGTGGATGCCGGTGCATTTCCTGTCCCGCCATCCCAAACACTGAAACCCGTTGCAAAGGGTCGGGGGGCTTACTCTATGCAGGTGATTCTTGCTCAGCCCCGGGGCTTCTGCGCTGGCGTGGTGCGCGCGATCGAGATCGTCGACCGCGCCCTCGTCAAGCATGGCGCCCCGGTGTTCGTGCGGCATGAGATCGTGCACAACAAGCACGTCGTAGAGGGACTGAAGGACAAGGGGGCGCGCTTCGTCGAAGAACTGGACGAAGTCCCGACCGGCGCCGTGACGATCTTCAGCGCGCACGGGGTCTCGCGCGAGGTCATCGCCGATGCCAGCCAGCGCCAGTTGCATGCCATCGACGCCACCTGCCCGCTGGTGATCAAGGTCCATACCCAGGGCCGCCAGTACGCGGCCAGCGGCCGCACCGTGATCCTGATCGGCCATGCCGGCCACCCGGAAGTGGAAGGCACCATGGGCCAGATCCCGGGCAAGGTGATCCTGGTGCAGAACGAGGCCGAGGTCGCGCAGCTGGACCTGCCCGCCGACACCCCGGTCGCCTATGTCACGCAGACCACGCTGAGCGTGGACGACACCCGCAATATCATCGCCGCGCTCGGGCGCCGCTTCAGCAACCTGGTCGGTCCCGATACGCGCGATATCTGCTACGCCACGCAGAACCGCCAGAGCGCGGTGCGCGACCTGTGCAAGCTGGCCGACGTGATCCTGGTGATCGGCGCGACGAACAGCTCCAACTCCAACCGCCTGCGCGAGATCGGCACTGAAAGCGGCGTGCCCAGCTACCTGATCGCCGAAGGCGCCGAGCTGGACCCCGCCTGGGTGCGCGACGCCAACGTGGTGGGCATCACCGCCGGCGCCTCCGCCCCCGAGGAAATGGTCGAGGACGTGATCAACGCGCTGCGCCGGCTGGGCCCGGTGGATGTCACCACCATGGCCGGGCGCGAGGAACATGCCGAGTTCCGGCTGCCGCCCGAACTGGCCGACGTAAAGCCGCAATCGGCCCCGCGCAAGGCCGGCAAGGAACCCGCCGCAGTCGCGGCCGCACCGGCCACCGCCAACGAGAATATCGCCGGCTGAACCCAACCAGAGGAAGCTGCCTTGGCTATTCCGCTACTGCAGGTCGCCCGCGTGGGCGCCTACATCGTCGGCAAGCATCTGTCGCGACAGAAGCGCTATCCGCTTGCCCTGATGCTGGAACCGCTGTTCCGCTGCAACCTGGCGTGCTCAGGCTGCGGCAAGATCGATTATCCGGATCCCATCCTGAACCAGCGCCTGTCGGTGCAGGAATGCCTGGAGGCGGTGGATGAATGCGGTGCCCCGGTGGTGTCCATCGCCGGCGGCGAGCCGCTGCTGCACAAGGACATGCCGCAGATCGTGCAAGGCATCATCGCGCGGCGCAAGTTCGTCTACCTGTGCACCAATGCGCTGCTGATGGAAAAGAAGCTGGACCAGTACCAGCCCAGCCCGTATTTCATCTGGTCGGTGCACCTGGACGGCGACCGCGAGATGCATGACCGCTCGGTGTGCCAGGAAGGCGTGTACGACCGCTGCGTCGAGGCAATCCGGCTGGCCAAGCAACGGGGTTTCCGCGTAAATATCAACTGCACGCTGTTCAACGATGCCCAGCCCGAGCGCGTGGCGAAGTTCTTCGACTCGGTCAAGGCGCTGGGCGTGGACGGCATCACCGTGTCGCCTGGCTATGCCTATGAACGCGCGCCGGACCAGCAGCACTTCCTGAACCGCGGCAAGACCCGCCAGCTGTTTCGCGACATCCTCAGCCGCGGCCGCGCCGGCAAGAACTGGGCCTTCAGCCAGTCGACGCTGTTCCTGGACTTCCTGGCCGGCAACCAGACCTACCACTGCACCCCGTGGGGCAACCCGGCGCGCACCGTATTCGGCTGGCAGCGTCCGTGCTACCTGGTGGGCGAGGGCTATGCCGCCACCTTCCGCGAGCTGATGGAAGAAACCGACTGGGACGCCTACGGCACCGGCAACTACGAGAAGTGCGCCGACTGCATGGTGCACAGCGGCTATGAGGCCACCGCCGTGGCCGACACCTTTGCCCATCCGCTCAAGGCGCTGGGCGTGAGCCTGCGCGGCGTGCGCACCAGCGGGCCGATGGCGCCCGATATTGCGCTGGACCGGCAGCGGCCGGCGGAATACGTGTTCTCGCGCCACGTCGAGATCAAGCTCGAGGAAATCCAGCGCGCGAAACCGCGCGCCAACCGGCCGCGGCCGGCCGAGGCCAACGCCGCGGCCACGCACTGACTGCACTGCCGATGGCCGCGGAACTTGCCGCCCCCCTCCCAGGCGCTGCGCTGACCTGCGTGTCGGCGGCCTATGCGCTGGCCGCGGCCTGGCTGTCGCATCGCGCGCCGGCGGCAAGCGGCGGCACCGCGACGACGCCGGTCAGCGTGCTCAAGCCGCTGTGCGGCGCCGAGCCCCGGCTGCACGAGAACCTGGCCACGCTGTGCCGGCAGCGGCATCCGTCGTTCCAGCTGGTATTCGGCGTGCATGCCGCGGACGATCCCGCCATCGCCGTGGTCGAACGGCTGCGCCGCGACTTCCCGGCGTGCGACATCGCGCTGGTGGTCGATCCGCAAGTGCACGGCACCAACCTGAAAGTCAGCAACCTGGTCAACCTGTTCGCACAAGCGAAGCACGATGTGCTGGTGATCGCCGACAGCGATATCGCCGTGCCGCCCGACTACCTGGCGCGCGTGACCGCGCCGCTGGCCGACGCCGGCGTGGGCGTGGTCACCTGCCTCTACCGCGGCAATCCGACTGGCGGGCGGTGGTCGCGCATCGGCGCGCAGTTCATCAACGACTGGTTCGCGCCGTCGGTGCGCATCGCCCACGCGGGCGGCTCGCAACGCTTTGCCTTTGGCGCGACGATTGCGCTGCGGCGGGATGCGCTGGTTTCGGTCGGCGGGTTCGAGGTATTGGCGGACCGGCTGGCGGATGACTTCTGGCTGGGCGAGCTGACGCGGCGACAAGGGTTGCGCACGGTGCTGTCAGACGTGGTGGTCAGCACCGATGTCACCGAGGAACACTTTGCCGACCTTTGGCGGCATGAGGTGCGCTGGCTGCGCACGATAAGGTCGCTCAATCCGCTGGGTTTTGCCTTCACCTTTATTACCTTCACCTGGCCGATGCTGGTGCTGGGCGTATTGCTGGCGCCGCTCCCTGCTGTTCTTGCCCTGGCGACCCTCGGCGTGATCGCGCGCAGCATGATGGCGGGCAGCGTGGCCGCTGCGTTGCGCGCGCCGTTGCGCGATGCGATGCTGCTGGCCGGCTGGGCCGTTGCGCTGACGGGCAAGCGCGTGCGGTGGCGCGAGCAGGTGCTGCCGGTACATGATGGGCAGCACTCCGGGCGAGCGCCTGCCCTCTCCCCCGCCCCTCTCCCGCAAGCGGGCGAGGGGAGAAAACAGGCGGACGGGGAGCCGCCATCGCGTTATTCCGCACGCCGTCCTGCGGCAGCGTCCGTTGATGTGACGACGTTGAACGCAGCGGCGGTTCGCTCCCCTCTCCCGCCTGCGGGAGAGGGGCCGGGGGAGAGAGCCGGCGTATCCACGAAGTCCCCACCCCCAACCCCACCCTTCACCGGCATCCATCCCCAGAGGCCGCAATGAAAAAAACCCTGTTCCTCCAGGCCCCTTCCTTCGACGGCTTCGACGGCGGCGCGGGCTCGCGCTACCAGGCCAAGCGCGAGATCAAGTCGTTCTGGTACCCGACCTGGCTGGCGCAGCCCGCCGCACTGGTGCCGGGCAGCCGCGTGCTCGACGCACCGGCCGACGGCCTGACCGTGCAGCAGACGCTGGATATCGCCGCGGACTATGAACTGGTCATCATCCACACCAGCACGCCCTCGTTCCCCACCGACGCCAAGTTCGCCGAGGAACTGAAGCAGCGCAAGCCGGACGTGATGATCGGCATGGTCGGCGCCAAGCCCGCAGTCGATCCGGGCGGCACGCTGGGTGCCAGCGAGGCCATCGACTTCGTCTGCCGCGAGGAGTTCGACTACACCTGCCAGGACGTGGCCGCGGGCAAGCCGCTCCAGGACATCCTGGGCCTGTCCTATCGCTTGCCGGACGGCTCGCTCGAACACAACGGGCAGCGCCCGATGATCGAGAACATGGACGAGCTGCCCTTCGTGGCGCCGGTCTACCAGCGCGACCTGAAGATCGACAACTACTTCATCGGCTACCTGAAGCACCCCTATGTGTCGATCTACACCGGCCGCGGCTGCCGTTCGCGCTGCACCTTCTGCCTGTGGCCGCAGACCGTGGGCGGGCACCGCTACCGCACGCGCTCGGCCGAGAGCGTAATCGCCGAGGTCAAATGGATCAAGGAGAACATGCCCGAGGTCAAGGAGATCATGTTCGACGACGACACCTTCACCGACTTCAAGCCGCGCGTGGAAGAGATCGCGCGCGGGCTGGGCCAGCTGGGGGTCACGTGGTCCTGCAATGCCAAGGCCAACGTGCCGTACAGCACGCTCAAGATCATGAAGGAGAACGGCCTGCGCCTGCTGCTGGTGGGCTATGAGTCCGGCGACGACCAGATCCTGCTGAACATCAAGAAGGGCCTGCGCACGGACATCGCGCGCCGCTTCACCGAGGACTGCCGCAAGCTGGGCATCCAGATCCACGGCACCTTTATCCTGGGCCTGCCGGGCGAGACGCGCGAGACCATCGAGAAGACCATCGAGTACGCCAAGGAAATCAACCCGCACACCATCCAGGTGTCGCTGGCCGCGCCCTACCCCGGGACCACGCTGTACCGGCAGGCGGTGGAGAACGGCTGGCTCGAGGAAAACAAGGTCATCAACCTGGTCAACGACCAGGGCGTGCAGCTGGCCGCGATCAGCTATCCGCACCTGTCCAGGGAAGACATCTACCACGGCGTGGAGACCTTCTATAAGCGCTTCTACTTCCGCCCCGGCAAGATCTGGGAAATCGTGCGCGAGATGCTGGGCAGCTGGGACATGATGAAGCGGCGCCTGCGCGAAGGCGTGGAGTTCTTCCGCTTCCTGCGCTCGCACGAGGCCTGATCCTGGCCCACGCGCTTTCCTGTGCCTCGCAACGCGCGCTGATCGTCACCGCCGACGACTTCGGCCTGCACCCCGCCGTCAATGAGGCGGTGGAGCTGGCCCACCGCGACGGCGTGCTCAATGCCGCCAGCCTGATGGTGGGCGCGCCCGCCGTGGCGGATGCGGTCGAGCGCGCGCGCCGGCTGCCGTCGTTGCGCGTGGGGCTGCACGTGGTGCTGGCCGACGGCCCGGCCACGCTGCCGCGCGCGCGGATCCCCGACCTGGTCGACGCCGAAGCCCGCTTCGGCTCGGCCATGGCCCTGGACGGCTGCCGCTTCTTCTTCCTGCCGCGCGTGCGCCGCCAGCTGGCGGCGGAGATCCGCGCGCAGTTCGAAGCCTTTGCCGCCACCGGCCTGCCGCTTGACCACGTCAACACGCACAAGCATTTCCACCTGCACCCCACGGTGCTGTCGCTGATCCTGTCGATCGGGCGCGACTACGGCCTGCGCGCGATGCGCCTGCCGCGCGAGCAGGGCGCGCCGTTGCCGCTGCGCCCCTGGCTGGCGCTGCTGCGCCGGCGCCTGGACCGCGCCGGCATCGCGCACAATGACTACGTGGTCGGCATCGCGCGCAGCGGGCAGATGGACGAGGCAGCCCTGCTGCAGGCGCTGGCGCAGTTGCCCGCGGGCGTGGGCGAGATCTACCTGCATCCGGCCGTGGTCTCTGGCGAGGCCATTACCGCATCGATGCGCGGCTACCGCCACGCCGACGAGCTGGCCGCGCTGCTGTCGCCGCGCGTGCGCGCCGCGCTGGAGCGCGCGGCCAACCGGCGCGGCGGCTTTGCCGACGTGCTGGTGCCCTGATTGTTCAAGATGAAACGCATTGCTTACCTGACCGGCCTGATCGGGCTGCTGGCGCTCACCGCGCTGGTGATCCACCAAGGCGCCAGCGACATCGCCGCCATCGTGGCGCAGGGCGGCTGGCTGCTGCTGTTGCTGGTGCCCCTGCATGCACTGCCGCTGCTGCTCGATGCGCAAGGCTGGCGCGTCCTGCTGACCTCGGCCGACCCCGAGGAGAAGGCGGGGCTCGGTTTCCTGTGGTGGGTCGCCACGGTGCGCGAAGCGGTCAACCGCCTGCTGCCGACGGTGGGGGTCGGCGGTGAACTGGTCGGCATCCGCCTGACGCGGCTGCGCATCCGCGACACCACCGCCGTCACCGCCAGCATCGTGGTTGAAGTGATGCTGACACTGTTCTCGCAGTACCTGTTCTCGGCCATGGGGGTGCTGCTGCTGGTGGCCGCGCTGCAGGACAGCGGCGGGGCCTGGATCATCCTGGCCGGGCTGCTGCTGTCATTGCCGGTGCCGGTGCTGTTCGCGCTGTCGCTGCGGCACACCGCGATCTTCGAGAAACTGGAAGGCGCGGCGCGCAAGCTGTTTGGCGAAGATCACCGCATCGTCGCCTTGATCGACGGTGCGCGGCTCGATGCCCATATCCGCGCGCTCAACCGGCGCCGGCGCGAGCTGCTGGCGGCACTGGGCTGGCAACTGGCAGGGCTGGTCAGCGGCACGCTGGAGATCTGGCTGGCGCTGATGCTGCTGGGCCATCCGGTGCCGGTCTGGCAGGCGCTGGCGATCGAATCGCTGACCCAGGCCGCGCGCCACGTGGCCTTCTTTGTGCCGGCCGGGCTGGGCGTGCAGGAAGCGGTGGTGATGCTGCTGGGGCAGGTGCTGGGGATGGATGCGCAGGTCTCGCTGGCGCTGGCGCTGGTCAAGCGCGCGCGCGAGATCCTGTTCGGCGTGCCCGCGCTGCTGTCATGGCAATGGGTGGAGCTGCGCCACTGGCGGCGCAGCCGGCACACGGGCCACGCCTCGCCCTGATGGCGTGCGGCGCTCAGGCGTCAGACGCCTGGCGCGCGTTATGGGTGGTCAGGTACTTCACCAGCCCGTCGACCCCGCTGCGCGCGACGATGTCCGCAAACTGCTTGCGATACACCTCGATCAGCCACGCCCCCATCATATTGATGTCATAGATCTTCCAGCCGTTGGCTGTGCGCTGCAGCCGGTAATCGATCTGCATCTCGTCGGCATTGTTGATCACACGCGTCTGCACCACCACATCGGTGGCGCCGCTGCCGGACTTGACCGGCTGGTAGCGGAACTTGACGCTCTGCTCGCGCAGTTGCGCCAGCGACACTGCATAGCTGCGCACGAGCAGCATCTGGAACTGCTCATGGAGCTGTTGCTGCTGCTCCGGCGTGGCCGTGCGCCAGGCACTGCCCAGCGCCAGCCGCGTGGTGCGCTGGAAATCCGTGTAGGGCAGGAACTGCTTCTGCACCACCGCGGTAATCTTGGCGAGGTCGCCGGCGCGGGTGTCGGGATTGGACTGGATGGTGCCGATCACGCCCTCCACCGCGGCCTGCACCAGCCGCTCGGGGCTGGCGCGCAGGTCGCCGGGCTGGACTGCCTGGGCGTGCGCTACGGAAACCATGGCCACCGCCGCAAGCGGCGCCAGGGGAAGCAAACCGTGAATCGTCATCGATATGAGAACCAGGAAGGACGGTGAAGCGGCGCCGGCGCTGCAGCGCCGATGCCAGGCTGACAGTTTATAGCGGATCGGCCTGAATCGCGGATGCCCGGGCCGCGCATGCCGCATGCGCCACGCTGCCAGCCGATATACTCGCGGTTCGTGCTCCTTCCGGATCCGCCCATGCTGACTTCGCTGCTGACACGCATTGTCCGGCTTGCCACTGCCTGGCCGTGGCGCGTCATCATCCTGGCGGCATTGCTGACCGCCGTCAGCGGCGTCTACGTGGCCCGCAACTTTGCGATCAACACCGACATCGGCCGCCTGCTGGAATCCGACGCCCCCTGGGCGGTGCGCGATGCCGCCATCGGCGACGCCTTTCCCCAGCGTAACCAGTTGATCCTGGCGGTGGTGCAGGCGCCCGCGACCGAGCTGGCCGATGCCGCCGCCGACGCGCTGGCCGAGGCGCTGCGCCGCCAGCCGGCACGCTTCACCGCGGTCAGCCAGCCCGGCGGCGGTGCGTTCTTCGCGCGCAACGGATTGCTGTTCGCCAGCACCGATGAAGTGCGCCAGCTCACGCAACAGCTGATGCAGGCGCGCCCGCTCGTCAACGCACTCGCGCATGACCCGACCCTGCGCGGCCTGTCCGATCTCCTCGCCACCACGCTGGCGCTGCCGCTGCAGATGGGGCAGGTAAAGCTGGGCGACATGGCCAGGCTGCTGGGCAGCAGTGCACGGACACTAGACCAGGTGCTGGCCGGCAAGCCCGTCGCGCTGTCCTGGGCAGGGCTGCTCGACGACAGCCTCAAGCCCGGGCCCGATGGCCAGGTCTACAGCTACATCGCGCTCAGCCCCGTGCTGGACTACAGCGACCTGCAGGCCGGGGCCGCCGCCTCGCGCGCGATCCGGCAGGCGGCGGCCGAGCTGCAGCTGGCGCAGCGCTACCAGGCCACGGTGCGGCTGACCGGCCCGCAGGCGCTGGCCGACGATGAATTCGCCTCGGTCAGCGACGGCGCCGTGCTCAACGGCGTGCTGACGGTGCTGGTGGTAGTGCTGATCCTGTGGCTGGCCTTGCGCTCGGCGCGGCTGATCGTTGCGGTGCTGGCCAGCCTGTTTGCCGGGCTGCTCATCACCGCCGCGCTGGGGCTGGCCATGGTTGGCGCGCTGAACATGATCTCGGTGGCGTTCGCGGTGCTGTTCGTCGGGCTGGGGGTGGACTTCGGCATCCAGTTCGGCGTGCGCTACCGCGCCGAGCGCCATGACCGCGACCATATCGTCGAAGCGCTGGGGCTGGCCGCGCGCGCGGTGGGCGCTCCGCTGGCGCTGGCGGCCGCGGCCACGGCGGCGGCGTTCTTCTGCTTCCTGCCCACCGACTACCGCGGCGTGGCCGAGCTGGGGCTGATCGCCGGCGTGGGCATGATGGTGGCATTCGCCACCACCTTCACGCTGCTGCCGGCGCTGATCTGCGTGCTCAAGCCCGGCGGCGAGCCCGAGGCGCCGGGCTTCGCGTGGCTGGCGCCCGCGGACCGGTTCTTCGACCGCTATCGCAAGCCGGTGCTGCTGGTCACCCTGCTCGCGATCCTGGCAGGCGCGCCGCTGCTGCCGCACCTGCGCTTTGACTTCGACCCGCTGCACCTGAAGGACCCCAGGTCCGAATCGATGGCCACGCTGCTGGCGCTCAAGGACGCGCCGCAGGCCGGCACCGACGATGTCAGCGTGCTGGCGCCTTCGCTGCCGGCCGCGCGCGATCTGGCCGGCAAGCTGGCGGCGCTGCCCGAGGTGGCGCGCGCGGTCACGCTGCAGACTTTCATCCCCGCAGACCAGCCGCCCAAGCTGCAGGCCATCGGCCAGGCCTCGGCCGCGCTGATGCCGGCGCTGACGCAGCCCACCGCCACGCCCGCCACCGACAGCGCGCGCGTCAGTGCGCTGCGCAATGCCGCGCGGCAGCTGGCCATCGCCGCCGACGAGCATCCCGGTCCGGGCGCGGCCGAAGCCGCGCACTTGTCCGCCACGCTGAAGCAGCTGGCGGCCGCCGACGCCGCCACGCGCGACCGCGCCGAGCGCGCCATCGCCGTGCCGCTGCAGCTGGCGCTGGCACGGCTGAAGCTGGCGCTGGGCCCGCAACCCATCAGCGAGCAGACGCTGCCGCCCGAACTGGTGCGCGACTGGATCACGCCGGACGGGCGCGCGCTGGTCAACGTCAGCCCGAAGCTGCCGCCGCCCGCCAGCGCACAGCGCGAGGCCGCGCTGGACCGCTTCATCACCGCGGTGCAGCGCGTGGAGCCGACCGCCACCGGCGGGCCGATCGCGATCCGCGGCTCGGCCGATACCATCATGGCCGCCTTTGCGCAGGCCGGCATCTGGGCGGTGGTGTCGATCACCATCCTGCTATGGATCACGCTGCGCCGCTTCGGCGATGTGCTGCGCACGCTGATACCGCTGCTGGTTTCGGCCATCGTCACGCTGGAATTGTGCGTGCTGTTCGGCATTGCGCTGAACTTTGCCAACGTGATCGCGCTGCCGCTGCTGCTGGGCGTGGGCGTCGCGTTCAAGATCTACTACGTGATTGCCTGGCGGCACGGCAAGACCCAGCTGCTGCAGTCCAGCCTGACGCACGCCGTGCTGTACAGCGCGGCCACCACCGCCACCGCTTTCGGCAGCCTGTGGCTGTCGCAGCATCCCGGCACCGCCAGCATGGGCAAGCTGCTGGCGCTGGCACTGGCGTGCACGCTGGTCGGCGCGGTGTTCTTCCAGCCGATCCTGATGGGCCGCCCGCGCGAAGGCGCCCATCACAAACATGACAAGGCCGCCCGGTCATAATCACAAACCCGATGCGGCCGACCCCGACCCCCTTCGTACAATGCCTTTACGCCAGCGCGCTACATCCGTTGCCACCACCGCCATTGCCGCCGCCCTGCTCGCCGGCTGCGCCACCGGCCCGCAAGCCAGTCCCGACGATCCGCTCGAGCCGATGAACCGCGCGGTCTTCACCGTCAACGACAAGCTCGACCAGTACGTGGCCGTGCCGGTGGCCAAGGGCTACAAGGCGGTCACGCCGGAGCCGGTGCGCACCGCGGTCACCAATTTCTATTCGAACATTGCGGACATCGGCAACTTTGCCAACAACCTGCTGCAGGGCAAGGGCGTTGAGGCAGCGGAGAGCTTCATGCGGGTCGCGATCAATTCCGTGCTGGGTATCGGCGGACTGATCGACATCGCCACGCCCGCCGGGCTGCAGAAGCATTCGCAGGATTTCGGCCTGACGCTGGGCACGTGGGGCGTGCCGTCGGGACCCTACCTGGTGCTGCCGCTGTTCGGCCCCAGCTCATTCCGCGACGGCGTGGGCCTGTATGTGAATTTCCAGTTCGACCCGACCACCTATGCCGAGCCGGCGGTGCGCAATTCGCTGTTCGGGATGAACGTGGTGGACGTGCGCACCAACCTGCTGGGCGCCACCGACCTGCTGAAGCTGGCGGCGCTGGACAAGTACGCCTTTGTGCGCGATGCCTACCTGCAGCGGCGCCGCTACCTGCTGGGAGAGAACACGTCGCTGCCGGACTACGACGAAGACGACGACGGCGGCACGGCCGCAGCACCCGCCGCGGAGGCGCCGGCGGGCACGCCTGCGCCCGCGCAGCCGCAGGCGCCGCGCTGACGCGGGGTCTTAGCCGCCGATCCCCAGCAGCACCACTTCGAAGGTAAGCGTGGCGTTCGGCGGAATCGTGCCCGGCACGCCGCGCGCGCCGTAGGCCGTGGCCGGCGGGCAGGTCAGCTTGGCCTTGCCGCCCACCTGCATCGCCTGCACCCCTTCGGTCCAGCACGGGATCACGCGGTTGAGCGGGAACGAGATCGGCTGGCCGCGCTTGTACGAGCTGTCAAACTCGGTGCCGTCGGCCAGCGTGCCGCGGTAGTGGACCTGCACCGAGTCGGTGGCCTTGGGCGAGGCGCCATTGCCCTTGATCAGGTGCTGGATGGTCATGCCCGACGCCAGCGTCTGCGGCGCCGCAGCGGGTGCGGCCGGGGCCGAGGCGGCCGGGGCGGCAGCGGAGGCGGCGCAGGCCAAGGTCAGGGTGCCGAGGAAAAGCGCAAGTGTTTTCATGGGAAACCTGGTCGTGAGGTCGTGATTGGGGTTGCGGCAGTTTAACCGACACACGGCAACGATATGGCGGCAGCGGCATATAGCGCACAACGCACCCCGGCCGTGCGCCTTGCGGCAGGCATGGTGCGGCGCACCCCGCCGCATCCGTTACACGGGGCGTTTTGCCGTCTACGATGGTTCGTGACAGCCCCGCTGCCGCGGGCGCACGGAGATTGCCATGGCACTCACGGATTCACGGGACCTTCCGGTCTCGACCCAGAACGCCCGCTCGGTCGAGCAGTATGAGACCGCCCTGCAACTGCTGAACGGCTACTACGGCGACCCGCTCGCCGCCATCGACACGGCGCTGGCCGCCGACCCCGACTTCGCCATGGGCCACGCGCTGCGCGCCGCGCTGATGGTCACCTCTGGCGACGGCACGGCCGAGCCCATGCTGCGCCAGAGCGTCGAAGCCGGCGAAGCCCGGCACGCCCGCGCCAACGACCGCGAGCGCCGCCACATCGCCGCGGCACGGGCATGGCTGGACGGCGAGTTCGAGCGCTCGGTCCGGCTCTACGGCGATATCGTGATCGACTATCCACGCGACCTGCTGGCGATCCAGACCGCGCATCTCGGCGACTTCCTGCTGGGGCAGTCATCGATGCTGCGCGACCGCGTGGCGCAGGCGCTGCCGCACTGGGATGCCGGCATGCCGGGCTACGGCTACCTGCTCGGCATGCATGCCTTCGGCCTGGAAGAAACCCAACTCTACGAGCGCGCCGAGGAAAGCGGCCGGCGCGCGCTCGAGCTCAATCCGCGCGACCCGTGGGCCGTGCACGCGGTGGCGCACGTGATGGAGATGCAGGGCCGGCTGGACGACGGTATCGCCTGGCTGGACGGGCGCCGCGACGACTGGTCCGACGACAATATGCTGGCCGTGCACAACTGGTGGCACCTGGCATTGTTCCAGCTGGAAGCGGGCAGGACCGACGAGGTGCTGGCGCTGTACGACCGCTATATCAAGCGCCCCGCGCCGGCGATCGCGCTGGACCTGGTGGATGCCTCCGCGCTGCTGTGGCGGCTGCACCTGCGCGGCGTGGACGTGGGCCGGCGCTGGCAGCCGGTGGCGGACGACTGGCTCGGCCGCGGCGCGGCCGGCTACTACGCCTTCAACGATGTCCATGCCGTGATGGCCAGCCTGGGCGCGCACCGGCCCGCTGCCGCCGACCAGGTCCGCGCCGCGCTGGAGCGCGCCGCCCTGGGCAACGGCACCAATGCCATGATGTCGCGCGATGTGGGGCTGCCGGTGGCCGATGCCCTGATCGCGTTCGACCAGGGCGATTACAGCACCGCCATCGACCTGTTGATGCCGGTGCGCCTGATCGCCCACCGCTTCGGCGGCAGCCATGCACAGCGCGACATCGTCAGCCTGACCCTGCTCGAGGCGGCGCTGCGCGGCCGCCGCAGCAACCTGGCGATCGCGCTCACGGCCGAACGCGCCGCGCTCAAGCCCATGAGTCCTAGCCTGCACCGGCTGGTGCAGCGCGCCGACTCGTGCCGCGCATAAGTCTCCCTGCCGCGGCCGGGATCGGCGCCTATACTGCACCTGTCCTGACCGGAGACCACCCATGCCCAGCTTCCGCGCCCTGTTCCGCCCCGCCCTCTTTGCCGCCAGCGCCGCGCTGGCGCTGGCGGCCGTGCCGGCCATTGCCCATCACGGCTGGTCCACCTACGACGAGACCAAGCCGCTGACGCTGACCGGCAAGATCGTCGAGAGCCAATACGAGAACCCCCACGCGCATATCCGCATCGATGCCGGCGGCAAGCGCTGGCTGGCCGTGCTGGCACCCGTGTCGCGGATGGAGGCGCGCGGCGCCACCGCCGACAAGGTGGCCGTGGGGCGCGAGGTCACGCTGGTCGGCTACGCCAGCAAGGAAAAGGCCGACGAGCTGCGCGCCGAGCGCATCACCGTGGACGGCAAGACCGTCGAGTTGCGCTGAGCGGGCGCGCGCCGCATGTCGGTGCTGTTCGCGCAATGGACGGAATGGGCCGGCGCGCTGGCGCGGCTGCCGTTCCCGATGGCCCTGCGCAGTTCGGCCTGGGCCTATCCCGCGGTAGAGATCGTCCACCTGGCCGGCATGGCGCTGCTGTTCGGCTCCATCTTCGTGGTCGACATGCGCCTGGCCGGGCTCGGCCGGCGGCTGCCGGTGAGCCTGCTGTTGCGCCATGCGCTGCCCTTCACCGTCGGCGCCTTCATTGCGGTCGCGGCCAGCGGCGTGCTGCTGTTCCTGGCCCATGCCGATGAGCTGGCCGCCAATCCCGCGTTCCTGGCCAAGCTGTGCCTGATTGCACTGGCGCTGGCCAATGTGCTGTGGTTCCACTTCGGTCCCTATCGCAGCCTGCATGCCGGGCAACCGGGCTGGGACAGCGGCGTCGCGCCGCCGGCCGGCGCGCGCGTCAGCGCCATTGTCTCGATGGTGACGTGGTCGCTGGTGATCTGCGCCGGGCGTCTGATTGCTTATGTCTGATGGCCGCGGGACTCACGGCGGCGCCGGAGACAGCATCCCCAGCATGGCTACCAGGGCCATCACCAGCGCGGCGGCACACGCCTCCAGCAGCAGGCTGCGCCGCAACGCCAGCGTCGCCGCCCGATGCTCCCCGGCCTGCACCGCCAACGCCAGCCGCGGGCTCAGGCGGAAGCGGTTCGCGGCAGCCAGGCCAAGCATCGCCACGAACAGCGCGAGTTTTGCGACAAGCAGCCCGCCATAGGACATCGGCGCAAGATCCGGCAGCGCCGGGCCCACGATGAACCAGTAGTTGAGCGCGCCGGTCAGCAGCAGCGTGGCAACAATGATGGTGCCGATACGGGCAAACCCGTTCGAGGTGCGGCTCAGCAGCACCACCGCCGCCCGGTCCGATACCGGCCGCGCCAGCGACAGCAGCACGAACGCGGCCAACGCGCCGACCCAGGCGCCGGCGGCCAGCAGGTGCGCCACGTCGGCGCTCAGGTGGAGATAGCGCAAGGCGCCCTCATGCATCGCGCCGTGGCCGCCCCAGGCCAGCGTCGCCAGCGCAATCCCGCCGAACCCGGCCAGCGCAGTGAAGCGCGCGCCCGGCCGCCTGCGCCAGGACACGCAGGCCAGCACGAACAGCAGCAGGGCCGCCAGGCGCACCGACCACGCCAGCCCGAAATCCGTCCCTGTGACGATCATGGCGAAGACGTGGGCCTGCAACGCGGCGTAGTCGGACTCCCCTGTCATGGCCAGCGCCATCACCACAAGGGCAGCCAGCGAAAGCCCGATGCCGGCGATGGCGCAGCCCAGCGCAAGCGCCTGGCAACGCTTTGCAAAGCGTGAGGCCCGTTCCCCCCGATGCAGCGCATAGGTGCAGAACAGCGGCAGCCCGAACAGCAAGGCCAGGTCGAAATAGAGCGCCAGGCGCAGCCCGGCGGCCACCCAGTCCGGCTGCTGCAATCACTTCACCGTGAAGGCAATCTTGCCGTTGACGGGATGGGTATCGGACGACACCGCCCGCCAGTCCACCCGATAGCTGCCCGGCGGCAGCGGCTGCGTGGGCGTGATCACCATGGTCTTGGGGTCGTCGCTGCCGGAGACTTTCACGGCCATTTTCATCGGCGCATGGTCAGCCATGCCCGGCATGCCGGTCATCACCAGGTTGGCACCGGAAAACTGGGTGACCAGGCTCTCGGAGAACTGCAGTTCGATCTTCTGCGGCGCGGCCACCTCGGCCTTGTCCGCCGGCGTGGACGACACCAGCTTCGGGTGCGCGAAGGCGATGCTGCTGGCCAGCGCGGCGGTTGCGGCAAGCAGGGTCTGGATCAGGGGGCGATTGGCATGCATGGTTGTCTCCGCTTGGGGATGATGAAGTTGTGGTGTCAGAACCAGACCCGGACACCGGCGACGAAACGCGTTTCGCCCGCCTTGCCGCCAGAGGTCCGGATCATGTCGGCGGTATTGCCGAAGGTCTGGTAGCGCTCCACGCCGATATACGGCGCGAACTGCCGGCTGAACTCATAGCGCAGCCGCAGCCCCACGGTGCCGTTGGACAAGCCGCTGCCGATGCCCACCTCCGGGTCGTTCTTGCCATAGAGGTTGGCTTCGATGCGTGGTTGCAGGATCAGGCGCTGCGTCAGCAGCAATTCGTATTCGGCGGACAGCCGCAGCGCGGTGCGGCCGCTGGTGCCGACATAGGCAGTGGCATCGACCTCGAACCAGTACGGCGCCAGCCCCTGCACCCCGAACGCCAGCCAGTTGCGCGCCGGGCGCCCGCTGCCGGTGTCGTTGCGCAGGCCCAGTTGTGTATCCCAGTAGCTGGCCACGGCGTGTCCCCACAGCAGCTCGGTGCGGGCCTCGTGCAGCTTGCCCTTCGACGCTTCGCCCTCGGCCTTGAGCACCAGCTTGTCGTAGCTGTTGCCGAACCACGCCTGCGCTTCATAGGCGGCGGCATTGCTGCCATTGGCGTGGGCCCACTCCAGGCGGTCGACCAGCACTGAGGCGAACAGGTGCTCGTCGGCCATCACCAGCTGGCGTTTGTCGCCCAGCGCGTACTTGCCGACGCCCAGCTGGTAGCCGCCGGAATAGGCATGCGGATCGCGGGCGTCGGGCGGCGCGCTGCCGCCCTGCATCTTCATGTCGCCGTGGTCCATGGCAGGGGCGGCCATGCCCTGCGTGTCCGGCGTCGGCGCACCGCCACCGTCCATGGTCTGGATCCCGTCCTGCTCCATGCCCTGCATCTGCCCATGGTCCATGCCCTGCATGGCGGCCGGGGCATCGTGCTGGTGCGCATGGCCGGCATGCGGGTCCTGCGCCTGGGCTGCGCCGATTGCGGTCAAGGCCAGCGCCACGGCCAGTATCGTCTTCTTGTGCCTGTGCATGGAGATTGCGAATTCAGGTTGAACCATCACGCCACCACCACTTCGCGGAACATGCCCGCATCCATATGCAGCATCAGGTGGCAATGCCAGGCCCAGCGTCCCAGCGCATCGGCGGTGACCAGGAAGCTGATGCGCTGCGCCGGCTGCACCGGGATGGTGTGGCGCCGCGCCTGGAAGCTGCCGTCCGGCGTTTCCAGCTCGCTCCACATGCCATGCAGGTGCATGGGGTGGGTCATCATGGTGTCGTTGTGCAGGATCACGCGCAGCCGTTCGCCGTGCTTGAAGTGGATCGGCGTCGACTTGCCGAACTCGACGCCGTCGAAGGACCAGGTGTAGCGCTCCATATTGCCGGTCAGGTGCAGCTCGACCTCGCGCCCGGGGCCGCGCGCATCCATGGCGCCGCCGATGGTGTGCTGGTCGGCCAGGGTCAGCACGCGCCTGCCGTTGTTGCGCAGGCCGATGCCGGGATCGTCCAGGTTGGTGCGGGCCATGTCGACGCGCATGTCGGTGCCCGGACCGTATTCGGTGCGGGCGTGGCGGGCGGTCTTGCTGGGGACCTTGAGCGGGTCGGCGGCGGCCATGGCGTGCTGGCTGTGGTCCATGCCGGCGTGGTCCATGCCCTGCATCGGCGTGGCGCCGTGCTGCATGCCGCCGTGTCCCGCATGACCGCCATGCCCGCCGTGGCCCGTCATCGCGCCCATCATGTCGGTCATGGTCAGCCATTCGGCCCGGTCTAGCGCGGGCACCGGCGCCGCCAGCCCTTCCCTGACCGCCAGCGTGCCGCGCGCATAGCCGGTACGGTCCATCGATTGCGCGAACAGCGTGTAAGCGTCGTCGCGCGGTTCGACAATCGCATCGCAGGTCTCGCCGGGGCCGAAGCGGAATTCATCGACCGTGACCGGTTCGATATCCTGGCCGTCGACCTGCACCACCCGCAGCTTCAGCCCGGGGATGCGCACGTCATAGAAGGTGTTGCCCGAGCCGTTGATAAAGCGCAGGCGCACGGTCTCGCCGCGCCGGAACAGCCCAGTCCAGTTGCCGGCCGGCGTGACGCCGTTGGCCAGGTGCGTGAGCGTGGCGCTGGACAGGTCGGCCAGGTCGGTCGGGCTCATCCGCATCTGGTTCCACATGCTGCGCTTGTCCAGCGCCTGCTTCAGCCCGTCGCGCGAGACGTCGCGGAAGAAGTCGACCACGGTCGGCTGGTTGTAGTTGTAGTAGTCGCCCTGGACCTTGAGCTTGGTCAGCACCCGCATCGGATCTTCGTCGGTCCAGTCCGACAGCAGCACGGTGTGGTCGCGGTCGGCCCGCACACTTTCCTGGCCCGTGGCCGGATCGATGACGATGCCGCCGTACACACCGGTCATTTCCTGGAAGCCCGAATGCGAGTGGTACCAGTAGCTGCCGGTCTGCGCGACCTTGAAGCGGTAGGTGAAGGTCTGGCCGGGCGGGATGCCGGCAAAGCTGATGCCCGGCACGCCGTCCATCTCAAACGGCAGGATGATGCCGTGCCAGTGGATCGAAGTGGCCTCGCGCAGGCGGTTGGTCACGCGGATGGTGACCGTGTCGCCCTCGCGCCAGCGCAGCGTCGGGCCGGGCAGCATGCCGTTGATGGTGGTGGCAATGGCCGGCTTGCCGGTAAAGTTGACCAGCGACTCGCCGATCACCAGGTCGAACTCGGTGCCGCGCAGGACCGGCGCCGAGCCGGAGCCGGCCGGGGCAGCCTGCCCGGCGCGCTGGCCCGCATGCTGCGCCCACGCGCTGCCGCCGACGCCAGCAAGGCTGGCCACCACGCCGCCGGCAACCAGCCCTTGCACGAAGCGGCGGCGGGGTAAATCGGGCAGCACAAGGCCGGTACTGGGGTGGCGTCGCATGTCATCAGTCCTGGTAGAAAGCATGCCAAGCGTAGCCAAGGCCACCCTACGCACGTCTGACCGGAACATGACATTGCGGTAATCTTCCGGTCATGTTGGCGCCCGCGTTGCCGGCGTAGAGTTGCCGGACCCTGCCCAAAGGGCCGATCGATCAAGGAAAGTGCTGTGAAACTGCTAGTGGTGGAGGACGAGTCCAAGACCGGCGAATACCTGCGCCAGGGGCTGACCGAGGCGGGCTTTGTCGTCGACCTGGTGGCAAACGGGCTGGACGGCCAGCATCTGGCGATGACCGAGCCCTATGACCTGGTCATCCTGGACGTGATGCTGCCGGACGTAGATGGCTGGCGCATCGTGCAGGCGCTGCGCGCGGCGGAGATCGCCGTGCCGGTGCTGTTCCTGACCGCGCGCGACAGCGTGGCCGACCGCGTCAAGGGGCTGGAGCTGGGTGCGGACGACTACCTGGTCAAGCCCTTCGCCTTTTCCGAGCTGCTCGCGCGGGTGCGCACGCTGCTGCGCCGGGGCACGGCGCAGATGGCGCTGGACCGCATCCAGGTGGCCGACCTGGTGCTGGACCTGGGCCGCCGCCGGGCCACGCGCGCCGGGCGCCGCATCACGCTGACCAGCAAGGAGTTCGCCTTGCTGGAACTGCTGGCGCGCCGCCGCGGCGAAGTGCTGCCGCGCTCCTTGATCGCCTCGCAGGTGTGGGACATGAACTTCGACAGCGACAGCAATGTCATCGACGTCGCCATCCGGCGCCTGCGCGCGAAGATCGACGATGAGTTCGAGCCCAAGCTGATCCAGACCGTGCGCGGCATGGGCTATGTGCTGGAAGCCCCCGAGGCAGCGGAGAACGCTGAATGAAGGGCCGGATGTCGCTGACGGCACGGCTCACCATCCTGTTCTCGCTGTCGTCGGCCGCGGTGCTGCTGGGGCTGGGCGTGCTGATCTGGCTGGCAATCGACAACCATTTCGCCGACGAGGACTACGCCGTGCTGGGCGACAACGTGCGGCTGATCCAGAAGATCGCGGGCGAAGGCCCGGCGGCGTCGCTGGCGCAACGCCTGGGCCCGGTGCTGGAACACCATGCCGGCTTCGTCGCCGAGGTGCGCGCCGCGGACGGCAAGCGCCTGTATGCCACGCAGGACTTCGACTTCGGCATGGCCCTGGCCGCCGCCGCGCAACTGCCGGCGCAGCGGCATGCCTTCACTTGGGAACAGGGTGGCCAGACCTACCGCGGCATGCGTGCGCTGGCGCAGGTGCCGCCCGGACAGCCGGGGCCGCTGCAGGTCGTGGTCGGCATGGACACGGCACTGCATGCCCACTTCATGCACGCCTTCCGCCAGTCGCTGGCCTTCTACGCCGCGCTGGCCGCGCTGGCGAGCGGGCTGCTGGGCTGGTGGGCCGCGCGCCGCGGGCTCTCGCCATTGCGCACCATGGCCTCGCGCGCGCGCGCCGTCACCGCGCACAAGCTCGACGAGCGCATGCCGGTCGATGCCGTGCCGGTGGAAATGGCCGACCTGGCCGCGACGCTCAACGCCATGCTGGAACGCCTGCAGCGCGATTTCGCGCGCCTGTCGGAGTTCTCATCGGACCTGGCGCACGAGCTGCGCACGCCGATCACCAACCTGATGACGCAAACCCAGGTGGTACTGTCGCAGCCGCGCGATGCGGACAAGTACCGCGACGTGCTGGCGTCCAACGTGGAAGAGCTGCAGCGGCTGTCGCGCATGGTGTCGGACATGCTCTACCTGGCGAAGATGGAGCACGGCATCACCCTGCCGAACGCCGAGCCGATCGAGGTCGCTGATGAGGTCGCTGCGCTGTTCGATTTCTACGATGCGTTGGCTGAGGACAAGGGTGTGCGCATGGCCGTTCGCGGCAGTGGCCGCATCACCGGAGACCGGCTGATGCTGCGGCGGGCGCTGAGCAACCTGCTGTCGAATGCGCTGCGGCATACGCCGGCGGGCAAGGGCATTGTGGTGGAGATCTTGCCCGCTGCCGAAGGGGTGACGGTGGTCGTCGAGAACGAAGGCGAGACCATCCGACCTGAACTGCTGCCCTCGCTGTTTGACCGGTTCTTCCGCGCGGACAAGTCGCGGGCGCGGCCCGAGTCCGATGGTGCGGGGCTGGGGCTGGGGCTGGCGATCACGCAGGCGATTGTGGCTGCGCATGGCGGGGGCATTGGAGTGGAGTCGGAGGGGGGGCGGACGCGCTTTGTCCTGACGTTCAGGGCATAGGAAGTGAGGGAGACTGCGCCGTGCCAGCGCTGATCGCATCCGCCGGCAACCCAGGCAGCATGGCGCGTATCGCGGGGATGAGCTCCCGCGTGAGCACCGTCCGCGTGATCCGGGCAATGTCTTCGGCGAGGTCGGACCATTCCGCCATTCGGCAAAGCAGGTAAAAATCGCGCTGGCCCAGCCGCGATGGCGGGATCGGCACCAGCTCGACCTGATCCAGCCACACCCGCGATTGCCAGAGGCAAAGGGGCGTGCTGACGGCCCACCCAAGTCCCGCAGCCACCAGGCTCAGCAGCGGATCGGTCGCATCGAACTCGAATCGACGTGCCGCTTCCACGCCGATATGGCGCAGGTATCGCTCGACTTGCTGGCCGATGACCGAGCGCTGCGTGTACCGGATCAGCGGCAGATCGCCGACACGGTCGGCGAGGTCTTGCGCCTTGGACAACGGCAGTACATGGCTGCCTTTGGGAAATACGGCCACCCAGCTTTCGGAAAACAGAAGTCGCTGGGCAATGCGTGCTTCGGCTACCGGCACTTCGGTGCAGATCGCCAGGTCCAGCTCCCGGCCCAGCAGCTGGGCATTCAGGCCCGGGGTCAGGCCAGACCATAGCTGCATTTGCCTGGCAGACCCTGACAGCCCGCGAATCAACGCCGGCCCCAACGTCGCCGCAAAGGAGTCCACACAACCGAGCCGTATCTGGGCGTGGTCCAGCCGCACGCGCTTGCGCAACTCCTCATCCACATGCCGGGCCTCGGCCAGCAGGCGGTCCGCCATCTCCAGCAGGATGTTCCCTGCGCGCGTGGGCCTGGCAGGCCGCACTTCCCTGTCGAACAGCTGGATCCCGTATTCGACTTCGAGTGAGCGGATCATCTGGCTGACCGCGCTTTGGCTGACGCCGAGCCCTTGTGCGGCAAGGGCCATGGAACCGGATTCACAGACAGCCATAAAGACCTGTAGCGCGTGCAGGTCGGGCACGCGCGTGCGGCGCCGGGTCGGGGAAATCGCGGAGGGCATGGGAGCGGACTTGGCCATGGGCTTGCCTGCAACAGGGAGCGGTGTCGGCCACTATAACTTAAGCAAATCTAAATTTTTCTATAAATATCTCTTCAACTAAGGCTCCGGGGCTGCCGTCGCTCCTAGGCTTGCATCCAGTTCTGATCCCACCAGGAAATCTCCATGCAAAGCTACGACGCGATCGTTATCGGAGCCGGCGTGATCGGCAGTTCTGTCGCCTGCCATCTCGCCCGCCAGGGCTGCACTAACGTGCTCGTGCTCGAGCGCATGCAGATCGGTACAGGAACCACCTCCCAATCCAGCGGCATTCTGCGGACGCACTACTCGGTCATCGAGAACGTCCGGCTGGCGCAAGCGTCGTGGCAGGTGTTCAACGACTTTGCCGCTTACCTGGGCGACGAAGAGGCCTCCGCGGGCATGGTCAAGTGCGGCTACCTGATCGCCGCGCCGGATGGTCCCAGGCTGTCCCCGCTGCGTGCCTCGCTGGAAGCCCAGCAGGCACAGGGGATCGAAGTGCGGTTGCTCGATGCAACGGAAGCGCAAAGCCTGCTTCCGATTGCCCGCTTCGACGACGCTGCGCTGATCGGCTACGAGCCGGAAGCCGGCTTTGCCGACGCTTACCTGGTCGCCACCGGCTTTGCGCGGGCGGCACGCCGCCTCGGGGTCAGGATCCTCGAAGGCGTCGGAGTCGAACGGTTGTTGCTCGACGGCGGCAAAGTCGCCGGCGTTGAAACCTCGCGAGGGACCTTCCTCGCCGGCACCGTCATCAGCACCCAGAATATCTGGGCGACCGAAATCGAGCGCTGGACCGGCATCGCCAGCCCGGTCGTCCCCGAGCGCCATGCCGTGCTGGCACTGGAAGCGGCATCGCCCTATACGTTCCAGATGCCGGTGTACAAGGACCTCGGCTCTCCCGGCATGCTGTATTGCCGCAGTTACGGCGGCAGGCAGATGCTGGTCAGCGAGGGCACCGTCGGTGAGACGCTGTCGTCGCCGGACAACGAGCAAGGCGACATCAGCATGAATTACATGGTCGAAGTCGGCGCGCAAGTCGCCGAGCGCTTCCCCACCTATGCGGACGCCGGGATTGCTTCGTCCTGGACCGGCGTCTACGACGTGACGCCCGACTGGAACCCGGTGCTCGGGTGTCTGCCCGAGGTACCGGGTCTCGTGGTGGGTTACGGCTTCTCGGGCCACGGCTTCAAGCTGGCTCCCGCGGTCGGACGCGTGCTGGCCCAGGCAGCGCTGGGCATCGAGACCGAGATTGACATCGCCCCCTATTCCCTGGAGCGCTTCCGCAATGGTGCGCTGCTGACTGGCAAGTACGGTCTCGGCGCGGTGTCCTGAGCCCCGCGTTTGCAGTGCTGCCGATCCGGGTCGCAGGGCACCATCACTCCCCTTGTCGCGGATAGATGGTGATGGACAGGAACCTGATCGGACACCTGGTCAGGCCTACCGGGCCATGCGGTATCGCGCCGGCGAAGGTCAGGGCATCGCCGGGTTCGAGCGTATAGGTTTGCTGTCCGCAGCGATACTCGACCACGCCCTCCAGCATGTACAGGAATTCGGTGCCGGGGTGCTGGAAGGTCGGGTAGCGCTCGGTGTCGTCCTCGATCGTGATCAGGAACGGCTCAAAGGCTTTCACGGGGCCCTGGTCATAGGCCAGCAGATGATAGGTATGACCGCTCCTGGTGCCGCGCCGCACCACCTCCATCCCCGCTCCATGCCTGACATGCTGCGCGGCAGCCGACGCGCCATCGTACTTGCTGAACAGCACCGCCATTGGCACGCCCAGCGCGCGGGCGATACGGGCAAGCGTATCCATGCCGGCCATGGTGCTGCCGGTCTCGATCTTCGACAGCATCCCGCGGCTCAGGCCTGCCTGTTCCGCGACCTGGGCAATCGTCAGCCTTTCCCGCAGCCGCAGTTCGCGAATGACCATGCCCACCGATTCCTCAATGTGGGGCACGTGGGCTTCAAAAGGGGGCTCGGCATGGGTCTTCATGTGGGTCTCTCAGTCATTGACGCACCAGGAGGATGATTCCTTATGGGCACATTTGTTGCTCCACAGGAATCATCGCAGATTTGCGTCCCAGTGAGCAAATCATGCGCCTGGCGCTGCGAGGCGCATTCCAAAGTCGGAAGGAGCCGATCCATGAAGTCAGAGTTGAGTGCGCATCTTGCGGCGCCAGCCGGGGCGCTGACCCCGGCTCCGCGGTTCAACACCGTCGAAGACGCTCAAGACTATCTGCTGGCGCGCGGCGTCAGCTACGTCCTCGCGCAGTTCGTCGATATCCACGGCGTCGCCAAGGCCAAATCGGTGCCAGTGGCGCATCTTGGCTCGGTCCTGGCAGAGGGTGCGGGCTTTGCCGGCTTTGCCATCTGGGGCGTCGGCATTGAACCGCATGGCCCGGACTTCATGGCTCGCGGGGATCTCGACACCATCGGGCTGGTGCCATGGCAGCCGGGCCTGGCCCGGATCGTATGCGAAGGGCATGTCGATGGTGCGCCATGGCAGTACGACAGCCGGGTCGTCCTGAAGCGGCAGATCGCCAGGCTCTCGCAAGGTGGCTACACGCTTTATACCGGCCTCGAGCCTGAGTTTTCGCTGCTGCGCCGTGACGACAAAGGCGGCATCGGTCCGTGCGACCCGAGCGATACGCTGGCCAAGCCTTGCTACGACTACAAGGGGCTGTCGCGCACGCGTACTTTCCTGGAGCGTCTGTCCAACGGACTGCGCGCCGCGGGAATCGATGTCTACCAGATCGACCATGAAGACGCCAACGGGCAATTCGAACTGAATTACACCTTCACCGACTGCCTGACGTCTTGCGACCATTTCATCTTCTTCAAGATGGCGGCATCGGAAATCGCCAACGAGCTGGGCCTGGTGTGCTCCTTCATGCCGAAGCCGTTTGCAAACCGCCCCGGCAACGGCATGCATATGCACATGTCGATCGGCGATGGCCAGCGCAACCTGTTTGCTGACAAGAGCGACCCGCGCGGGCTGGACCTGTCCCAGCTGGCCTATCACTTCCTTGGCGGGCTGCTGGCCCATGCGCCGGCGCTCACGGCGCTTTGCGCGCCCACCGTCAATTCCTACAAGCGGCTCGTGGTGGGCCGTTCCCTCACCGGCGCCACCTGGGCTCCCGCGTATATCAGCTATGGCGACAACAATCGCTCGAGCATGATCCGCATCCCCAAGGGCCGGCTGGAACTGCGGCTGCCCGATGGCGCCGCCAACCCGTATCTCGCCACAGCGGCCGTGATTGCGGCGGGGCTTGACGGCATCGACCGGAAGCTCGATCCCGGCGCACCGCGCAACACCAATCTCTATGAGTGGAGCGAGGCGCAGCTGGCCGAAGCCGGCATCGGCCTGCTACCCCAGAACCTTGGCAGCGCGCTGGATGCCCTCGAAGCCGATGCGCTGATAACCGAGGCACTGGGACCCGTTGCGCAAGAGTTCCTGAAGCTCAAGCGCATGGAGTGGCTCGAATATCAACGGCATGTCTCGGACTGGGAAGTGAAGCAGTACCTGGAATTCTTTTGAAGAAGGAATCACGCTATGTGCGGAATTGTTGCATTGTTAGTCAAGACATCTTCGCTGCGGGAAAAGCTTGGCGAGCTGATGGTGCCCATGCTGATCGGCATGACCGAGCGCGGCCCGGATTCAGCGGGATTGGCGGTGTTCTCGGCGCCTGTGGAAGAACGCCACAGGAAGATCAGCGTCTATGCCGGCTACACCGATGACGGCGAACGCTATGACTGGAATCGCCTGGCCGACGCATTGAATGCGGCCCTCGACGTGCACGCAACCGTGCAGGCACAGGGAAACCATGGCATCGTGACTTTCCGCGGCGGGCCAGAGCGCGTCAAGGACTGGATCGCCGCGAACGACCCCAAGCTGCATGTGTTCTCGACGGGCCGCAGCATCGACCTCTACAAGGACATCGGCACCCCGGCTGAAGTGGCAGCCCGTTACCGCTTCGCCGAACTCCAGGGCAGCCACCTCGTCGGCCATACCCGCATGGCCACCGAATCTGCCGTCACGCCCGATCGCGCACACCCGTTCACCGCCGGCGAGGACTTTTGCCTGGTGCATAACGGCTCCCTGTCGAATCCCAACGGCATCCGGCGCATGCTGGCGCCCCATGGCATCCACTTCGACACCGACAACGACACCGAGGCGGCAACGCGTTTCCTGGAATGGCGGCTGCGCGAAGGCGACACGCTAGAGCAGGCGCTGCAGGCAGGCTTTGATGTCCTGGATGGCTTCTACACCTTCCTGATGGGAACGCCCACGGAACTGGCGCTGATCCGCGACCCCTTCGCCTGCAAGCCCGCGGTAGTGGCCGAAACCGACGACTACGTCGCGATCGCGTCGGAATTCCGCTCGCTGGCCCACCTGCCCGGCGTCAGGCACGCCCATGTTTTCGAACCAGCACCCGAGGAGATGTACGTATGGAAAGCGTGAAATTTGACCTCGCGGTCACGCCGCTGCGCGAAGTCAACCAGTACCTGCACAAGGACGTGCCTGCGCAAGGCGGCTTGCGCGTGCAGATCGACAACCCGAACGGCGCGCACGCGATCGCCGCCGGATTGAATGCGCCTGTCGACGTGGTCATCGAAGGCCATGCCGGCTACTACGCCGCCGGGATGAATCAAGGCGCCACCGTGACCATCAACGGCAGCGCCGGAACCGGCGTCGCCGAGAACATGATGAGCGGCAAGGTCCACGTCAAGGGCTTCGCCTCCAACGCCGCAGGCGCCACTGCCCACGGCGGGCTGCTGGTGATCGACGGCGATGCCGGCCTGCGTTGCGCGATTTCGCTGAAGGGCGCCGATATCGTCGTCGGCGGTTCCGTCGGCAGCTTCTCGGCGTTCATGGCGCAAGCGGGCAACCTGGTGGTGCTCGGCGACGCCGGCGAAGCGCTGGGCGACTCGCTCTACGAAGCCGCCATCTATGTGCGTGGCAAGGTGAAGAGCCTGGGCGCCGATTGCGAAGAGAAGACCATGGGCCCGCGCGAACGCGTGGTGCTGGCCGGCCTGCTCCACCGCGCCGGCCATGTGGATGTCGACCCGTCGTCGTTCAAGCTGTACGGGTCTGCCCGCACGCTCTACAACTTCCATGTCGATAACGCAGGAGCCTATTGATATGAATGCCCCGACCCAACTGCAGGACCTGGCATCAAGTTCCACCCAGACTCCACCGCGCTATTCCGCGACGTTCGACCCGGCTACCCTGGCCGAAATCCGGCGCGCCGCGGCCACCGGCATCTACGATATCCGTGGCGGCGGCGCCAAGCGCAAGCTGCCGCATTTCGATGACTTGCTGTTCCTGGGCGCCTCGGTCAGCCGCTATCCGCTGGAAGGCTACCGGGAGAAGTGCGGAACCGACGTCGTCCTGGGAACGCGCTACGCCAAAAAGCCGATTCACCTGAAGACGCCGGTCACCATTGCCGGCATGAGCTTCGGCGCGCTGTCCGCCCAGGCCAAGGAGGCACTGGGACGCGGCGCCACCATCGCCGGCACGAGCACGACCACGGGCGACGGAGGCATGACACCGGAGGAGCGCGGCCAGTCGCAGACGCTGGTGTACCAGTACCTGCCCTCACGCTACGGCATGAACCCCGACGACCTGCGCAAGGCTGACGCCATCGAAGTCGTGATCGGACAGGGCGCGAAACCCGGTGGCGGCGGCATGCTGCTGGGACAGAAGATCAGCGCGCGCGTGGCAAGGATGCGATGCCTTCCCGAAGGCATCGATCAACGCTCGGCATGCCGGCATCCGGACTGGACCGGCCCCGACGACCTCGAGATCAAGATCCTCGAACTGCGGGAAATTACCGACTGGGAGAAACCCATCTACGTCAAGGTTGGCGCCACCCGCCCCTACTATGACGTGGCCCTGGCGGTCAAAGCCGGCGCCGATGTGGTGGTGCTCGATGGCATGCAGGGTGGCACCGCCGCGACGCAGGAAGTGTTCATCGAGCACGTGGGCATCCCCATCCTCGCGGCCATCCGGCCCGCGGTGAAGGCGCTTCAGGACCTGGGCATGCATCGCAAGGTTCAGCTGATTGTCTCGGGCGGCATTCGCAACGGCGCGGACGTCGCCAAGGCCCTCGCCCTTGGAGCAGATGCCGTTGCCATCGGCACGGCTGCACTGGTCGCGCTGGGGGACAACGACCCGCGCCATGCCGGCGAGTACCACAAGCTCGGGACCGTTCCGGGCGCTTACGACGACTGGCATGAGGGCAAGGATCCCGCAGGCATTACCACGCAGGATCCGGAACTGGCTTCTCGCCTGGATCCGGTACAGGCCGGGCGGCGCCTGGCAAACTACTTGTCGGTCATGACGATGGAAGCGCAGATCATCGCGCGTGCCTGCGGCAAGTCGCACCTGCATAACCTGGAGCCCGAAGACCTCGTTGCACTGACCATCGAGGCGGCGGCGATGACACAGGTGCCGCTTGCCGGGACCGCGTGGGTGCCCGGGCAAGGTGGGTACTGAGTTCAAGTGGCACCCAAAAAAGCCGCCCACGCCAGTTACGGCCATTGGGGGAGCTGGCGTGGGCGCGAAGACCGCCGGATGCGGCTCCAGCGGCGATACGATGCTACGCAAATCCGCCTGTGGCGACTGCCAACAATTGTGTCGGCGGCCGTAACGTGGCTTGCGGCCATTGCTGTGCCGCTCAGGCCACAGGCAATTCGATGCGGAACACCGCCCCCGCCCCAGCCGCACTGCGCACGCTGGCCTTGCCACCATGCCGCTCGGCCACGGCACGCACCAGCACCAGCCCCAGACCCGTGCCTTCCGGCGCGCCCTGCTGCCCCTCATGCAAGCGCGCGAACGGTTCGAACAATCGTGCCTGGTCGGCCTCGGCAATCCCCGGCCCATGGTCCTGCACGGCAACGACAAAGCTGCCCGGCTCACGCGTGAGCGAGACCGTCACGGTCCCCGCTTGCGGGCTGAACTTGATCGCATTGCTGACCAGGTTGGCGATGGCGCGCGCCAGCAGCGTCGGTTCACCCTGCAGCACCGCGGGCTCGTCAGGCAGGTCGATCTGCAGCGTCACGTCGCGGGCATTGGCCAGCGCCCAGAGCTGGTCCGTCGCATCCAGCACCAGGCCACCCAATTCCACTTCCATGAACGCCAGGGTCTTCGACTCCGCGCGCGCCACGCTGATAAAGTCGTCGGCCAGCGTCATCGTGCGGCGTGCATGGGCGGCGATGCGTGCCAGCACGCCGCTGTCCGTGGCGACGTCGCCGGCGGCTGCCCCATCGCGCCGCGCGCGGCGCTCATGCAGCTCGATCAAGGCCAGGATCGATGCCTGCGGCGAGCGCATGTCGTGCGACAGGAAGCGCAGCATCTGCTCGCGCTGGCGCTCGGCAATGCGGATCGCGGTGATGTCGATCACGCTGACGATCAGGCCGGCCACGGCGCCGGCCTCGGCGTGCAGCGGCGCGCCATGCAGCAGGTAGCGGCGGTCGCCGCGCCCGGCCACCTCGATGCCGCCGTCGGGAACCGGGACCGGAGCGATGCGGGCGCCGGCGTGGCGGTCGTGCAGCGACTGCCAGTACGCCAGGGCCGGTGCCGGCACGGGAAAGATTGCCTCGATCAGCGCGCGGATGGCGGCCCGCGGCGGCCCGGCCGCGCCCGGCGCATGAGCGGGCTCGCCGTCCAGCACCGCGGGCGCCAGCGCCACGCAGCGCCGGTTGGCCAGCATCACGCCGCCATCCAGGTCGCAGATCGCGGTGGCATCGGGCAGGCTTTCCAGGCCATCGGACAGGAAGCGGCGCGTGCCGCGCAGTTGCGCGCTCATGCTGTAGACGGCGCGCATGCGGCTGTCGAGCGTGGCGCCGGTATGGCGCGGCGCGGCAATCAGGCCGGGTTCGCGTTCCAGCCGCGCCAGTTCGTCGGTAAGGAAGCGCAGGGCCGCCTCCTGGCGCAACCAGCTCCACAGCGGGTAGAACAGCACGCAGCCCAGCGCCGCGGCGGCGGGTGCAAACCATAGCCGCGCCAGCGCCAGCAGCAACAGCGAGCCGCCCAGCAGGGCCGCCAGCAGCAGCCCGGTGGCCACCAGCGCGCCGCGCGGGGGCAGGCGCAGCGCGGCCAGTGCGGCCAGCAGCACCGCCAGCAGCGTGCCGCCGACCTGCCACGCGCGCGGCACCGCCACAATGGCATCGCCGTCGGTCAGCGCCTGCACGGTATTGGCCAGGATCTCCACCCCGCTCATGCCGCGGCCATCGCGCGACACCGGCGTCGGCAGCACGTCGCCCATGCCGGTGGCGAGCGCGCCGATCAGCACGGCCTTGCCGGCAAAGATGGCGGGGTTGGCGCGGCCATCCAGCACGTCGCGCGCCGACACGCGGGCAAAGGTGCCGGGCGGGCCGGCATACGGGATACGCAGGCGGCCGCTGCGCTCCCAGCCGTTGGCTTCGGTGATCCGGGCCGGCTCCTGGCGCGCGATGCCGGGCGGCTCGGCGGCGCGACCGAACGCCGCCATCACCGCGGCCAGGTGCGGCACGCCGGCGGCGGCCACCGGATGGGGCCCTTCGCTCAGATAGACCTGGCGCGCCACGCCATCGGTATCGACCACCATGTTGATATGGCCCACCGCGGCGCCCAGCCCGGCCAGCGGGTAGCGCACCAGCATGCCGGCGGGGCCGGATTCGGCCACCACCGGCAGCACCACGTTGCCGGCCCGGGCCAGGCTGCGGGCCAGCACGGCGTCGTCTTGCGGATAGCGGGTGTCGCGCTCGGACAGGATCACGTCCACGCCGATCACGCGCGGCCGGCCGGCGGCGATGCGCTCGACCAGCTGCGCCAGCACCGCGCGGCGCCACGGCCAGCGGCCGATGGCGGTGATGCTGGCGTCATCGATGCCGACGATGACGATGTCGTCGCGGGCCGGATGGTGCTGGGCGCTGATGGCGATGTCGTAGGCGGCCAGGTCGGCGCGCTCGGCCCAGCCCTGGCGCGCGGCCAGCACCACCAGGGCCAGCACGGCAGCAAGCAGCAGGCACCATTCGATCAGCGTGCGCTGCCCGAAAGCGTGCCCGGGCGCGGCCGGTGCCGGGCCTGGCGCGTCAGTTGAGCCGGATGCGGCCACCACCGTCTGGCCGGTCGCCCGACCCGATTGCGCCGCCCTGCGAGTCGCGCAGGAGGGCATTGACTTCAATGCGCTGCGGCGCGGAGAACGCCGCCGGGTCAGGTGTCACCCCCGGCGCCGCACGTGCCACGCGGATGAAATAGACGCCGGGCGCGGGGCGCGGCAGGTCAATGGCATTGGTGGTGGTGTGCTCGTCGGCCAGCAGCGTGGCAAAGCCGGCATCGGCCGACACCTGGACCCGGTAGCCCGCGCCGGCGCCGCTGCCCTCGGGCCAGCCGATATGCAGCGCGCCGCCGTCGTCCTGCAGGGTCGGCACGGGCGGCTTGGGTTCGACGCTGAACGGGACCGTGTCCGACCACGGGCCCGGCCGGCCCGCCGCATCGACGCTGCGCACGCGCCACCACCAGCGGCCCGGCACCAGCGCTTGCGTGGCGGCGGGCTCGGAGGCCGCCTGCACCACGGCATCGCGCGTAAAGGCCGAATCGGCGGCCAGCGCCAGTTCGTAGCGCGCCGCGCTCGGCACGGTGGCCCATTCGAAGGCGACGGCTTCGGCATAGCGCACCGCATCGGCGGCAGGCTGCTGCGTGAACGGCGCCGGCGGGTTCAGCCGCACCGACACCGGTGCCTGGGCGTCATGGCCGGTCAGCTGGTGCTTGTCGATGGCACTGACGCTCAGGTACAGCGTGCCCTCGGGCAGGCCGTCGACGCGCGCGGTCGTGGCAGTGGCGCCACTGGCGGTGCCGGTCCAGACCAGTTCGCTCAGCGCCGCATCGCGCGCCACCAGCACGCGGTAGGCGGTGGCGCCCGGCACCGGCTGCCAGGCGGCCTCGAAGGACGGGCCCAGCACGGTATCGGCCGGGGGCAGCAGGGCCGGCGCCGGCAGCAGCGCCACCGGCTGCGACAGCTTGCCGCCGGCCGACACGCCGATGCCATAGCCGGCACCGACCGAAGCCGCCGCGGTCATGGCACGCTCTGCTGCCGGCCTGGCGCGGGCACCCCGCGCCGCACTGACGCCGACGCGCCCTTCCAGCACCTCGCTGCGGCTTCCTGCCGTGTCGGCCGAGACCCGGTAGCGGGTGCCGCGCACGCCGGTCACCATCATCGGCGTATGCAGCTCGAAGCGCCCGACGCCGCCGCCCTGCGGTGCCACGCGCGTATCGGCGGCACCCTTCTCGATGCGGATCACGGTGTCGGTCAGGCCGCTGCGCGCGAACATGCGCAGCCGGCTGACCGAGAGCGTGGTGGCCGGCGGCACCGTGACGCGGCTGCGGTCCGGCAACTCCAGCGTGACCGAGCCGCCCGCGGGGGTCTCGATGCGCGTGGTTTCGTCCAGCGTCATGCCGGCCTGCACCGGCCGGCCATTGGCGCGGACCGCGCCGGCCACATGGACCACACGCGCCGACGCGGCCTGCTCGGGAATCTGGCTGAGCGGGATGCGCAGGCGCGAGCCGGGCACCAGCCGGTACGGATCGGCCACGCCGTTCAGGCGCTGCAGCGTGCGCCACCCCTGCTCGGACGCCATGTAGCGCGAGGCCAGGCCGATCAGCGTATCGCCCGGCTCCACCAGGTAGATAAAATCGGCGCCTTCCGCGCCCGCGGGCCCGGCGTGCGCCGGAACCGCCATGCCGGCCAGCAGGGCCAGCGCGGCACCACCGATCACCTTACGCATCCGCCCCGGCCTCATCCGCCTCCACATCTGCCGCGGAAGCCTCTTCAAAGCGATAGCCGTGCGAGTACACGGAGGTCAGCCGCACGCCGTTCTCGGGGCGCAGCGCCAGCTTGAGGCGCAGCCGCGAGATATGCGTATCCAGCGTGCGCGAGCCCGCGCCCATGGCGCGGCCCCAGACGGCCTGCTCCATCACCTCGCGCGCCAGCAGGCGCCCGGTATTGCGGAACAGGAACAGGGCCAGCTCATATTCTCGCGGGGACAGCAGCGCCGGCTCGCCGCCGACGGTGATGGTGCGCGCGTGGGTATCGACGATGTAGTTGCCGCGCCGGATCAGCTCCACTTCCTGCGCCGCCTCGGGGTAGGCGCGGCGCAGCAGCGAACGCACGCGGGCGATCAGCTCGCCGGCGCGGATGGGCTTGAGCATGTAGTCGTCGGCGCCCACGGTGAGGCCGTCGACGATGTCGGATTCGGCGGTGCGGCTGGTGACGAACAGGATCGGCGGCATATTGCCGGACTTCTGCCGCACCCAGCTGACCAGCTCATAGCCGCTGGTGCCCGGCAACTGCCAGTCGACCAGCAACAGGTCATAGGCGCGCTCGCGCAGCGCGCGCAGAAAGTCCGCGCCGTTGGCGTAGGACTCGCACTCGAAGCCGGCTTCGCTCAATATCTGCCGGATCAGTTCGGCCTGATCCGGATCATCCTCCACGGAGGCAATTCGCATACCTCTACATCCTTCTGCCAGCTTCCGACTGCAACTGCGGTCTCTGCCACGGCATGTCGACGGCTCGGCCGGCAAGTCATTCCTCATATTCACCCCCAGGGGGCGCGGCCGTCGATCTGATCCGACGGGCCAGGCCGAAGCCCGCCGGCTGCCGCCATGTTACCCAATCGCAGGCCCTTCCGTCGAGATGCCCCGACGAGGGGTGGCGGCGGCAACTGCGCCGATCCCTCCGCGATCGTCTTTCGATCTGCATCATCCTTGCCGCCATCGCGCCGCCCGGGGAGCCGGCCGGCGCGGCCCCGGCAGGGCCTATTGCAGCATGTAGGTCTCGTACTCCAGCCGGTCCAGCTTGCGGTCCAGCAGGTACAGCGCCAGCGCCACCACCACCAGCAGCGACACCGCAAAGCCGTAGCCGTACCAGGCCGGCCCCAGGTGCAGCGTCAGCAGCGTCAGCGCGAAGTTCAGCACCACGAAGGTCGCGGTCAGCAGCAGCACCTCGCGGCGGCGGTCCAGGTAGAAGTAGATGTTGAGCACCCCCAGCAGCACCACCTGCAGGCTGGCGCCGATCACGTCCACGTACAGCAGCGGCAGGTACAGCTCGGAAATGCCCAGCAGCCGCAGCACCCACACGCCCACCGCGAACAGCAGCAGCGCGGCGATGGCCTGCACCTTGACGATCTCGTACAAACCCAGCCGGATGGTCTGGACCATGGTGTTGCGCATGTCCTCGATATGCTCGAGCGAGCTGCCGCCGCGCACCGCGTTGTAGAACGCGTCGTAGTACTCGACGAAATCGGTCTCGATGCGCACCAGGAACACCGCCATGCCCGGGATGATTGCCAGGTAGGCCAGGAACACCGGGATGTCGTAGATGATCGACGCATGCAGCGGCCCGATCACCTGCTGCCCGGTGGAGGGCGCGTACCAGAACATGAACTTGTCGATCCAGATGCCCAGGTTGTAGAGCAGGCCGATCGCCACCAGGCTGGGGTAGGCATGGCGGCGCTGGAACACCTCGAACGACATGAACTGGCGGCTGGTGTAGTTGCGGTAGATCAGCGTCACCATGCCGGTCAGCAGGCACAGCTGGCCGGCGGCGAAACCGCCCAGCAGCCCTTCCAGCCCGTGGCCGCGCAGCACCAGCGCGGCGCCGACCGAGATCGCGTAGCCCAGCAGGAAGGTCCACACGATGGCCTTGTACTGCTTCATGCTCGACAGGAAGATCGCGGCAATCCAGATATTGCTCAGCACCACGAAGCCCGCCACCATCAGCAGCCGGTACAGCACCGACTGCTCGCCGAAGCTGAATACCGCGCACGCCACGCCGATGCCGCCCGACAGCACCGTCGCCAGCAGCGCCACCGCGTGGTAGTTGCTCAGGACCAGGTGGTCGCGCTTCTCGAACAACCGGTCCGAGGTGAAGCGCGTGAACGCCAGCTGCATCGGCCCGGTCAGGATCAGGCTGCCGGCGATCAGGTAGGTCACCGACACCTGGAACTGCGTGATCAGCGAGCCCGGCACCACGAAGGGCAGGCTCAGCATGCCGATCAGCAGGATGCCGACGATCGACAGGATCCATGGCCCGGAGCTGATGATGCCGGCATACGCGTAGGCGCTCAGCATGCCCGACAGGTTGTCCCGCCGCAGCATCTTGCGCAGCTCGAATCCAATGCCAGCCATGCTCAGGCTCCTCCGTGGACCGGGCAGCGCGCGGGGTTGCCGCCGCCCTGCCGCTCAGGTCCGCCATGCCCGGCGCCGTCTGCCTGCGCCATCAGCCGTTGATACAGTTCGCGGTAGCTGCCCACCATGCGGTCCTGGGTGTAGTAGCGCTCCACGCGCGCCACGCCGGCGGCCTGGGCCGCCTGCCAGCGCGCCGGGTCCTGCAGCAGCCCGAGCGCCGCCGCGGCCAGGGCCGCGGGGTCGGCAATGCGCACCACCTCGCCGGCCGAGCCCAGCGCGGCGTCGTCGCCGGGCAGGCCGAACAGCAGCTCGCGGCACGAGCCCACGTCGGTGGTCACGCACGGCACGCCGGCGGCAAAGCCTTCCAGCACCACCAGCGGCAGCGCCTCGCTGATCGAGCTCAGCACCAGCACGCCCACCTGCGGCAGCAGCGCGTCGATGCGCTGGAAGCCCAGGAACTTGACCTTCTGGCCCAAGCCCAGGCTCTCGGCCAGGCTGCGGCATTCACGCGCGTAGTCGGGATCCTCGTCCTCGGGGCCGGCGATCCAGCCTTCGGCGTCGGGGTACTCGCGCACCACCGTCAGCATGGCGCGGATAAAGGTCTTGACGTCCTTGATCGGCACCACCCGGCCAATCAGGCACAGCACCGGCGGCACGCCCGGCTTGCGGCGGGCGCGCAGCGGCGCCAGGCGCGGCAGGTCGATGCCATTGGGGATGCTGCGCGTGCGCACCTCAGGCGCGCCGTCCTGCACCTGGCGGCGGCGATTGCCCTCATACAGCGCGACGATGTCGTCGCCGGCGTCGTAGCAGACCCGGCCGATGGTCTCGAAGAAGCGCACCCACAGTTCGCGGAAGTAGCTGATCTGGGAGATGTCGCGCTCGAACACATTGCGGTTGTCGCGGATCCACTGGCTCTGGAACAGGTCGATCTTGCGTTCCTTGGTGTAGATGCCGTGCTCCGACACCAGCAGCGGGCGCTGGTTGCGGTGGCGCAGCAGCGCCCCGAGAAAGCCCGCATAGCCGGTGGAAACCGTGTGGTAGACGCGCGCCGGGATCAGGTTGTCGGCAATGCGCACCAGCTGCCACAGCGGCTTGTGCATGATGCGCACGGTCCAGAAATAGTCCGTGAACGACGGGTCCGTGCAGAAGCGCCGGTATTGCTCGGTGATGGTCTGCCAGGCGCGGCGGCTGTACAGGAAGGCGTCCTCGCCCAGCGCCCCACCCTCGCGCAGCGCCGGCATCAGCTCGCGCATCATGGCGCCGGCCTCGGCCTCGCGGCCCGGGTCGCGCAGCAGCTCGTGCAGGCGGTCCGAGGCGTCGAACGCCTTGGCATCGCCGGTGCTGCCCTGGACCAGCGGCGGCGGCGGGAAGTCGTACAGGTAGTGCGTTTCCAGGTGTACCACGTTGGGCGGCAGCTGGTAGGCCATGTCGCCATAGTCCTCGCGCCGGCTGCCGATAAAGACGATGCCGAAGCGCAGGTCCGGGAACGCGCGGATCATCTGGTTGACCCAGCTCGACACCCCTCCGCTCACATACGGGAAGGTGCCTTCGAGCAGCAACATGACGTCGGCCGACGTCGCTTTTACCAGGATCTTGCTCATGATTGCCAGTACCGCAGCAGGGGGCGCACCAGCGGGAGCGGCGAGGGGCTGTCAAACGATGCCATCAGCTGGCGCACCGCGGCATAGTCGCGTTCCAGGTAGGCGGCCTCGGCCAGGTGCGGCAGCACGCGTTCGCGCGCGAAGCCGAGGGATTCGGCGCGCTGCAGCCATTCACGCGCCTCGCGCGGGGCATTGCGCGCCAGCGCCAGGCGTCCGCGCATGTACCACAGCGAGGCATTGCTGTCGTCGTACTGCAGCGCCGCGCTGGCGTAGCGCTCGACCTGGCTGGCGGTGTAGCGGTAGACGTCGCCCTGCACCAGGTTCTGGTAGATCAGTTCCCAGTACAGGTCTGCCAGCCGCTTGCTGATCTCGGCGCGCTCGCTGGCGCTGTTGGCGCTCTCCAGCCGCGGCAGCTCGGCCAGGATCTGCTGGGTCAGCTGCTTCTCGGCGCCGTCCAGCATGCCGTAGGCCAGCAGCCGCACGTCGTCGACGCTGTCGGCCAGCAGTTCGCGCAGCACCGGGCTGGCGGTGCGCGCCGGCATCGACTGCATCGCCACCAGCGCGGTCATGCGCTCGGGCAGGGGCGCGCGCGCATTGCCCAGCTGCGCACGCAGGCGCGCGCCGCCGCCGTGGGTGACGCGCGACATCAGGTGCGTGACGAACTCGGGCAAGCCCACGGTGCCGATGCCGCTGGTGTCCACGCGCCGCGGGAACAGCTTCGAGAACAGGTAGCTGCCCAGGCACACCAGCGCGCCGCCCAGCGGCACGAAGAAGCAGAACAGCGCGAGAAAGCCATAGCTCCATCCGAACGGCACGCGAAAGCGCCGCGGCAGCAGGCGCCACAGCAGCAGCGCCGTCAGCGCGGCGGCCACCGCCTGCATGCCGAAGAAGGCCAGCAGCAGCGCGGTGCTGTTGCCGGCGCGCGCCAGCAGCGCCAGCGCGGCGATCTGGGCGACGAGCCCGCTGGCGCCGAGCTTAAACATGGGGCGCTTCCCCGGCCGGCAGCGTGGCCGGCGCGATCGCGCCATCCACCTGGGCCCGGCGCAGCAGCTTGACCAGCGCGTCTTCCGAGCCGGCGCCGGGCACCGCCAGCGTATAGACGCCGATGCCCGCACTGGTGAAGTCGGTGCCGAACTGCGCGCGCAGCATGTCTTCGATGCGCACCAGGTAGGCCGCCACCGCCTGCGCATCGGACAGCGGCATCAGCGTCAGCATCGCGCGGTGATGGGCGTTGACCACCGGCCACGCCACATCCAGCGCGCGCCGGCTGCGCACCACCTGCTCGAACAGCGCATCGCGCTCCGGATCCGCGTCGAACACCAGCGCCACAACCGAGCTTTCGATGCCGGTCTCGCGCCGCAGCCGCGACAGCCGCGCATAGTCCAGCGCAAACGGGTATGGGCAGGCCGGCAGCGCCGCCTGGATGGTGCGGGTGGCGCCGGCGTGCTCCACGCCGTCGGCGTAGTAGCCCAGCAGCACCATCAGCATCTGCAGGTTCTCGTAGGTCAGCGACAGGAACGGCATGCGCTCGACCACCAGCAGGCCGATCAGGTGGTCGGAGCCGGCCAGCACCGGCGCCACCGCCACGTAGCGCGTCTGCGCGCCATGCTGCAGGCCGTCGGCGCTCAGGTGCGCCAGCTGGCGCGTGTCCAGGCAGTGGCGCACCAGCGGGTCGGTGGTGTCGAGCGTGAATTCCGGGCCGATGCTGGCGACCGGGACGCCATCCACGTGCTCGCCATCGCAGGCATGGAGCGCGGCTGCCTCAAGCTGGCAGGCCTGCGCCACCACCTGCAGCATCGGCTGCGCACCGGCCAGCACCTGGCCGGTGCGCGCGGCCTCGTCCAGCGCCACGCTGCGCAGCTGCGACAGCGTGTCGCGCAGCGTGGTGGGCCGCGCCAGCAGGTCGTTTTCCAGCCGCTCATGCGAGATGCGCAGCAGGTAGTGGTTCTTGGTCAGCGCCGCCAGGCGTTCGTCCAGGTAGCGGTTCACGGCGCGGGCGCGCGCCAGGCGCGTGCCCCAGATATCGCCGAACTGTCCGGCCACCAGCACCAGCAGCAGCCCGCCGAGGAAGAACAGGCGCGGGAAGGGCCCTGCCATCACGCCGGTCTGCTGGTAGAAGTACCAGCCGCCCAGCAGCATCAGCACGCTGCCCACGCCGATCAGCGTGCCATAGCGCAGCGCCAGGATCACCGGCAGCAGCCAGGCCCACGGAAAGCCCATGCCGAGCAGCAGCGGATTCTGCGGCAGCACCAGCCACGCCAGCCCCATTGCGGCCAGCATGGCCACCACCAGTTCCACCACGGCCGCGCGCCCGCTGACCGCCGGCGCCAGCAGGCGCGCATAGCGCCCACCCAGGCCGATGCCCTGTCCTTGCCGCGCGCGATATGTCTTGTCAGCCGTATTGGCCACGCTCATCCCCTTGCTTCAACCATTGCATCGCCGCATCGGTGTGCAGCCTCTTCCTGGTGGCTTGCCGCCGCCTCAGCCTTGCATCAGCGGCGCCAGCAGGCGACGCAGCAGCTTCTGCGCGGTGCCCGACAGCGAGGCGCGGCTCCAGCCGCTGTCGCTGCCGGTGGCCGACCACACCACTTCACCGCTGCTCACGTCCAGCAGCTGCAGCGAGATGCCGACCGCGGGCTCGCCGTCCACGCCCACCTTGTAGCGCCATTCCTGCACCGCGCCGGTCAGCGCGTAGCGGGCCTTCTCGGCACGCGCCCATTCCAGCGCCTTGCCCACGGCTTCGCGCTCGGCCGGCTCGAACAGCGTTTCCGGGTTCAGGCTGGCCGGATAACGCTTCAGGCTGGCCACGCCGCCGGTCTTCAGCAGGCTCTCGGCAATCGCCTCGGCGCGCAGGCCGGCCTGCGGCGTCTCGGTGTAGTTCACGATCGGCAGCACCGCGATGGTCTCGCCGCGGGCCAGCGCCGGCGCGCGGCCGACATCCGTCACCGCACAGCCTGCCAGCCACAGGGCCGCGCCCAGCGCGCCGCACCATGCCGCCAGCCGCCTGGCCACTGTCTTGCCCGTCATTGCCGTGGTTTGCTTGTTCATCTTCATCCCCTTTTCCATGTCCTGTTGTTACCCGATCCCTGCCATCCGCTGCCGCCGGCTCAGTACAGCCAGCGATAGCGCATTCCCAGTTCCGTCAGCGGCCTGCCACCGTTGCGCGCCGCGGTCTCATGCGAGATATACAGCGCCAGGTGGTCGTTGCCGAATACCGATCCGGCCACCCCGCCCTGCACGCGGAAGTTCTGCCGTGCGCGCGTGTCGCGCAGCAGCCCCACTTCACCGAACGGCCGCCACTTGCGTGTGTATTCGTCCAGCAGCTCAGTGCCGAAGCCGAACAGCACGCCGGCCTGCGTGAAGCCCTGCGGCATGTAGAACGCCGGCGTGGCTTCGTCGCCGACCGGCACCAGCGACGCCATGCGCGGCGTCAGGCTGCCGCCATTGGCACTGTAGTTGGCATGCGTGCCGACCACGCGCACGGTGTAGTCCGGATACGAGGTGCGGATCCTGTAGCCGGCCTCGACGTCATAGACCATGCCATGCCCCAGCGCGCTGCGGTCCTGCCCGCGGAAGCTGCTGTACTCGATGCGCGCGCCGACGAACTCGCGCAGGCCGAGGCGCCAGGTTGCGCCCAGCCCCACGACGTCCTTGGCCCCGCCCACGCGCAGCGGCGCCGATTCGTCGGCCGGCTGGTTCAGCCCGGCCAGCGTGCTGAACTGCAGCCGGCCCTGCTGGTTCCACTCGCCGAAGAAGCGCGCGGTCGCCATCGTGTCCAGTCCCTCGCGGTAACCTGCCGTGGCACGCCAGCGCTTGCTGTTGTCGCGATAACCCAGCGACAGGTCGGCGCGCCGGTCGGACGACGGCACGTTCACCAGCTGCTGGGGGTCGGTGCTGCGCTGGTCGCGCCAGGTGCCGCGCAGGTTCAGGTCATATCCGTCCCACAGGCGCACGCCACCCGCGAGGCTGCCTTCGGTATATTCCAGCGGCTTCTGGTGCATGAAGCTCACGCGCGGCTCGATCGCCTGGGCGTTGTAGAGCAGCGTCTCCTGCAAGGTGTCCTGCAGCGTGTCATCGGAACGGGCCCGCTCCTGGGTCTCGAAGGCCAGCGTCTGCGCGGCGCTGATGCGGTTCAGTTGCTGGTTGGCCTCGATCTGGTTGGCCACCGGCACGCGGCCGGCCTGGCGCTCCAGGATACGGTCAAGGCTGTTCATGTCCTGCCGGTCCAGCGCGATCGCCACCTCGGCATAGGCCGGTCGCTGCAGCCGGTTGACGTACTGGCGGGCCAGCCAGCTTCGCGCCAGTTCATTGGATTCCGCGGACATCGCCCATGCCAGCGCGGCATCGCGCCCGGCAGCGGACAGCGCGGCATCGCGGCGGGCCGCATTGCGCGCGACCTCCGCGGACGCGGGCGCGATTGCCGCCTCATGCAGCGGCGGCAGCCCGGCCACCTCGCCCAGCTGCGACGGCGCGCCCGCCATCGGCGGCACCAGTTCGCGCGCCGCCGTGGAAGCGCGGTCCGCGCGCAGCATCTGGATCACCAGCGCGCGCGAGACATCGCCCGAGGCAAAGATCTGCCCCAGCGCCACGGTCTGGCGGCGCAGGTCCGCGCGCGAAGGCGCGCCGGACTCGTTCTCGTACTCTTCGTCGCCGTCGGTGTTGTCGGGCCGCAGCCGGGCATAGCGCACCCCGCCCTGGGACCAGCCATGGTGCAGGTCGATCCAGGCCTGGCGGCGCACGCGCCAGGCCATGTCGGTCTGGCCGATGGCTTCATAAGCATCGGCCATCAGGCTGAGCCAGAGCGGATCGGCGCTCTTGCCGTCGTTGAGCTTGCGCAGGTAGTGCATGGCCGCGCGCCCGTCCTGGAAACGCATATGGCCCGCGGCGAAGGCGCCCCACAGGTCGGGGTTGTCTTCCGCGTCGTCCTTGACGCGGCGCATCACCGCGCGCACTTCGGTATCGCTGCCCTGGTCGACCAGCGTCCACAGCAGCGCCGCCAGCGTTTCGCTGTCGGCATCGCGCAGGCCCGCGGCGCGGCGCAGGTCGGCCAGGGCGTGGTCGCGCTGGCCGGTCACGCGGTAGTACTCCGCGCGCCGCATCAGGAAGCGGCTCGACTGCGCTGCCGCCTGGCGCTGCTCGGGCGTCATGTCCTGCAACAGGCGCCCGATACGCCGGTAGGCGTGGGCACGCGTGTAGTAGTACAGCGCCAGTTCCAGCGATTCCGGCTTGCCGCCGCGGCGCCAGTCGGCCTCGGCGATGCGCCCGGCGTCGATCGGGGTCTTGTCGTAGTAGGCGATCAGGTTGGAGAAATCCGCCTCCTGCGTGTCGCGGACCTCGTCCAGGCAGTCGTTGCGCGCCGGGCCCGCCGGCCTCTCCATGCAGTGCTCGTCCTGCGTCTGCGCCGCCGCCAGCATCAGCTGGCGATAGCCGTCCTTGAGCAGGTCGTCGCGCTGGTTCAGCCGCGCCAGCTCGGTAAAGGTGCGCCAGTAGAGGATGTCATCCTTCCCGGCCGTGGCACGCGCCGGCAGCATGGCGTCCAGCGCCTGCGCCAGCTTGCCGCGCACATAGAGCAGGTTGGCGAGCTTCAGCGCATAGGCGGGGCGCGGGCCGAAGCGCTGCTGCATCTGCGTATAGATCTGGAACGCGCGCTCGTCCTTGCCGGCGCGCTCGGCCAGCGCGGCGTGGCGTTCCATGATGTCGCGAGCCCTGGGGCCGTGGCTCAGGCCTTCGAGGAAGCGCATGGCCTCTTCCGGCTCGCCCAGGCGTTCGTAGGCAGCCACCACCTCGTCCACGGTCTTCAGGTCCGAGCCGCCCGCGCGGTGGCGCAGCGCGGCCAGGTAGGCGCGATCGTCGGACAGGCCCGGGGCGAGCCGCATCACTGCATCCCACGCGCGCTCGTCGTTGGTGGCGCGGGCATAGTCGAGCCAGCTCTTCAGGGCCACGGCCGGCTGGCGGTTCCATTCGGCCACCTGCGCCAGCCGTTCGCGCCAGATCGCCTCGCCCGGCAGCCGGCGCACCGCGGTCTCGGCCACGCGCTGCGCCTGGTCGAGCTTGCCGGCCGACAGGAACACGCGATAGGCGAGTTCGTAGTCGTCGGCGTTGAACGGCTTGTCGGCTGGCTCCGCCGGCGCCTGCGCGGGCGCAGCAGCTTGCGCCGCAATCTTGCGCGTACCCAGCTGGCCGGAGGCGGCCAGCGCTTCACGCAAGGCCAGGCCGCGCGGCCCGTCAAGGAAGACCAGGCCGCGCTCGGCCCACGGCTGGCTGGCGGCGATGCGCCGCGCCTCGGCCTGGCGTGCGGCCAGCGCCGCCGGGCCGGCATCGCGCGTGCGCGCCGAAACCTTCAGCAGCCGCTCGACATAGCGGCTGGCCTGCTCCGGCTTGTTGGCCGCCAGCGCCAGCTTCGTCAGGTAGCGCAGCACCTCCGGATCGTCCAGCAGCTTGCCGCCGTGGCGCTCGGCCTGCGCCAGCGCTTCGTCCAGCAGGTTGCCTGACTGCAGCGTCTGCACCGCCTTCAGGAACAGCGCGCGCCGCTCGGCCAGCGTGGTGGCGGCCGCCTGCTGCGCGAACAAGGCGTTGGCGGCGTTGCGATAGTCGCCGCCCGCGATCGCCATGTCGGCCAGCTGGCGGTTCCAGAAGGCCGCGTTGTTGCGGTCCTGGCTGGCCAGCGCCGCATAGAACTTGCGCATCGCGTCCTGGGCGCCGGCCTGGCGCGACTGCGTGGCCAGCGTTTGCAGGTCGGCCAGCCCCCAGCTGCGCCCGGCAGCCTGGTCCAGCAGGCTGCGCAGCTGCACCAGGTTCTGTTCGCGCTCAGGCGTATCCGGCAGCGCGGCCCAGGCGCGCTGCTGCGCGATCTCGATGCGCGTGCGCAGGATCTGGCCCGACAGGTCGGTGCCCTGCACCGCCTGCATGCGCGCCAGCATGGCCTGCGCCTCTTCCAGCCGGCCGGTGCGCGCGTATTGTTCGGCCAGCACGCCCATGAAACCGGGGTCGTCGGGCGTGACCTTCCACCAGGCTTCCAGGTAGGCCATGGTCAGCCCGTCGATGGTGCGGCCCTGGCCCAGCAGGCGCTCGCGCAGAGTCTCGCGCGGGAACATCAGCGCCAGGCCGATCCCCACCATCGCAGTGAAAGTCAGCACCAGCGCCGGCGGCAGCAGCCGCTCGCGCTCAACCGGCGCAGCGGACTTCGACTTGTTGCCTGGCATGGTTCGGATCGGTGACGGGTGCGGTATCCACGCGCAGCGTGTTGCGCTCGCGGACGGCCTGTACGGGCTTGCCATCGACGCTCACACGGCAGTTGCCGGCGTTGGCAAGACGGAAGAATGGCTTGAAGTAGCCGCTGAAGGCGAAGCGCGTGACGCCATCGCGCTGCGACCAGTCGCGCACGATGCCGTTGGCTTCGGCCAGCTGCGGCGCGGCTGGGGCGGTGACTGTGTCGCGCACGGCGAAGCGCGCATCGCCGCCATCCAGGTGCAGGTAGACGCCGCCGCCCGGTGCCGGCGAGGTGCCGGTCACGCCGTGCGCCGCGCCTACGTCGGGCATGCCCGCGCCGCTCCAGCGCAGGTTGCGCAGGTTGCCGTCGCCGCGCACGATCCATTCAGCACCGGTGCCGCCCGGCTGGCCGTCGCCCACATCCCGCGCCACGGCCATGTCCTGCCAGTCGAGCACCTTGCGCACGTAGTCGGTGGAGTGCAGCGGCAGCAGCGGCTGCGCCAGCACATAGTCATAGACCTTGCGCAGCGCCTTCAGCGACGCGGCCTTGGTGCCCGAATAGCTGTGGTAGTAGATATTGACCGGCTTGAAGCGATAAGGCTTGTCGGTCAGCTCGTAGGTCTCGATCACGCGCTCGAAGCCGTAGAACGGGCCGTGCCAGAGGTTGGTGTAGACGTTCTCGTTCTGGTTGGGCGCAAACACCTGGAAGGTGCCGCCGGGCTTGTTGATGCCTAGCGGCGCGATCGCGGTCCAGCTCGGGTTGCTGCGCGTGATCAGCGTATCGCCGCCGTTCATGTTGAGCACGCGCGCCTTCTCGGTGAGCCGCAGCGCCTCGGCCGGCGGCTGGCAGTCGCCCGACCACAGCAGCATGCTGACCGGCTTGCCGGCCGGCGCCAGCGTGCGGTTGATGTAGTCGATGGAGCCGCCGATCTCGCGGTTCAGGTCCATGCTGTAGCCGGGGATGCTCAGGTGGAAGGCCTCGTCGCCCTCGACCACCGCGGCGCCGCTGGATTGCGTTGGCTGCCCTGGCTGGGCCGGCACGGTGCGCGACCACTCGAACGGATGCGAGAAGGTATGGCTGGCCACCTCGACATAGGGCTGCGCGAAGATCTTGCGCGCGACCGGCTCAAGCTCGGCGCTGAGCCTGGGGTACATGCCGTCCTTGCTGACTTCGCCCTGGATCACCGACATCGTCATCGGCAGCCGGTAGCGGTCGAAGATCTCGCGGAACAGCACCTCGCCGGAGAAGCCGCCGCCGGGAATCTCAGCGCGCGAGGCAAAGCCGTCGCCGTCGATATGGATGGTCAGCAGGCGCCGGCCGTTCTCGGTGGTGACATCGGGCACGGGCATGGCGGGCAGGCGCAGCGCCTCGCGCAGGAAGTCCAGCGGCTGCACCACCCAGCGGCTCTGGCCGTTGCCGTTGCCGCTCTGGCGCACCGCATACGGCCCCAGCACATAGCCGCCCCACGGCGTGATCGCGGCGGCGTCATAGGTCAGCGTGCCCGAACGCAGGCGCAGCAGCGAACGGTAGCCGGCGCCGTCCGGCACCTGGATCGCTTCGGCCTGGGTGCGGTCGGGGGCCACCGGCATCTCGAAGCCCATCATCCGGTCCTTGGCCAGCACCTCGACCGGGCCCGACACGCGGCCCTTGACTGCCTTCAGCCCGAAGCTGCGCGCCACCGTGCCGCTCATGCTGGTGCCGAAGTCGTTGAGGAACACCACCGGCATGCCCTGCGCCATGCGCGCCTGCACCCAGGCATGGAAGCGTCCCGGCTGCGCCGTGACATTGCCTGACAGGTACACCACCACGCCGGCGTAGCGGTCCGGCCCGATCTCGGGCAGGTCCTCGCTGGTCTCGGCGAAATCCACGCGATAGCCAAGGTAGTTGAGCGGCATCGAGACAAAGCGCACACCCTCGGAATCATCGATCGACACCCCGGGGCGGCGCTCCTGCACTACCAGCACGCGCCGGGGCAGCACCTCGACCTTGCCGATGCCGACCGTCTGCAGCCCGGGATCGGCCACATAGGGCGTGATCCCCAGCGCGCGGATGCGCTGCGCGGTTTCGCGTGCGCAGCGGCGGTCCGCCGGCGGACAATAATCGATCGAGATCACCGGCAGGCGGTATTGCTCGCGGATGGTGCGCGCCTGCGCCAGCAGCCAGTCGCGGTCAGCCTGCGCAACGTCGACATAGCGGCCCTGGGCCTGGTTCCAGCCGCGGAACAGCGACTCGAAGGCAACGGCATAGGCCAGGTCATGCACCTGCGGCAGGATCTCGAAGCCGCGGTTGAAGACCAGGCGCGCCTCGGGGTAGCGCGCCTTGATCGCGCGGATCACGCGCACCAGCCCCGCTTCCTGCCGTGCGCGCTCGGCGTCGGTCCTGGCGGCAAGCTGGTAGGAATCGAGGGTATCGAGGAAAAAGCCACGGAAGCCGCGCTGCCACAGCGGCGCGATCACCTTGTCGACATAGAAGGCGGGCCAGCCGTCGGCTGCCTGGTCGATGACCGGCGCGTTCCAGGCGTCATTGCGCCCGACGAACCAGGCCTTGGGGATGTCCTTGAAGTAGGCGCGGCTCTCCAGCACCTCGCCCACGCTGACATAGGCAAACCAGGCCGTGGCCGGCGTCGCCGCCTGGCGCGGGTCGAAGCCGCTGTCGGGCTCGACCACGGCGATGTCGAAGGCTTGCAGAGCGTCAACCGGCGGCTTGGCGCCGTAGTGCAAGGCGATCGACGGCATGGATGGCGCCTGCGCCGCGGGCGCCGGCGCGGCCGCAGCCGTCGCCGCCCCGAGGGCCAGCGCCAGCGCGATGCCTTGCACCCGCTGCGCCATGCGCATCCCTACCCACCCCGATCGGAACGGCATGCGGCCGCCCCGGTTCCCTTGTGCTTCCTCCAGCTGCTTCACAGGCTTTTACTTCCTCTCGTCTGCGCACGCCGGCAAGTGCCTCACGCACGACATTCCCTGAGGCGGTCGCTGCCGCCTTGTGTCCGACTGTGGATCTCAAAATCGGAAAAATCTGATGGTATCCGGAAACGAATGCTAGGACAGACGCATGGATCACATTGTCAACAATTGTCCCAACACTGAGACATTGAGCCGGCTCGCGCGTTAACGCGCGCCACCGTGCTGCGGGCGCACGTCAGCCGCGCTTGCGGTACGGGCGTACGGCGGGCGCGGCTCGGCTCAAATGCAGACAACGAAAACAGTCCAGGTCCCGTGCGCGACGGGTGGTGGGGCTGTCCGCAACCGAAATTCCGGACAGCTAGGTTTGAAACGCCATGATGGATTCCCCGTTCCGAGCTTTTATGTATGGGCCCGCATACAGTGGGCGCGCTCATGTATGTCTGTGCACGACGCGAGCGCGGCCACCGGCCTGGCCTTTATTGTCAGCATAATGATATATCCGGGCCGCGCCGGCTTCCCCCGAACGCGGTAGGGATTGGGTGCCGTAAGAATTTGTAAAAAAGATGGCACGCCCATGCACCGGACGACAGCCATTATGCACGGCGGTGTGGCATCGCGCTCGCTGGCGGTGCACGCACAACCAAACCCGCGATAAAAAAATCAGGGAATTCACTGAACTGAAGCTGAAGTAGAAAACGCTAATATCTCCTATCGGAACCTCTCATCATGATTAGGCGCTTAGCCTGATTGACACGCCGGGAAAATTCGGCAGAATGATTCCCACTTGTGCAGCGCCCATGCGGTGTGTCTTTTGGTGTTGTCGTTCCGTGACGTTTTCGGTTGTCACGACAGCGACATATCGAAGTCATATGGAATGCGCTGGCGGGGAACATAAAAAGGATCCGCTGGGTGCGTTGCACACGGTGTATAACGAGCGTTTTCGCTCATTTTGAAATTCAAGGTTGAGATAGATATGGAAACCGGTACCGTTAAGTGGTTCAACGACGCCAAGGGCTTCGGCTTCATCACGCCGGATGAAGGCGGCAACGATCTGTTCGCGCACTTCTCCGCAATCGAAGGCAATGGCTTCAAGTCGTTGAAGGAAGGCCAGAAGGTACGCTACGTCAAGGCCATGGGCCAGAAGGGCGAGCAAGCCACCAAGATTCAGGCCCTCTGATACCGGTGGATTCCGGGCCGGTCCAGCGGACCGGCCGGAAGGAAAGCCCCGCAGCTTCGGCGCGGGGCTTTTTTTATTGGCGCGCCGGCACCGGGGCCGCCGCTGCGGCAGTCTTGCGACGAGTGAAATTGCTATAATCGGCCGACCCACAACCGCCCTCCCGCCAGTGGGCGCGCACGGATGCTGCGCGATCAGTGCGGGACGGTATGCAGCGTGTCGAGGAGTTACGTGGCCGGTACTCAAATCGCAACGCAAGACACCCCTGTCGCCGCCGACCATGGCAGCCAGGCGGGCCCGGCGGCCTCGGCCGGCAGTTCCTTCCATGCCGCGCTGCGCATCCTGCCGCCAGCGCAGCGCCAGGCCATGTTCGAGATCTATGCGTTCTGCCGCGCGGTCGACGACATCGCCGACGGCAACGCACCGCACGCCGAGCGCCTTGCCGCACTCGATGCCTGGCGCCACGACATCGCCGCCTGCTACACCGGCAACCCGCCTCGCGCCCTGCAGCCGCTGAGCGCGCAGATCCGCGCCTTCGACCTGCAGCAGCAGGATTTCCTCGCCGTGATCGACGGCATGACCATGGACGTGGTGCAGGACATCCGCGCCCCCGACGCGGCCACCCTCGACCTGTATTGCGATCGCGTCGCCAGCGCTGTCGGCCGGCTGGCGGTGCGCGTGTTCGGCCTGGAAGAAGCGTGCGGCATCGCGCTCGCGCACCACCTGGGCCGCGCACTGCAGCTGACCAATATCCTGCGCGATATCGACGAAGACGCTGCCATTGGCCGGCTCTACCTGCCGGCGGAAGCGCTGGCCGCGGCCGGCATCGGCGCGGACACGCCCCAGGCCGTGGTGGCCCACCCCGCCGTCGGCCAGGCCTGCGCGGCCGTGGCGCGCGAGGCCCAGGCGCACTACGACCAGGCCTACGCCATCATGGCGCGCTGCCCGTCGCGGCAGGTGCGCTCGCCGCGCATCATGGCCGAGGTCTACCACCGCATCCTGGCGCGGCTGCGCACGCAGGGCTGGCGCGCGCCGCGCCAGCGCGTGCGCCTGCCGCGCGCCCAATTGCTCTGGATCTTGCTGCGCCACGCCATTGGCTGAGCGCTGCCCCCGATGCATGCCGGGCGCGGCCGCGCCGTGCGCCGGCACAAGGAGTCTGCATGTCGATGAACGAGACCGCCTTTGCCACGGCAGTGCCACGGATCGCGCCGGCCAGCGCGGGGGACAGCCCCGCGCCGCGCGACGCCGCGCAGGCATTGGACCAGGGCATCGGCCGTGCGATCGACGCGCTGCTGCACCAGCAGCGCCCCGACGGCCACTGGGTCTACGAACTGGAAGCCGACGCCACCATTCCCGCCGAATACGTGCTGATGGTGCACTACCTCGGCGAAGCCCCGGACCTGGAGCTTGAAGCCCGCCTGGCCCGCTACCTGCGCCGCATCCAGAATCCCGATGGCGGCTGGCCGCTGTTCCATGAAGGCCGCTCCGACGTCAGCGCCAGCGTAAAGGCCTATTTCGCGCTGAAGATGGCCGGCGACGACCCCCAGGCCGCGCATATGCAGCGCGCGCGCCGGGCCGTCCACGCGCTGGGCGGCGCCGAGGCCAGCAATGTATTCACGCGCACGCTGCTGGCCCTGTACGGCGTGATGCCATGGTCGGCGGTGCCGATGATGCCGGTCGAGATCATGCTGCTGCCGCAGTGGTTTCCGTTCCACCTGTCCAAGGTCTCGTACTGGGCGCGCACGGTGATCGTGCCGCTGCTGGTGCTGAACAGCCTGCGCCCGCAGGCGCGCAACCCGCGCGGGGTCGGCATCAATGAGCTGTTCGTCGGCAACTGCCATACGGTGGGGCTGCCGCCGCGCGCGGCGCACCAGCACGCCGGCTGGTACACGGTGTTCCGCGGCCTGGACGCGCTGCTGCGCGTGGCCGAGCCGCTCGTCCCGCGCACGCTGCGCCGGCGCGCCATTGCCGCGGCGCAGGCCTTCGTGCGCGAGCGGCTCAACGGCGAGGACGGCCTGGGCGCCATCTTCCCGGCAATGGCCAACAGCGTGATGATGTTCGACGTGCTGGGCGTGCCGCCCGACGATCCGGCACGCGCGCTGGCGCGGCAATCCGTCGAGCGGCTGCTGGTCGAGCACGGCGACGAAGCCTATTGCCAGCCCTGCCTGTCGCCGGTGTGGGATACCGCGCTGGCCGCGCACGCGCTGCTGGAAGCCGGCGAGGCGCGCGCGACGGCCGCGGCCGGGCGCGGCCTGGACTGGCTCAGGCCGCTGCAAGTGCTGGACGTGCGCGGCGACTGGGCCGTGCGCCGCCCCCTGGTGCGCCCCGGCGGCTGGGCCTTCCAGTACGCCAATGCCTATTACCCGGACGTGGACGACACCGCCGTGGTGGCCGCCGCGATGAACCGCTACATGCGCGCGCACGATGTGCCGGGCCGCTATGACGAAGCCGTGGCGCGCGCCGCCGAGTGGATCGTCGGCATGCAGGGCGGCGACGGCGGCTGGGGCGCGTTCGAGCCCGAGAACACGCATCTCTACCTGAACAACATCCCCTTTGCCGACCATGGCGCGCTGCTGGACCCGCCCACCGCGGACGTATCCGCGCGCTGCCTGTCGATGCTGTGCCAGATCGGCGCCACGCCGGGCAAGAGCGAGCCCGCCGCGCGCGCCCTGCGCTACCTGCTGGCCGAGCAGATGCCCGACGGCAGCTGGTTTGGCCGCTGGGGCACCAACTATATCTATGGCACCTGGAGCGCGCTGTGCGCGCTGAACGCAACGGGCCTGACACCGGAAGCCCCCGAGATGCGCCGCGCCGTGGCGTGGCTCGAGCAGATCCAGAACGCCGACGGCGGCTGGGGCGAGGACGGCAGCAGCTACCGGCTCGACTACCGCGGCTACGAGCCCGCGCCGAGCGTGGCCTCGCAGACCGCGTGGGCGCTGCTGGCGCTGATGGCAGCCGGCGCCGCGCAGCATGCCGCGGTGGCGCGCGGCATCGACTACCTGCTGCGCACGCAGCAATCCGGCGGCCTGTGGCATGAGCCGCGCTTCACCGCCGTGGGCTTTCCGCGCGTGTTCTACCTGCGCTATCACGGCTATGCACGCTACTTCCCGCTGTGGGCGCTGGCGCGCTACCGCAACCTGCAGCGCGGCGGCGCGCACCAGGTGTCGTGGGGGCTGTGACGGCACCGTTCGTGCTGGTCGTCACCGGCATGGCGTTCGAGGCGCGCACCGCCGCCGGTCCGCATTGCCGCGTGGTGCACGGCCTGCGCGGACTTGCACTGGAACAAGGCGTTTCCGCGATGGCAAGCCGGCATTGCATGGGCATCCTCAGCTTTGGCGTGGCGGGCGGGCTGGATCCCGCGCTGGCGCCGGGCGCCCTCGTGCTGGCGGACTCGGTATGCGCGGCCGGCGAACGCTACGACACCGACATGACCTGGACCCGGGCGATGCACGCGGCGCTGCCGCATGCCAGGGTCGGGATACTTGCCGGCGCGGACCAGCCGGTGCTTTCGGTTGCCGCCAAGCAGATGCTGCACCGGGCCACGGGGGCGCTCTGCGTCGACATGGAATCGCACCTCGCCGCGCGCATGGCGGCGGCTTGCCGGCTGCCGTTCGCGGCCTGCCGCGTGGTGATCGACCCGGCCAGCCGCGCGGTTCCGGCTGCCGCGGCGGCAGGCATGGGTGAAGACGGCAAGACGGATGTCGGCGCGGTGCTGGGCGGGCTCTTGCGCGCGCCGTGGGAACTGCCGGCGCTGATGCGGCTGGCGCGCGATGCGGCGGCCGCGCGCGGCGCGCTGCGGGCGGCACGGCTGGCGCTGGGGGACGAATACGGCTTGCGCGATATGCGGACGCAGGCCGGCTGACGTCTGAGCTGGCCGCTGGGCTGCTCAGACGCCAGCCTGCCCCTCACCCAAACTTCCTCACCGCATCCAGCGCCAGCCCGCTGCCGATGCTGCCGAACCGGTCCCCTTCCACGCAACGCGCTTGCGGCAACAGCGCCGCCAGCCGCTGCCGCAGCAGCGGCACGCTGCTGGAGCCGCCGGTGAAAAAGATGGTATCGACCGCGGCGCCATCGACGCCGGCATCCATCAGCAGCTTCTGCACGGTCTGCTCGGTCTTCACCACCAGCTTGTCGATCGACGCATCGAACTCGTCGCGCGTGATGGTCAGCGTCAGCCCCTGCTCCAGCCGGTGCAGGTCCACGTCGGTGCTGCCGGCGTCGGACAAGGCGATCTTGGCGGCTTCCACCTGGATCGCCAGCCAGTGCCCGGCGCGCTCGCGGATCAGCCGCACCAGGCGGTCGAGCTTCACCGTATCGGCCGCGTCGCGGTAGTTGTCCATCACCATCGACCACGCCTTGCGCGTATAGACCAGGTTGATGGTGTGCCAGCTGGCCAGGTCGAAATACTGGCTGGACGGCATCGCCTTGCCGTTGCGCAGCGCGCTGCCCAGGCCCAGCAGCGGCATTGCACGCGCCAGGCTGAGCGCGCGGTCGAAATCAGTGCCGCCGATATGCACGCCGCCATTGGCCAGGATGTCGTCGCGCCGGTCGCTGCGCGCGGCGCGCTCGGGCGACAGGCGCACCAGCGAGAAGTCCGAGGTGCCGCCGCCGATGTCGGCCACCAGCACCAGTTCCTCACGCGTGATCCGGGCCTCATAGTCGAAGGCCGCGGCGATCGGCTCGTACTGGAACGCGATCTCGCCGAAACCCGCGTCGCGCGCGATCTCGGCCAGGGTGTCTTCGGCGAGCTGGTCGGCGGCCGGGTTCTCGTCGATGAAGAACACCGGGCGGCCCAGCACCGCACGCGAGAATTCCGCGCCGGCGGCCTGCTCGGCACGCGTCTTCAGCTCGCGGATGAAGTGCGCCAGCAGCTTGCGGAACGGCATCGCCTGGCCCATCACCTCGGTGCTGTCGTCCATCATCGAGGTGCCCAGCAGGCTCTTGAGCGAACGCATCAGCCGGCCTTCATAGCCGGCCAGGTAATCGCCCAGCGCGGCGCGGCCATAGCTGACCAGCGGATCCTCCGCGTGGAAGAAGATCACCGAGGGCAACGTCACCTTGCCGTCCTCCAGCGGCAGCAGCGCCGCCGGCCGCGCCGGATGGCTCCAGCCGACCGTTGAGTTGGACGTGCCGAAGTCCAGGCCGCATGCGTTTGACATCATTGATTCCGTTTCCTGCAAGACACCACTAAAAAAGGCCCGCGCGCCAGCGGGCCGCGCGGACGGGGCGCCATTGTATGGCAGGTGCCGGCCAGGCGCCCGGCTTGACACGCCCAAACGCGACTCCTATCCTCCGCATGTTCTCTGTTAAAGATCGTCATTCTGTTGTACAGAACATGAAAAAGCCACTGCGCCATATCCGCGTGCTCGACCTGACCAATGTGCTGGCCGGGCCGTTCTGCTGCCACCAGCTTGCCCACCTGGGCGCCGAAGTCATCAAGGTGGAAACCCCCGGCACCGGCGACCTGGCCCGGCAGCTGGGCGCCGATGCCGAGCTGAACCAGCGCCTGATGGGCGTGTCGTTCCTGGCCCAGAACCCAGGCAAGCAGTCGGTCACGCTCAACCTGAAGCACGCGCGCGGCAAGGAGGTGTTCCGCAAGCTGGTGCAAAGCGCCGACGTGCTGGTGGAGAACTTCCGCCCCGGCGTGATGGACCGGCTCGGGCTGGGCTACGAGACCCTGAAGCAGGACAACCCGCGCCTGATCTACTGCGCGATCTCGGGCTTTGGCCAGGACGGGCCGCTGGCCGGGCTGCCGGCCTATGACCAGATCATCCAGGGCATGGCCGGCGTGATGAGCATTACCGGCGATGCGCAGAGCGCACCGTTGCGGGTCGGCTATCCGGTCTCGGACACCATCGGCGGGCTGACCGCGGCGCTGGCGGTATCGGCGGCGCTGGCGGACCACCAGCGCACCGAAGGCTATTTCGTCGACGTATCGATGCTGGAAGCCACGCTGGCCACCATGGGCTGGGTGGTATCCAACCACCTGATCGCCGGCAAGGTGCCGGCGCCGATGGGCAACGAGAACATGACCGCCAGCCCTTCCGGCACTTTCCGCACCGCGGACGGGCTGCTCAATATCGCCGCCAACAAGCAGGAACAGTTTGAAGCCGTGTGCCGCGTGCTGGGCCGCCCCGAGCTGGCCGCCGATCCGCGCTTCGCGCAGCGCCAGGCGCGCCTGGCCAACCGGGGCGAACTGACACAGGCGCTGGAAGCAGAGCTGGCGAAGAAGCCGGCCACCGAATGGTGGCCGCTGCTGACCGAGGCCGGCGTGCCCGCCGGCCCGGTGCTGGACGTGCCGCAGACGCTGGCGCATCCGCAGGTGCGCGAGCGCGGCATGATCGGCGAGTTTGCCGATGCGCCCGGCGTGGGCCGCGATATCCGCGTGGTGCGCACCGGCTTCAAGCTCAACCGCGAGGCCCCGGCCGTGGACACGCCGCCGCCGGAGCTGGGCCAGCATACGCGGCAGGTGCTGGCCAGCCTGGGCTACAGCGATGCGGACATCGACCAACTGAGCGAGGAGCGCGCGATATGAGCGGCATCGAAACCAGCGGCCAGCCCCGGGATGACGCCATGGACCCGGGCCAGCGCCTGTCGCAGGACTGGTGGCGCACCGGCATCATCGACATGCGCCCGGGCGAGATCCGCTACCGCGGCTACCCGATCGAACAACTGATCGGCCGGGTCTCGTTTGCGCAGATGATCTGGCTGATGCTGCGCGGCGAGTTGCCCGGCCCCGGGCAGGGCGAGCTGCTGGACGCGGCGCTGATGGCCGCGGTCGACCACGGCCCGCAGGCGCCCAGCATTGCCATCGCGCGCATGGCGGCCACCTGCGGCGTGGGGCTGAACAACGCCATGGCTTCCGCCGTCAACGTGCTGGGCGACGTGCATGGCGGCGCCGGCGAACAGGCGGTGGCGCTGTACCAGGACGTGGCGCAGCGGCTGGATGCGGGCGGCGCCATGGACGACGCCGTCACCGCCGCGCTGCGGCACTACCGCGACCTGCACGGCAAGTTCATTGCCGGCTTTGGCCACCGTTTCCACCCGGTCGACCCGCGTGCGCCACGGCTGCTGGCGCTGGTCGACCAGGCCGCGGCCGATGGCGTGGTCAGCGGGCGCTACGCGGGGATCGCGCGCGCGGTCGAGGCGGCGCTGGGTGCCGGCCGCGGCAAGCCCATCCCGATGAATATCGATGGCGCCACCGCGGTGATCTATGCCGAGCTGGGCTTTGCCGCACCGCTGGCGCGGGGGCTGTTCTGCCTGTCGCGCTCGGTCGGCATCCTGGCGCATGCCTGGGAGCAGACCTGCGAGGGCGGGCGCAACAAGGGCCCGATGCCGCGCCAGTTCCTGTGGACCTATGACGGTACGCCGCAGCGCGACGTGCCGGAGCCTGGCCGGCAGGCATAACCGGGTCAGCCGGCCAGGTCGGGCTCTGGCTCCAGCAGCGGCGCGGGCGATGCGCTCGCGGCCGCCGGCGCCGCCATGGACGAGGCCAGCACATAGCGGTCGCGCCCATGTTCCTTGGCGTGGTAGAGGGCGCGGTCGGCATCGGCAAACAACAGGCGCCACAGCGCTTCCTTGCTGCCCGGGCCGCCGCGCAGCTGCGCCACGCCAATGCTGACGCTGGCATGGCCGCGCCCGGCGGGCAGTTCAATCGCGCGCACCTTGCGCAGGATACGGTTGGCCAGCGCCGAGGCCTGCTGCTCGTCGGTATGCGGGCACAGGATGCAGAACTCTTCGCCACCGTAGCGCCCGGCCACGTCCGAGGCGCGGCGCGAGTTGTCCAGCGCATGCGCGACTTCGCGCAGCACGGCATCGCCAGCGTGATGGCCGAAGGTATCGTTGACCTGCTTGAAATAATCGATGTCGATCACCAGGCAGGACAGCGCCTGCCCGTCGCGCTGCCAGCGCGCCACCAGCGACAGTGCCGACATCTCCAGCGCCCCGCGGTTGAGCAGCCCGGTCAGGGCATCCACGCGCGCGCCGCTTTCGTTGTGCGCGACGATCTGCTCCATCGCCATCACGGTGAAGCCGAACAGGCCCAGCAGCGTGGCCATCAGCGGCGCCAGCAGCCAGGCCGAGCCGACCGGGCCGGCAAAGAACAGCGTCAGCGGCGCGGCGCCCGCACCGCCCGCCACGGGCAGGTTCATGGCATGGCTGAAGCCGGCCAGCTGCGTGGCCAGATGCACCAGGCTGGCCACCAGCACCAGCGGCGCGCCGATGCTGCGGCGCCCGCGCCCGGCACGCGCCAGCGTGGCAAAGGTGGCCAGCGAGACCAGCGCCAGCAGGCCGTAGACGATGCGCAGCACCACCTGCTGCCCGTCGGGCATGCCGCTGGTGGCCGCGGTCAGGCCAAGCCCGATCACGCCCGCGGCGGCCAGCGCCGCGGGATGGGCCGGCACGCCGTAATAGACCCGCACGCCGCGGTAGATCAGCAACCAGCCAGCCACGAACGCCAACGCTCCCAGCGTGCCCAGCTGGCCGGTGCCGCTGGCCGCGCTGATGGCCAGCGCCAGGCCCGCGGCCGACACCAGTACGTGCCCGAACGCCCACAGCCGCCCCGCCTCGCTCGCGCGCAGCGCGAACACCAGCCCCGCCGCAATAATCAGCGTGCTGCAAAAAAACACCATCATCACCACCGCAATGGTCTGCTGGTCCAAGTGCACGGGGATTTCCTCAAGGATGCCGTCTGCCGCGCCGTCATATCGAGCGGCGGGCATCAGGCCACAGGGGCGCGACGCAGGCATCTCTCGCACTTGTTTTCACAAAACGTGACATGCGTTGTTTTCAATGCCAGCCGCATGATAGCCCGCGCATGCAGGCGCGTGGCACCCCCGACAAGCCGGGTCGGGCCGGCTGCACACGCAAGCCCGGCGGCTCAGCCCGCGGAGGCATTGTCCGTAATGCTGTCCGGAAAGGTGCCGCCCAGCGCCTGGGTCAGCGCGCGCGCCGCATGCAGCACATCGACGCGGAAGTCTTCACGGTAGCGCGAGGCCGGGCAGGTCAGCGTCAGCGCGCCGCACAGCACATCGCCGGGACCGAATACCGGCGCCGACACCCCGGCAAGATCGGGGCTGCGGTCGCCCACCAGTGCCGCCACGCCCTCGTGCCGGATGCGCTCGTAGAGCGTGCCGGACTCGCCGGCAAAGGCGCGCAGCACGCGCGCGCCGGCGCCCCGGTCGCGCGGCAGCAGTTCGCCGGCGCGGACATGGTCTCGCACCGGCTGCGGCGAATCGACGCGGTACAGGCACAGCCGGTGCTCGCCCTGCTCGACATGGAAGGCCGCGCTTTCACGCGTGATGCGCACCAGCTCGCGCAGCGCCGGCATCACCACCGCCTCCAATGAGAACGACGCGGCGTAGACGGCATTGAGCCGCGCCACCTCGGGGCCCAGGCCATAGCGCCCGTCGGATTGGCGCCGCACCAGCCCGGCGTGCTCAAGCGAGGCCAGCAAGCGCAGCAGCGTGCTCTTGTACAGGCCGCTGCGTTGCGCCAGCTCGGCCAGCCCCAGCGCGGTATCGCCGAGACGGAACACCGACAGCACGAACAGCGCCCGGTCCACGGCGATGGCGCCGCCCGCGGCGGCGTGCTTGTCGGCTTCTGAAACCTGTGCGGCTTTGCGTGGCATGGCGGACGGCGGCGATCCTGGCTGGACCGGATGACGGAACGATGCGCCAACGTATAGAACGCACCCCGGCTTGTCAATCCGCCCTGCTCCGTGTCGATGACCCGGCACACGTGCGGCGAGCTCGCGCAACAGATGCCGCATGCGTCCACGTATCCGCCCGGCGCGCTGGCGTTTTTCTGCAACACCGTGGCCGGCCTCTGCCGCCGCCCGGGCCGCTGCCAAAGCGTCTTCGCCGCCCCCTCGGCTACCGCATGCGCCACATTGCTTGCGCGTACTCGCCACTCCCGGCTTTGCAAGCGGAATTAGAGGGAAAGTTACCTGCTTTTGATTCAGCAGCCGCTGCACGGGGTGGATAAAATCATGTGTTGCTGACCTTCGCGCAATCCCTGCGCTGCTTTCCGTACCCTCGCTGCAATGTCTCACCGCCGTGCTTTTCCCGACCCTGGTATGACCGTTCCCGCTCTCTCGCTTGGCGCCATCCTGGATGACCTGCGTAGTGCCCCGCGCCCGCTGACTTCCGCGGAGTACACATACCTGGCCCACCTGCGGCAGCGTATCGTCACCGGCGACGCAGACCTGTGGACCACGCTCGAGACCGCGGGCGTGCCATGCAGGGAACGCCGCCTGTCGCCCGAGGTGGTGCAGGCACTGACCGCGATCGGCCATTTGCCAATGCACTGAGCCCGGCGCACGCCACCCCACATTGCAGAAATTTCCCCGGATCATTTCGGAAAACCGCACCCTCCAGCCTGCCTGCGTCCCGCTACGATCGATTTCCTTTCGATTCGCCGGGCACCGTGCTTTCAGTCAACTGCCAAGCATGCCCCGGCCACGGCCCAGCCATGGCTTACCCATCCAGCAACCGGCGCGTCAGCTTCCTGTCGTTGCGCGCCTATGTCGCAGTGATGCAGCACCGTGATGCCGTCCGCGCCGCGCAAGCGCTGCGCATCCATCCGCAACGGCTGTACTACCACATCCGCGGCCTCGAGGCCGCGCTCGGCAAGCCGCTGTTCAGCACTTGCAGCCCGGACTGGCTGCCGACATCCACGGGCGTGACCGCACTGCCCAAGGTCGTCGCCATGCTGGCCATCTGGGATCAGATCGAGGCCGGCATCCGTGCCAGCCAGCCTGCCGCGGCGGCCCGGGAAGCCGAGCCCGGCGCCATTGCGCGCTACGGCGCCGCATTCTGGGTGCGGCAGGCGACGATGTAGCGTCAGGCCAGCCGTTCGCAGCAATAGGCCTCGGTGCGATAAGGGAAGGCAACCTCGGCACGGCCCGCCAGCGCGGGATGCCCGTCGATGACCGCCTGCAGCCGTGCGCGCACGCGGGCCTGCTCCGCTGCCGGCAGCGCGGCAATGAAGCTCACCGACATCACCCGGTCCACGATCACCTGCTGCGGCGCCCCCACATGCGTGTAGGGCTGGCACTGCAGCGCCAGCGGCCCAAAGCCCTCGGCGGGAAAGACCCGCTTCCAGTCACCCCTGTAGAAACGCGGCGCGTCGCCTTCATACGGCGTCATGATGGCTGTCAGCTGCGCCACCCAGTCCACGCTTTCATCGCGCACGTTCCATACCAACCCGAGCCGGCCGCCAGGGCGCAGCACGCGGCCGATTTCCGCCATCGCGCCCGCATTGGCAAACCAGTGGAAGGCCTGCGCGCAGACCACGGCATCGACGCTGGCATCGGCCAGCGGAATGGCCTCGGCACTGCCTTCCAGCGCCTGTACCGACGGCAGCGCCACGGCCAGCTGAGCGCGCATCTGCGCCACCGGTTCGACTGCGATCACCGTCGTGCCGGTCTCCGCCAGCCGGCGCGTGAACTTGCCGGTGCCAGCGCCCAGGTCCAGCACGGTGCGGCCGGCGCGCAGGCCCAGCGTGCCGCGCAGCCAGGCGTCGATTTCAGCGGGATATTCGGGGCGTCCGCGCGCGTAGGTATCGGCCTGGCTGGCGAATCCCTGTGCGGCGGCCTGGTGGATGGCGGTCATGGGCGAGCTCCGGTTGCGTACCGGAGGCGTAGCCTACGCCCCATGCCGGCACGGGGCAAGCGGGCGGCTAGTGCTGCATGCCCCAGCGGCGCACCGTCAGCCGTTCCAGCGTGGTGAACACCAGTCCCTCCACCAGCAGCCCGATCAGGATCACCGCGGCCAGCCCTGCAAAAACGCGGTCGGTGTAGAGCTCATTGCGGTTCTGGAAGATAAACCAGCCCAGCCCGCCCTGCCCCGACGACGCGCCGAACACCAGCTCGGCCGCGATCAGCGTGCGCCACGCAAAGGCCCAGCCGATCTTCAGGCCCGACAGGATCGCCGGCAGCGCCGCCGGCACCAGCACCAGCGCGACATGGCGCAGCCCGCGCAGGCCGTAGTTGCGGCCCGCCATGCGCAGCGTCGGCGGCACCGCCCGGAAGCCCGCGTACATGTTCAGCGCCAGCGGCCACAGCACCGAATGGACCAGCACGAAGACCAAGCTTTTGGTGCCCAGCCCGAACCACAGCAGCGCCAGCGGCAACAGCGCGATCGCCGGCAGCGGATTGAACATGGCGGTGAGCGTGTCCAGCACATCGCGCCCGAAGCGCGTGGACACCGCCAGCGAGGTCAGCACGAACGCCAGCACGATCCCGGCCGCATAGCCGCGCAGCAGCACCGACAGCGAAATCGCCGCCTTGCCCGGCAGCTCGCCGCTGGCCACCGCGTCGCCGAAGGCGCGCATCGTGGCCAGGCATGACGGCAGCAGCAGGTCGTTGTCCTGCACGCGCGCCACCAGCTCCCAGATCAGCCCCAGCGCCAGCAGGATCACCGCCTTGCGCAGCCAGCCGTGTTGCCACAGGCGCTGGTGCCACGGCAGCGCGCGCGCAAGCGGCGCTTCGGTGAAGGGTTCAGGCTCGCGTTCGTATTCGGGCCGAAGCGTGTCGGCCAATGTCAGTGTCGGTTGCGTCATGATGCGATGTCCCGGTTCAGCGGCCCGCCGCGCTGCGCGCACGCGGCGCGGCCTCGGCGGCGGGTTCGTCGAACAGCAAGGTATGGATGCGTTGCGCGGCGGCCTGGAATTCGGCGCCGCCCTGGCTGGCCAGGCTGAACTGGTGGCTGTTGAGTTCCGCGCGCACGCGGCCCGGGTGCGGCGACAGCAGCAGGATGCGGCTGCCCACCACCAGCGCCTCTTCGATCGAATGCGTGACAAACAGCAGCGTGAAGGCCGCGTCGTCCCACAGCGCCAGCAGCTCTTCCTGCATGCGCCGGCGCGTGAGCGCGTCCAGCGCGGCAAAGGGCTCGTCCATCAGCAGCACCTTGGGGCGCATCGCCAGCGCGCGCGCGATCGCCACGCGCTGCTTCATGCCGCCCGACAGCGTATGCGGATAGGCATCGGCAAAACCGGCCAGCCCGACCTTGTGCAGGCTGTCCAGCGCCAGCTCGCGCGCCTCCGCCCGCGACAGCTTGCGCGCCTGCCGCAGCGGGAACATCACGTTCTGCGCCACCGTCTGCCACGGCGGCAGCTGGTCGAACTCCTGGAACACCACGATGCGGTCCGGGCCGGGCTGCAGCACACGCCGGCCTTCAAGCCGGATCTCGCCCTCGCTGGGCGGAACGAACCCGGCAACCGCCTTCAGCAGCGTGGACTTGCCGCAGCCGGACGGGCCCAGCAGCACGAAGCGGTCGCCGGCATGCACGTCGAAGCTGACACGATGGGTGGCGCGCACGATGCGCTCGGGCGTCCGGTATTCCAGCGACACGCCATCGACCTGCAGCAACGGCGTGGCGCGCTCCGACACCACGCGCAGGTTATGGATGGCCATGCTCAGCTCCCCTGCGCGGTGACCGGGTCCTGGAAGAAGTAGTCCTGCCAGGACTTGGGCTGGTTGCGGATCGCGCCAACGCGGTGCATGAAAGCGGCCAGCGCAAAGGTGTTCTGCGGCGCCACGCGGAACTGCACCTGCGGATTCTTCAGCACGCGCAGCAGCAGCGCGCGGTCGGTTTTGGCCTTGCTCTGCCGCAGGTAGATGTCGGCGGCCGCTTCCGGATTGGCGGTGGCAAAGGCCGCGGCCTCGGCCAGCGCATCGACGAAGGCGCGATAGGTCTTGGGGTTGTCGCTGCGGAACTTCTCGGTCGCGTACAGCACCGTGGAAGAACTCGGACCGCCCAGCACGTCATACGAATTCAGCACGATACGCGCGTTGGGGTTGCCCGCCAGTTCCTGCTCCTGGAACGGCGGATTGCCGAAGTGGCCGGTGATCTCGGTGCCGCCGGAAATGATCGCCGCGGCGGCATCCGGGTGCGGCACCGCCACGGTCCACTTGTCGAGGCGGTTGTATTCCTTGTCGCCCCATTGCCTGGCCGCAGCCAGTTGCAGCACGCGCGACTGGACCGAAACGCCCACCGCCGGCAGCGCGATGCGGTCCTTCTCGGTGAAGTCGGCAATCGACTTCACCTTGGGGTTGTTGCTGACCAGGTAGTACGGGAAGTTGCCCAGCGATGCCACGCCCCGCACGTTCTGCTTGCCGTGGGTGCGGTCCCACAGCGTCAGCAGCGGGCCCACGCCGGCGCCGGCGATATCGATGGCACCGGACAGCAGCGCGTCATTGACCGCGGCGCCGCCCGACAGTTGCGTCCATTCGACCTTGATGTCGACACCCTGCTGCTTGCCGTGCTTCTCGATCAATTGCTGGTCGCGCGCCACGTTGAGCAGCAGGTAGACCACGCCAAACTGCTCGGCGATGCGCAGCTTGCCTTCGGCGTGCGCGTTGCCGGTGATGGCCAGGCCGGCGCTCAGCGCCAGCAGGCCGAGCTTGCGGGAAAAACGAGAAAACATGACAGAACTCCGGGGAATACAGTGGATTGGCGCTCGCCGCTGCGAGCGCCCTGGGATGACTTGCGACACCGTTTCCGCCTTCAGCGCGGCACGTCGCCTTCGATGGTGGTGCGGTACATCACGCGCCGCTGTTCCGGCGGACAGCCCGCGGCAAGATGCAGCAGCGAGCGGTTGTCCCAGAACACCAGGTCATGTGGCTGCCACTGGTGGCGGTAGATGTGGGCGGGCTTGACGCTGTGCGCGAACAACTGGTCCAGCAGGTCGCGGCTTTCCTGCTCGGGCAGGCCGACGATGCGGGTGGTGAAGTGCTCGCTGACAAAGAGCGCCTTGCGCCCCGTCTCCGGATGGGTGCGCACCACCGGCTGCAGCACCGGCCTGACCTGCGCGATCTGCTCCGGCGTCAGGTCGGGCCGCCACGGGCTGCGCTGCTGCAGCTCGGCATAGCGCGCCAGGTAGGTGTGCTCGGCGTGCAGGCCATCGACGGCGCGTTGCAGCGCCGACGGCAGCGTGTCCCAGGCCAGATGCATGTTGGCGAACAGCGTGTCGCCGCCTTCGGCGGGCAGCTCGCGCGCATGCAGCAGCGAACCGAGGCTGGGCTTTTCCTTGTACGACAGGTCCGAATGCCAGAAGTGGCCGGCATCGCCGAGCCCGATCGGCTTGCCGTTCTCGACCACGTTGGACACCACCAGCACTTCCGCATGGCCCGGCAGCTGGAACTGGTGCAGCACGTGGATCTGCAACGGCCCGAAGCGGCGGCTGAAATCGATCTGCTGCGCGGGCGTGATCTGCTGGTCGCGGAACACCACCACGTGGTAGTCGAGGTGGGCGCGATGGATGCGGACAACATCCGCGTCGGACAGCGGCTGCGACAAGTCGAGCCCGATCACTTCCGCGCCCAGCGGCGCGTCCAGCGGACGGATCTCGAAGTTGCCCGCGTCTGCTGACAATGCGGTGGAAAGCGGCGCGCTCTGCTGGCGCGAAACACTGGCGTGGGCGGTTGCGGTCGTCATGGCAAGCTCTGGCACGGGGGAAACCGATGCGGCATCCGGGATGCCGCGTACAAGCTTGCACTGTAGAGAGCCGGCCATTGCACCGTCAACGAATCATATTGCTGGCCCTTATCCGCTTATCGCATATCCATGTCTCGACATTTGCCAGCCATCAGGGCTTGCCGGGGCAAGCGCTGCGGCACGGCACGTTGGCCGTATCCGGGCGCGCGTCGGCGACAAAGCCATCGCGGTTCGGCATCTTCACCTGCGGCAGCGTGCGCGCGTCCAGCACCGCATCCGCGGGCAGGATGCCGTTCTTGTGCAGCAGCCACGCGGTGACGGCATAGACCTCGTCCGGTGCCAGGCTCTGCGGCGCGTTGTAGGGCATGGCACGGTTGATGAAGTCGAATACCGTGGTCGCATAAGGCCAGAAGCTGCCGATGGTCTTGACCGGGTCCTTGCCCCTGGCGGCGTCCTTCAGCGTGCCCTGCCCGCCCACCAGCGCATCGGCCGGCTTGCCTTCGCCATTGACGCCGTGACATGCGGCACAGTGCTGCGCATAGACCTGCTGGCCACGCGCGACCGTGCCGCTGCCCGGCGGCAGGCCCGTGCCGTCCGGGGTCACGTCGATATTCCACGCGGCAAGGTCGCGCTCGCTGGCGGGGCGGCCTATGCCGTAGGTCTGCGCAAGGACCGTTTGGGCCGCGCAAGCCAGCGCCAGCACGGCGGCGGCGTCACTGATTCGTTCAAGCGCGCGCATTGGCAATACTCCCGTCCGCGGCCACGCGCCAGCGCTGGATCGCGTTGTAGTGATAGGTGGAAGCCACGCCGCGCGCGGCCACCAGCTGGTCCGGCGTGGGCTGGACGTTGCCGGCTTCGTCGATGGCGCGGCTCTCCAGCGAAGCTGGCCCGCCATCCCAGCGCCACGGCAGGCGGAAGCGCACCAGCGCGCGGTCCAGCACCGGCTCCTGCAACTGCGCCTCGCGCCAGCTGCGGCCACCGTCGACCGACACCTCGACGCGGCGGATGCGCCCATGGCCCGACCACGCCAGGCCCGAGATCTCATAGAACCCGCGCTCACGCAGTCTGTGATCCGGCGCGGGGAAGGTGATCACGGACTTCACGTCCATCAGGAAGGTGAACTGCCGCGCGCTGCCGTCGGGCAAGGAGTCCGTGTACTTCGACGTCTCTTCGCGCGACATGAACGGCGCGCGCCCCAGCTTCAGGCGCCGCAGCCACTTGATGGACATGTTGCCCTCATAGCCCGGCAGGAACAGCCGCAGCGGATAGCCATGCTCGGGCCGCAGCATCTCGCCGTTCTGCGCATAGACCAGCATTGCATCTTCCAGCGCCTTGGCCAGCGGCACGCTGCGCGTCATGGCTGCGCCATCGGCGCCTTCGGCCAGCACCCAGGTCGCATCCGGCGCCACGCCAACTTCATCGAGCACCACGGACAACGGCACGCCGGTCCACTCACAGCAAGACAGCAGACCGTGGCTGATCTGCACGGACTTGGCGCCGGGCGCCTTCCACTCGCGTCCGGTGTTGCCCGAGCACTCCAGGAAATGGATGCGCGATACCGACGGCAGGCGCACCAGGTCGTCCATGGTGAAGATGCGCGGGCGCGCCACCAGCCCGTGCACCGCCAGCCGGTGCTGCGCCGGGTCGATCAGCGGGATGCCGGCGTGATGGCGCTCGAACACCAGCCCGGTCGGCGTGATGATGCCGCGCAGATCCTGCAGCGGCGTCATCGACGAGTTGGCGCCGGGAAGCGGCGCCGCGCTGCGGCTGCGCCGCACCACGTCTTTCTCGAACGGGGACGGCTGGCCGTAGGCATGCCACAGCACGGGCTCGCCCGGCGTGCGCGTCCACGGCGCAACCGTCAGGGGCTCAGCGCGCGCCGCAGTGGCGGCGCCGGCCGCGGCGGCGCCCAGCACCGCCCCGCGCTGCAGGAAGCGCCGGCGGCCGGAAGTCAGGTCATTGCTCATCGTGAGGGCGTGGTCAGTCTGGTAGCGATCAAAATGCGCAGACTGTAGGACAGCACCGGCACTCGGCCAACGAAGAAGAATGCATGCCGATATGCCAACGCCGCGCTGCGCGCCATATGCGCGGGGCCGATAACCAAAGCCGGAATCATTCGTTCAGGTCCGCGCGCAGCGCCGCTTATCGTGGAGCCGTCCTCCACTTCAAGAAGGTCTGCATGATGATGACCCCGCGCCCCGATGCCACCGCTGCACCCACGCTGACCCGCCGCGAGCTGCTGCGCTGCGCGGCCTGGTCCGGGCTGGGCATGGCCGCGTCGCTGTCGCCGCTGTCCGCGTTCAGCGCCAGCCCGGCCGCGCGGCCCGACGTGATCCGCGTCGGCGTGGCCCAGCCCGCCACCGGCACCCCGCCCGGCTTTGCCGGCAGTTCGCTGGCGATTGCCCATGCGCGCGGCTGGCTCGAGGAATCGTTCAAGCCGACCGGCACGCGCGTGGAGTGGTTCTTCTTCAAGGGCGCCGGCCCCGCCGTCAACGAGGCGCTGGCCAACCGCCAGCTCGACTTCGCGCTGCAGGGCGACCTGCCGTCCATCGTGGCGCGCTCCGCGGGCCTGAAGACGCGGCTGGTGCTGGCCACTGGAGTGCGCGCCAACATCTACGTGGGGGTGCCGCCCGATTCGCCGCTGAAGACGGTCAGCGACCTGCGCGGCAAGCGCGTGTCGCTGTTCAAGGGCACCAACATGCATCTGCCGGCGCTGCGCCTGCTGGAAGCGAACGGGCTGTCGGACAAGGACCTGCGCCTGCTCAACCTGGACACGGCCGGCTACCTGGCAGCGCTGTCCACGCGCGACATCGACGCCGCCATCGGCGCCATGGACATCCTGCGCCTGCGCGACAAGGGCGCGGTGCGCATCCTGTACTCCAGCAAGAACCAGTCGCCGATCTACACACGGCAAAGCCACGTACTGGTGAGCGACGATTTCGCCGGGCGCTATCCGGAAGCCACGCAGCACCTGGTGAAGGCCGCGGTCGAGGCGGCGCGGTGGGCCTCGGACGAGAGCCATCGCGAGGAGGTGCTGCGCACCTGGGCGCGCGCGGGTACGCCTTATGACCACTGGAAGGAGGACTTCGACGGCGAGCCGCTGCGGGTGCGGCTGAACCCGAATTTCGATCCCTTCCTGGTCAGCCGCTACAAGGATGCGGTCGAGCAGGCCTATCGCTTCAAACTGAGCCGTAGGCGCTTTGACGTGGACCAGTGGATCGACCAGCGCTTCCTGAAGGCCGCACTCAACGACCTGAGCCTGCAGAGCTACTGGCCCGTCTACCAGCCCAACGGCAAGATCCTGGGAGCCTGACACCATGTCCGTCGCCGAATCGCTTTCACTGCCCGCCGCAGCAGCACCGCGCGCGCCTTCCTCACGCAAGCCACTGCGCTGGCAGGATGCCACACGCTGGCTGCTGGCCTGGCCGGTGCCGCTGGCGCTGCTGCTGGTCTGGTACGTGGCCGCCCGCAATGCCTGGATTCCGCCGCAGGTGCTGCCCGCACCCGAAGACGTCGCACGCACGCTGGCCGACCTCTGGCAAAGCGGGGAACTGCAGGCCAACCTGGCCATCAGCGCGCTGCGCGTGGCCGGCGGCTTCGCCGTGGGGCTGGCCGGCGGCCTGGCGCTGGGCGCGGCCATGGGCCTGTCGCCGACGTTGCGCGACTACGTCTACCCGACCTTCAAGGCGTTCAGCCAGGTGCCGGTGCTGGGCTGGCTGCCGCTGCTGATGCTGCTGGTCGGCATCGACGAAGCGCTCAAGGTGATCCTGATCGCCAAGGCCGCCTTCGTGCCGGTGGCGCTGAACACGTACAAGGGCATCGGCAGCGTGCCGACCCGCTACCTGGAAGTGGCGCGGGTGCTGCAGCTCACGCGCTGGCAGACGCTGTCGCGCGTGGTGCTGCCCGCCGCGGCCGCGCCGGTGTGGAACGGCGTGCGCTACGGCCTCACGCACGCGTGGCTGGCGCTGGTGGTGGTGGAGCTGCTGGCCTCGTCCGAGGGGCTGGGCTACATGATCGTCTACGGGCGCCAGCTGTTCCAGCTCGACATGGTGCTGGCCGCCGTGGTGGTGGTGGGCGTGGTGGGCTTTGCGCTGGACAAGACGCTGGCGCTGGCCGAAGGCGCGGTGCTGCGCTGGCGCAAGCCGGGCTTCTGAGGCGAGGCCGCGATGACCACGTCCGCTATCCGCCCCCGTATTCGCCTGCACCGCGCCTTGCGCGGCTGGGTGCTGCCGCTCGCGCTGCTCGCGCTGTGGTGGGCCGCCGTGCGCTTTGGCTGGACCACTTCGCCGCTGCTGGTGCCGGTATCCAGCGTCTGGGACACCGCGGTGCGCCAGGTGCAGAGCGGCGCGCTGGCCACGGCATTGGCCGCCAGCCTGTGGCGCGACCTGGCCGGCTTTGCCATCGGCGCCAGCGCCGGGCTGGTGTTCGGCACGGCGCTGGGCCTGTCGCGCCTGTTCGAACGCATGGTCGGTCCGAGCTTTCACACGGTCAAGCAGATCTCGCTGTTTGCATGGATCCCGCTGATCTCGGTCTGGTTCGGGCTGGGCGATGCCGCTAAGGTGGTGTTCCTGTCGCTGGCCGCATTCTTCCCGGTGGTGCTGAACACCTTCGAAGGCATCCGCGCCGTGCCGGCGGACCTGCTCGAGGTTGCGCGCGTCCTGCGATTCAACCGCACCCAGGTGCTGTGGCGCGTGGTGCTGCCGTCGGCGGCGCCGTCGATCTTCGCCGGCATCCACCTGGGGCTGATCTATGCGTGGCTGGCCACGCTCGGCGCCGAGTACCTGCTGGTATCCGGCAAGGGCATCGGCAACACCATGACCGACGGCCGCGAGAACTTCTGGATGGACCTGGTGATCTTCGGCGTGATCGTGGTCGGCCTGGTCGGCTTCACGCTGAACTGGATTGCCAGCCGCATCGAATCGCGCCTGCTCGCCTGGCGCGGGCGCTCGGTGGCAGCGGGCTGAGCCACGCTGCACCTTATTGAACGGAGACCGCAAATGCCACATGCCGGCACGCTAAGCATCGCGCACCTGCACAAGCAGTACGAAGTCGAGGGCCGGGCGCTGCCCGTGCTCGAGGACATCACCCTGACCATCGCCCCGGGAGAGTTCGTCAGCATCGTCGGCGCCAGCGGCTGCGGCAAGTCCACCCTGCTGCGGCTGGTGGTGGGCCTGGAAGAGGACTACCGCGGCAAGATCCTGCTGGACGGCAAGCGCGTATCGGGCACCAGCCTGCAGCGCGGCATCGTGTTCCAGGAGCATCGCCTGTTCCCATGGCTGTCGGTGGAACAGAACATCCGGCTGGCGCTGCTCAACACGCCGGGCAGCGACGCGGAAAAAGACCGCAACGTTGCCGAGCATATCGCGCTGGTTGGCCTGCGCGGCTTCGAGCAGGCCTATCCGCACCAGCTCTCTGGCGGCATGTCGCAGCGCGTGGCGATTGCGCGGGCACTGGTGACGCGCCCCGAGATCCTGCTGCTCGACGAGCCCTTCGGCGCGCTCGACGCGATGACGCGGGCCTACCTGCAGCAGGAACTGCAGCGCATCTGGCAGGCCGAGGGCATCACCATGATCCTGGTCACCCACGACGTCGAGGAAGCCGTCTTCCTGGGCGACCGCGTGGTGGTGATGGAACCCCGGCCCGGCCGCATCCGCCGCATCCTGCCGGTGGACCTGCCGCATCCGCGCGAACGCGCCGGACTTCCCTTCGCGCGCGTGCGCGATGCCGTGCTGCGCGAATTCGCCGGGCAGGAGCCTGTCGTGCAGCGGACCCCCGAACCTGAACTCGCCTGACCCAACCCTCTTACATCCCCGGAGCTTCGTGATGACCCAAGCCAACGCCACGCAAGACCAGACCGTCCAGCTCGACATCCACCCGGTTGCCGGCCGCATCGGCGCCGAGATCCGCGGCGTCGCGCTGCACGGCGACCTGCCGCCCGCCACCTTCGCCGCCATCCGCGCAGCCTTGCTCAGGCACAAGGTGCTGTTCTTCCGCGACCAGGTCCATCTGGACGATGCCGCGCAGCAGGGCTTTGCGCGCCTGTTCGGCGACACCGTGCCGCACCCGACCGTGCCCTCGCGCGACGGCACGCAACTGCTTGAGCTCGACTCGCAGCACGGCGGCCGCGCCAATTCCTGGCATACCGACGTGACCTTCGACCTGGCCTACCCCGCGGTCTCGGTGCTGCGCGCCGTGACCGTTCCCGCCGCCGGCGGCGACACGGTGTGGGCCAACACCGCTGCCGCGTACCAGGACCTGCCCGAGCCGCTGCGCGAACTGGCCGACAAGCTGTGGGCACTGCACACCAACGACTACGACTACACGGCCACGCGCGTCAATCCGAGCGACGAAGGGTTGAAGCGCTACCGCGAGCTATTTACCTCGGCGCTCTACGAGACCGAGCACCCGGTGGTGCGCGTGCATCCGGAAACCGGTGAACGCACGCTGGTGCTGGGCCACTTCGTCAAGAAGCTGCTGGACTACTCGTCGGCCGATTCGGCGCACCTGATTGCCGTGCTGCAGGGCCATGTGCACCGGCTGGAGAACACCGTGCGCTGGCGCTGGCGCGCGGGCGACGTCGCCATCTGGGACAACCGCGCCACCCAGCACTACGCCATCAACGACTATGGCGACGCGCACCGCGTGGTACGCCGGGCCACCGTGGCCGGCGACATCCCGGTCGGCGTGGATGGCCGCCGCAGCAAGGCGGTGAAGGCGGGCGTGCGCAACGAAGGCGCGGCGCCGGCCAACCAGTCCGCCGGTGCCGCGCAACGGCAAGCGGCCTGATTTGGCCAGTTGCTTCCGGGGAGCACGATCCATGTCACAGCAAAAGCCGGCGCGCCAGCTGCATCTGGGCGCCTTTCTCCAGGCCACCGGGCACCATGTCGCCGGGTGGCGCCATCCGGGCGCGCAGGCCGATGCCGGGCGCAACCTGGCGCACTACATCGCGCTGGCGCAGCGCGCCGAGGCCGCGGGGTTCGATGCGCTGTTCCTGGCGGACGGCGTTGCCATCCGCGGCATGGATGATGCCACCCTGCCGCGCACCGCGCGCGCCGCCACCTTCGAGCCGCTGACACTGCTGTCGGCACTGGCGGCAGTGACGCAGCGCATCGGCCTGGTGGCGACCGTCTCCACCACCTACAACGAGCCCTTTCATGTGGCGCGAAAGTTCGCCTCGCTCGACCACCTCAGCGGCGGCCGCGCGGGCTGGAACGTGGTGACGTCGTGGTCGGATGCCGAAGCGCGCAACTTCAGCCTCGAACGTCATCCCGCGCACGCGGATCGCTACGCCCGCGCCGAAGAGTTTGTCGACGTGGTCACCGGGCTGTGGGACACCTGGGAGGACCATGCCTTCCTGTATGACAAGGACAGCGGCCGGCATTTCGATGCGGACAAGCTGCACACGCTCGACCATCGCGGCGCGCACTTCCAGGTGCGCGGACCGCTCAACGTCGCGCGCCCGCCGCAGGGCCATCCGGTGATCGTGCAGGCTGGCTCGTCGGAGGCCGGGCAGGAACTGGCGGCCCGCACCGCCGAGGTCATCTTCACCGCGCAGCAGTCGCTGGCCGATGCGCAGGCCTTCTATCGTGGCCTGAAAGCGCGGCTCGCGCGCTATGGCCGCACGTTTGATCAACTCAAGATCCTGCCTGGCGTGTTCCCGGTGGTGGGCCGCAGCGAGGCCGAGGCGCAGGAGAAGTTCGAAGCGCTGCAAAGCCTGATCCATCCATCGGTGGGGCTGGCCCTGCTGTCGCAGCACCTGGGCGGGATCGACCTGAGCGGCTATCCGCTGGACGGCCCGCTGCCCGACAACCTGGCCGAACCGAACGGCGCCAAGAGCCGCTTCCAGCTGGTTACCGGCCTGGCCCGTCGCGACGGGCTCACCATCCGCCAGCTGTGCCTGCGCGTGGCCACCGCGCGCGGCCATTGGTCGATCCACGGCACGCCGCAGTCCATCGCCGACCAGCTGCAGGCGTGGTTCGAGGGTGAGGCCGCCGACGGCTTCAACGTGATGCCGCCCTGGCTGCCGGGCGGGCTCGATGACTTCATCGAACTGGTGCTGCCGGAACTGCGCCGGCGCGGGCTCTTTCGCGAGCGCTATACGGGCACCACGCTGCGCGAGCACCTGGGGCTGCGCCGGCCCGAGAACCAGCGCTGGCGGCAGGTCGAACCGCCGCTCGCGGTCGGGGCATGACCGCTGCGCTGCGGCGCCGCGCATATCCAAATGCAATAAGCTTCCTTGCCTCGCGCGAGCGCCGTCGGCAACCATAGCGGCCACGCCGCAGGGGCGTGCGCGGGCCGGCTGGTACCATCGCACGGCCTGGTGCGCCCGCGCGGCGCACCGCTCGGCATGCCCGGCGCCATGGCAGGCACTGCCCCGTCGCGCCGGTCCGGCACCCAACAGCGAGACGAAGAGAGAAGAAGATGAGACTCGAAACCCTGGCCGTCCATGGCGGCTATTCGCCCGATCCCACCACGCGCGCGGTGGCCGTGCCCATCTACCAGACGGTGGCCTACGCCTTCGACAGCGCCCAGCACGGCGCCGACCTGTTCGACCTGAAGGTGGCCGGCAATATCTACAGCCGCATCATGAACCCGACCAACGACGTGCTCGAGCAGCGCCTGGCCGCGCTCGAGGGCGGCGTGGGCGCGCTGGCGCTGGCGTCCGGCATGGCGGCAATCACGTATGCGATCCAGACCATTGCCGAGGCCGGCGACAACATCGTCTCGTCGAGCCAGCTCTATGGCGGCACCTACAACCTGCTGGCGCACACGCTGCCGCAGTCCGGCATCGAGACCCGCTTTGCCGATGGCCGCAACCCGGCCAGCTTCGGCGACCTGATCGACGCGCGCACCAAGGCGATCTTCGTGGAGTCGGTGGGCAACCCGCTCGGCAACGTGGTCGATATCGAAGCCATCGCGCGCGTGGCGCACAACCATGGCGTGCCGCTGATCGTCGACAACACGGTGCCGTCGCCCTACCTGTGCCGTCCGTTCGAGCATGGCGCGGATATCGTGGTGCATTCGCTGACCAAGTACCTGGGCGGCCACGGCAACAGCGTCGGCGGCGCCATCATCGACAGCGGCAAGTTCCCCTGGGCCCAGCACAAGGAACGCTTCAAGCGCCTGAACGAGCCCGACGTCTCCTATCACGGCGTGGTCTACACCGAGGCGCTGGGCCCGGCCGCCTATATCGGCCGCGCGCGCGTGGTGCCGCTGCGCAATACCGGCGCGGCGCTGTCGCCGTTCAATGCCTTCCTGATCCTGCAAGGCATCGAAACCCTGGCGCTGCGGCTGGACCGCATCACCGAGAACGCGCTGGCGATTGCCCGCCACCTGCAGCAGCATGCCAAGGTGGACTGGGTCAACTTTGCCGGCCTGCCCGACCATGCCGACCACGCGCTGGTGCAGAAGTACCTGGGTGGGCGCGGTCCCGGCATTCTGTCGTTCGGCCTGAAGCAAGGCGGCCGTGAAGGCGGTGCGCGCTTCCTGGACGCGCTGCAGCTGTTCACGCGGCTGGTCAACATCGGCGATGCCAAGTCGCTGGCCACGCATCCGGCGTCGACCACGCATCGGCAACTCAATGCGGAGGAACTGAAGGCAGCGGGCGTCAGTGAGGACATGGTGCGGCTGTCGGTCGGCATCGAGCATATCGATGACCTGATCGAGGACCTGGATCGCGCGCTGGCGGCGGCCTGACCGCAGGCTACCGACGTCAGAGCGACCCGCTGGTTTGCTCCCCTCTCCCGCTCGCGGGAGAGGGGCAGGGGGTGAGGGCAGGCGGTCGCATACCGCCAGCACAACCTACCCCCCACCACGCTTGCCGTGCGCCTCCAGCACAAAGTAGCCGATCGCCCCGATCATCAGCGGAATCAGGTAATACATCGCGCGATACGCAATCAGCGCCGCCAGCAGCAGCCCGTGCGGCACCTGGCCGCCCAGCATCGTCAGGAACACGGTCTCGATCACGCCGAGGCCCCCGGGGATCCGCACCACCACGCCCGCCAGCCCCGACGCGAGCAATACCCCAAGCACCGTGAAGTACCCCGCATGCGTATGCAGTAGCGAAAACAGGATTGCCGCCATTGCCATCCAGTGCGCCGCCGACAAGAGGATTTGCAGCGCCGCGAAGCCGACCGACGGAACGTAGATATCGTGGTCGCGCACGGTCCGGTGCCGGCCGTGCCAGGTGGCACAGGCAGCCAGGTAGGCAGCCGGCACCGCCAGCATCAGCGCGCCCAGCACCCGTGTCAGCGCGGCGGGAACGCCCCACTCGGGCGGCAGCACCACCAGCTGCGCCACCAGGATGCCCCCCGCCAGCAAGGCATAGCCGAGCCAGTTGCTGCTCACCACCACCACGAACAGGCTCCAGATCTGCGGCAGGGTCAGCCCGGCGCGCGTGTACAGGCGATAGCGCACGCCCGCGCCGCCCAGCGTGGCCCCGAGGTTGAGGCTGAGCGTGTAGCTGACATAAGAGATCGCCATCACCCGCCGCGCCGGCAACGGGTGTCCGGCATAGTGGCAGCCGAGGCGGTCGAACTGGCTGTACAACAAGCCGCTCAGCGCAACGAAGGCCGCCGCCGGCGCCAGCGTGCGGGCGTTGAAGCCGCGCAGCGCGGCCAGCACCGCGTCCCAGTCGATGGTGCCCAGCTTGCGCGCGATCAGCGCCAGCACCGCGGCAATGAACAGGATGCCGATGGCACGGCGCCACGCGGGCCAGTGCGCGTGCTGGCGGATGGCCGAGAAGGTCGTCGCGCCCATCATTGCGCGCCTCCCCTCGTCGCCGCGCACCGCAAAACCGGCGTCAGGAATGTGCAGGAATGCAAGCCTGCGCGCGCCAGCCCGGCATGCAATTTCTGGCCTGCCTCGGCTTCAAACAGGATAAAAGTTTCCGCCAGTGCGCTTTCGCGCGCGCGCGGGATGGCGCCGGCCCCGCACGACAGGCGCCGCTCTGCGCCATGCCCTGGCCGGCGGAAACGATTGGAGGCGGACTGCATCGGTGTCATGACCTGAGAAAGCCGCAAACACCGTGCCAGCACGGGCACGTCAACCACGGCCACGGCTGCGCCGCCAGCGCGCCAGGGCTGCGGCCGCCAGCGCACCAGCGGCAAGCCCGGCAATGAACACCGCGGCAGTGGTCCCCTCCCAGCCCGCCGCGGCCGCAACCTCTGCACGGCCCCGCGCAAGGGGCGCGAGCGACTGCCAGTCGGCAGCCGTGAACTGCGTCATCGCCTGCGCCCCGTCCAGGCCATACACGCAGATCTCCCCGCCCGGCAGCTTGCAGAAGCGCTCGCGCGGGCAGGCCTTGAGGATGGCCTGCGGAGCGCCCTCGCCGCAGCTGGCCCCGGCGCTGCGCAAGACCTGGATCGTGACTTCGGGATGCCGGGTAAGTTGTTCGGGCATGGCGGCCTCCATACGGGTGACGCTGTCCTTCAGCGTAGTGCAGCCAGGCGCCGGCGCCCTTATTCACCAGCGGCATATGACCATGCGTAATAACTCGTTCGCCTATTGCCTGCCTTTCCATACAATGAGGCGACGCCGCGGCGGGACGCTGCCGGCCTCCAACAACATAACGGGGAGCATCAGATGCAATACGGGAAATTCGGCTTCGTCGCACGGCTGGCGGCAGCGGTGCTGGCACTGGGCGTGATGCAGGGTGCCGGCGCGGCCGATCCGGACAAGAAGGAAATCCGCTTCGGCGCCACCGCCGGCCCCTACGCCGACCAGATCCGCTATGGCGTGAAGCCGGTGCTGGAAAAGCGCGGCTACAAGGTCACCATCATTGAGTTCAGCGACTACGTGCAGCCCAACCTGGCGCTGGCCGACGGCGCCATCGACGCCAATGCGTTCCAGCACGTGGCCTACCTGAAGAAGTTCTCGGCCGACCGCAAGCTGGCGCTGACCGACGTGATCCAGGTGCCGACCGCGCCGATCGGCATCTACAGCCGCAAGCACAAGGGCCTGGCCGAGGTGAAGCCCGGCAATACCGTGTCGCTGCCGAACGATCCCACCAACCTGGCGCGCGCCATCGCCATCCTGCAGCAGATCGGCTGGGTCACGCTCAAGCCGGGCACCGACCCGATCCGCGCCAGCGAGCGCGACATCGACGCCAACCCGCACAAGCTCAAGCTGATCCAGCTGGAAGCCGCCCAGCTGCCGCGCTCGCTCGACGACGTGGACTATGCCTTCGTCAACGGCAACTATGCGCTGGCCTCCGGCCTGAAGCTGACCTCGGCGCTGGCGCTGGAGAAGATTCCCGACTATTACATGAACCTGGTCGCGGTGAAGACGGCGGACCTGAACAAGCCCTTCGTCAAGGACATCCGAGAGGCCTACGAGTCGGCGGAGTTCAAGGCCGTGACGCAGCAGCGCTTTGCGGGCTTCGTGCAGCCGCCGTACCAGCGCTGAGCCACCGCGCTCTCGCCAGCAAGAAAGCGCCGCCAGGCGCTTTCTTGCATTTGGGACAGCTGTCGCGCGCATTGTGCGCAGCAAGACAATTTTGCGCCGCGCGCGCCGCGCAAATGCCCTACACTCAAGCTCAAGTCCCCCGCGCCCAAAAAGCACGGCAGGGATCACAACGCGATCATTGCTGCGGATAGCTGCGAAGATCCTCGCGGCCGTCCCAGCGGATCCTGTCGAGACAACCGCATCGAGAGACCTGCCATGTCCACGGTTGCGCGCTTTGAGATCGGCTACACCCGCTACCTTGCCCCGCCGGGCGACACCTCCTCCCCCACTTCTCCTCCCCCACCCCTTGCCAGCAACCCCGACGCGCTGCTGCCGCTGTACCAGGCGATGGTGCTGACGCGCCAGTTCGACCTGAAAGCGATTGCGCTGCAGCGCACCGGCAAGATCGGCACCTTTGCCTCGGCCCTCGGCCAGGAAGCCATCGGCGTGGGCGTGGCCTTTGCGATGCGGCCCGAAGACGTGCTGGTGCCCTCGTACCGCGACCACGCGGCGCAGTTTGTGCGGGGCGTCACGATGGCCGAGAGCCTGCTCTACTGGGGCGGCGACGAACGCGGCAGCGGCTTTGCGGCGGCGCCGCATGACTTTGCCAACTGCGTGCCGATCGGCACCCAGGTCTGCCACGCGGCCGGCGCCGCCTATGCGTTCCAGCTGCGCGGCGAGCCGCGCGTGGCGGTCTGCCTGCTGGGCGACGGCGGCACCTCCAAGGGCGATTTCTATGAGGGCATGAACATGGCCGGCGCGTGGCACGCTCCGCTGGTGATCGTGATCAACAACAACCAGTGGGCAATCTCGATGCCGCGCAGCGGCCAGACCGCGGCGCAGACGCTGGCGCAGAAGGCCATTGCCGCCGGCATCCCCGGTGAGCAAGTCGACGGCAACGATGTGGTCGCGGTGCGGCACCGCGTCGGCGAGGCCATCGCGCGCGCGCGCGACGGCGGCGGCCCGGCGCTGATCGAGGCCATCACCTATCGCCTGGGCGACCACACCACCGCCGACGACGCCTCGCGCTACCGCGACGAGGCCAGCGTCAAGGCGCACTGGCAGGAAGAGCCGCTGCTGCGGCTGCGCACGCACCTGCTGGCGCTGCACGCGTGGGACGCGGCGCGCGAGGAAGCGCTGGTCAAGGCCTGCTCACAGCAGGTGGCGCAGGCCGTGGAGACCTACCTGGCCGTGCCGCAGCCGGACCCGGCCGCGATGTTCGACTGCCTGTACGCAACCATGCCGGCCGAATTGCAGGCGCAGCTGGAGATTGCCCGGCGCTTCCTGGCGCCGCACGGATAACCAGCAAACCCTGCGCCTTCACCTGGCGACCACAGCGAGCGAACCATGGCGGAAATCAATCTGGTCGAAGCAGTCAACCTGGCGCTGGCCCATGCGCTCGAGCACGATCCCGATGTGCTGCTGCTGGGCGAGGATATCGGCGTCAATGGCGGCGTGTTCCGCGCCACCGCGGGCCTGCAGGCGCGCTTTGGCGCGGCGCGCGTCATGGATACGCCGCTGGCCGAAGGCGGCATCGTCGGCGCGGCGATCGGCATGGCGGCAATGGGGCTCAAGCCGGTGGCCGAGATCCAGTTCACCGGCTTTATCTACCCCGCGGTCGACCACATCATCAACCACGCCGCACGCATGCGGCATCGCACGCGCGGGCGCTTGTCATGTCCGATGGTGGTGCGCTCGCCGTGCGGTGCCGGCATCCATGCACCCGAGCATCATTCCGAAAGCCCGGAGGCGATGTTCGCGCATATGCCCGGCATCCGCGTGGTGGTGCCTTCATCGCCCGCGCGCGCGTACGGGCTGCTGCTGGCGGCCATCGCCGATCCGGACCCGGTCATCTTCCTCGAACCCACGCGGCTGTACCGCCTGTTCCGCCAGGAAGTGGCCGACGACGGCGCCGCGCTGCCGCTGGACACCTGCTTCACGCTGCGCGAAGGCAGCGACATCACGCTGGTGAGCTGGGGCGCGATGGTGCAGGAGACGCTCGCCGCCGCGGACGCACTGGCAGGCGAAGGCGTGACGGCCACGGTCATCGACGTGGCCACGCTCAAGCCGCTGGACATGCAGACCATCCTGGAATCGGTGACGCGCACGGGCCGCTGCGTGATCGTGCACGAGGCCCCGCGCACCGCCGGCTTCGGCGCCGAGATCGCGGCGCAGCTGGCCGACGCGGGCCTCTACTCACTGGCCGCGCCGGTGCAGCGCGTGACCGGCTTCGACACCGTGGTGCCGCTGGCGCGGCTGGAATACACCTACCTGCCTGGCGTCGCCCGCATCGTCGACGCGGCGCGCAAGGCGATGGCAGCGTAATGCGAGAGTTGCCGACGATAGGCAAGGAGTGCCGATGAGAGTCTTCAAGCTGCCCGACCTGGGCGAAGGCCTGCAGGAGGCCGAGATCGTGACCTGGCACGTCAAGACCGGCGACACCGTGGCCGCTGACCAGCCGCTGCTGTCGGTGGAGACGGCCAAGGCCATCGTGGAAATCCCGTCGCCCTATGCAGGCACCATCGCCAAGCTGTTTGCGCAGCCCGGCGATATCGTCCACCTGGGCGCGCCGCTGGTCGGCGTCGAGGGTGCGGGCGAGGATGCCGACGCCGGCACCGTGGTGGGCTCGGTCCAGGTCGGCACGCACGTGGTCAATGAAGCCGCGCCCGCGGGCTCCGCGGCACCCGCCGCGGCCATGGCCGCCCGCGTCAAGGCCACGCCGGCGGTGCGCGCGCTGGCGCGCCGGCTCGGGGTGGACCTGGCAATGGCCACGGCATCGGGCCCCGAGGGCGTCGTCACCGCCGCCGACGTGGAGCGGGTAGCCAGCACGCTGGCCGAACTGGGCGCGCCGGAACAGCTGCGCGGCGTGCGCCGGGCGATGGCGCAGAACATGGCGCGTGCACAAGCCGAAGTGGCCGCCGCCACCGTGATGGACGACGCCGACATCCACGCCTGGCAGCCCGGCGCCGATGTCACCATCCGGCTGGTGCGCGCCCTGGTGGCCGGCTGCCGCGCCGAACCCGGCCTCAATGCCTGGTACGAAGGCCAGACCGCCCGCCGCCACGTACTGAAGAAGATCGACGTCGGCATCGCGGCCGACCTGCCCGAAGGCCTGTTCGTGCCGGTGCTGCGCGACGTCGGCAACCGCGATGCCGCAGACCTGCGCCACGGCCTGGACCGCATGCGCGCCGACATCCGCGCGCGCACCATCGCGCCGGAGGAGATGCGCGGCAACACCATCACGCTGTCCAACTTCGGCATGATCGCGGGGCGCTATGCCGCGCCAATCGTGGTGCCGCCGACCGTGGCAATCCTGGGTGCGGGGCGCGTGCGCGAGGAAGTGGTAGCAGCCGGCGGCGTGCCGGCGGTGCACCGGGTGATGCCGCTGAGCCTGACCTTTGACCATCGCGTGGTGACGGGTGGGGAGGCGGCGCGGTTTCTGGCGGCGGTGATTGCGGATCTGGAGATGGCGGTGTAGCGGTCGAAGACAACAGGGAGCCGACGAGCAAATAGCCTCGGAGAATACTGCCGCCCCTCGTGTACGCTCCCCTCTCCCGCAAGCGGAAGAGGGGAGCAAACCGCCGGTGTGCTGGCACCGATCGGGAATCGGGCGCTGCGGTGGCCCTGTATATAATGCGTTTCCGATCGCCGCTGCCGTCAAGCCGGACCTATCCGGACAGCCGGACACCCCTCATGGAATCCAAGACCGCCCGCCTTACCATCCTGATCGATCCGGTCAAGAAAAAGGCCTTTGAAACCCTGTGCGCCTCACAGGACCTGACACCGTCGCAGGTCGTGCGCCAGCTGATCCGCGAATACCTGGCCCAGCATGGCGTGGAATACGCCACCAAGCCCAAGCCCGCGGGCAGCACCCGGCAGAAGAAGTGACTCAGCGCGGGGCGTCGCCCTCGCCTGCATCTTCGCTTGCCAGCTCGCCGCAGCGCTGCACCACCTGCGCCAGCGAATCCACGTAGTTGCCCTCCCCCAGCGCCGCCAGCACGCCCGCGCGCGCCAGCTTTTCCCTGACCCGCTCGTTGGCTTCAGCCAGCACCACCGCCACGCCGCGTTTCTGCAGCGTCACGATCACGGCCTCCAGCGTCTGCAGTCCGGTCATGTCCATGAAGGGCACGCGGCCCAGGCGGATCAGCAGCACGCGCGGCTCGGTATGGGTCTGCACCAGTGCGCGCTCGCACGCTTCCACGGCACCGAAGAAGAACGGTCCGTCGATGGCATAGACCAGCACGCCCGGCGGCATCCGCGCGGGCAGGCCGGCGCCGGTATCGCCCAGTTCGCGCTCTACGTCCACGACATCCTGGCGCGCCACCTCCACTGACGCCGACATGCGCCGCAGGAACTGCAGCATGGCCAGGATCACCCCGATATTGACCGCCACCACCAGGTCGGTCAGCACGGTCAGGGTGAAGGTGATCAGCAGGATGGCCACGTCGGCGCGCGGCGCGCGGCGGACCATGCGCGCGAACTGGCGCCCCTCGCTCATGTTGTAGGCCACCAGGAACAGGATCGCGGCCAGCGTCGCCAGCGGCACGCTGGCCGCGAGCGGCGCCAGGAACAGCAGCACCATCACCAGCGTGAGCGCATGCACCACGCCGGCCAGCGGGCTGTTGCCGCCATTGCGGATATTGGTGGCGGTGCGGGCGATGGCGCCGGTGGCGGCAAACCCGCCGAACAGCGGCGCCAGGATATTGGCGATGCCCTGGCCGACCAGCTCCTGGTTGGAATCGTGCCGCGTGCCCGCCATGCCGTCGGTCACCACCGCGGACAGCAATGACTCGATCGCGCCCAGCATGGCGATGGTGAAGGCCGGCCCGGCCAGCTCCAGCACGCGTGCCAGCGTGATGTCCGGCAGCGCGGGCACGGGCAGCCCGCGCGGCAGGCCGCCAAAGGCGGTGCCGATGGTGGCGACGCCGTCAAAGCGGAACAGCGCCTGCACCGCGGTGGCAACCAGCAGCGCCACCAGCGGCCCGGGGATGCGCCGCAGCCAGCGCACGCGCGGCGCGCCCACTACCAGCGCCAGGCTGCCCAGCGCCAGCGCGGTGGTGGCCGGGTGCCATTGCGGCAGCGCCTGCAGCAGGTGCCAGAGTTTTTCGTGGAAATGCTCGCCGGCGACCGGCGGCAGACCGAAGAAATCGCGCCACTGGCCGACAAAGATGATCACGCCGATGCCAGCCGTGAAGCCGACGATCACCGGCGCGGGAACGAACCGGATCACGCTGCCCAGCCGCGTCAGCCCCATCGCCAGCAGGATCAGCCCCGCCATCAGGGTGGCGATCTGCAGGCCGTCGATGCCATGGCGCGCGGTCACGGCGGACAGCACCACGATAAACGCGCCGGTGGGCCCCGCGATTTGCAGCCGGCTGCCGCCGAACAGCGACACCGCCAGCCCGGCGACGATGGCCGTGTACAGGCCCTGCTCCGGCTTGGCGCCTGACGCGATCGCAAACGCCGTGGCCAGCGGCAGCGCCACCACCCCGACGATCACGCCCGACACGATGTTCGGCAGCCAGTTGCCGCGTCGGAACAGTCCGGCCAGCCAAGCTTCGCGCAGCGCGATCATGCGTCAATCCCTCGGGTTCGTGCAGGATGATGATGGTGCATTGGATGATAACAGCATGTTAATGCCCGCCGGCTTGCGGCTCGCGCCGTGATATTCGCCACGCCTGCACTGTCGCTTATGCCACTCAATTCCTATACTGGATTGGCTCGCCCGGGCGTACGGGGTATGGGCCAGGGCGGACGCGGCAATCTTCTGCAATCGGAGGCCCATCATGTTCAAGCACCTCCTTGTGCCTACCGACGGCTCCGCACGCGCCGACGCGATGGCGGCCCGCGCCATGGCCTTTGCCAGCCGCATCGGCGCCCGCGTGACCGGGCTGCATGTGATTCCCGAGTACCACGTACTGCCCTACCGGCTGACCAGCCTGCAGGACACCAAGGACACCTTTGCCGCAGAAGCAGCGCGCCACGCGGATACCTTCCTCGCCGCGCTCAGCCACACCGCGGCGCAGGCCGGCGTGGCCTGCGAGACCGTTACGGCCACCGACGACCATCCCTGGCAGGCCATCATCCAGTGCGCGCAGCAGCGCGACTGCGACCTGATCGTGATGTCGTCGCATGGCAAGCGCGGGCTGCAGGCGCTGCTGATCGGCAGCGAAACCCACAAGGTCCTGACCCACAGCACGATCCCGGTGCTGGTCTTCCGCTAGGCGGCCGGGCGAACAACGAGACAGCGCGATAGCGGGCAACAGCGCGCGGCGACGCGCGTTTCCAAACCACGCCAACTGCAAGGAGCGCAACCATGGCGATTCGACTGGGCGAGCAAGCCCCTGATTTCACCGCCGACACCACGGAAGGCAAGATCAGCTTCCATGAGTGGATCGGCGACAACTGGGCCATCCTGTTCTCGCATCCCAAGGACTTCACGCCGGTGTGCACCACCGAACTGGGCTATATGGCCCGGCTCAAGCCCGAATTCGACAAGCGCAACACCAAGATCATCGGCCTGAGCATCGACCCGGTCGGCGACCACCAGCGCTGGGTCAAGGACATCGAGGAAACGCAGAACTGCACCATCAACTATCCGATGATCGGCGACGCAGACCTGAAGGTGGCCAAGCTCTACGACATGATCCACCCCGAGGCCAGCGGCAGCGGCCCGCGCACGGCGGTAGACAACGCCACCATCCGCTCGGTGTTCATCATCGGCCCGGACAAGAAGGTCAAGGCCATGCTGGTGTACCCGATGAGCGCCGGGCGCAATTTCGACGAGGTGCTGCGCCTGCTGGATTCGCTGCAGCTCAATGCCAAGCACACCGTGGCCACGCCGGTGAACTGGAAGCCGGGCGAGGACGTCATCATCCCGACATCGGTCTCGGACGAGGAGGCCAAGAAGAAGTACCCGCAGGGCTTCAAGACCCTGAAGCCCTACCTGCGCACGGTGGAGCAGCCCAAGTAAGGGGAGCGAGAAGCGCCAGCACCAGGGAGTGCGGCCGGGCGTGGGGGTCACGCCGGCCGCCGCCGGGCCTCCCGGGCAGTCACGGCCGGGAGGCCCGACTTGTCCACAGTAACTATCCACAGCTTCAGTGGATATCCCCCCTCTTGACAACCGCAAAGGGCGCGCCGGTGCTGGAATTCACTGGAGTGCCCGTTTTATAGGCAACCCTCCGGGCTACGGGAATGGTTGCGGGCGTTCGAATTTTGTGCCTGTTGCGATTCTTCCGCCACCGGGCGCTCAGCGCGTCAGCACCTCGCGGATGGTGTCGGCCAGTTCCTTGGCCACGAATTTCGCTACATAAGCGTCCGCGCCCACCTTGCGCACATGCTCCTCGCTGGCCTCTCCCGACAGTGACGAGTGAATCACCACCGGCAGCGACTTCAGCCGGCTGTCCGCCTTGATCTTGCGGGTCAGGGTGAAACCGTCCATCTCCGGCATCTCCAGGTCGGTCAGCACCAGCGCCACCTCGTCCTGCACTGACCTGCCATGGCTGGCCGCCTCGCCGGCGATGCGGTCGAGCAGCTCCCACGCCTCCTTGCCGGACTTGGTCATCACCACCGGCGCGCCCAGCGCCTTCAGCCCCTGCTCGATCAGGCCGCGCGCCAGTGCCGAATCGTCGGCGGCAATGACCTTGGCGCCGGGGCGCAGGCTCAACTGCGGGCCGACCGTGCCCGGGTCCACGTCTGGCTGCCGCGTCGGCAGCACATCGCGCAGGATCTGCTCGACGTCCAGCACCTGCACCAGCCGCGACGGGCCCGCGCCCCCGGCGGTGTCCCCGTCCAGCTTGGCGATGCTGGTGACGTGGCCGGTCCGCACGCTGGCCTCGGCCGAATGCACCTGGTTCCACTCCAGGCGCACAATTTCCTCCACTGCCTCCACCGCGAAGCCCTGCGTCGAACGTGCATATTCCGTCACCAGCAGGATGCCCAGGCCGCTGCGCGGCTTGCAGCCCACCAGCCGGGGCAGGTCGATCACCGGGATCACCTGGCCGCGGATATCCGCCATGCCCAGGATCGACGGGTCGGCCCCCACCACGGTCGTCACGTGCGGCATCACCAGGATCTCGCGCACCTTGAAGACATTGATCCCGAACAGCTCCGTCTGGCCGGAATGCTCGGCTTCGCCAAGCCGGAACAGCAGCAGCTCGAACTGGTTGTTGTTGGTCAGGTTGGTCCGTTCGTCGATGTCCCTCATGGAACTGCTCATGCTGCGCTCCCGTGCCGTGCGTGTGGTTTTTGCCGCCGTCGTTGTCATCAGCCTGCGGCCGCGGCGGATGGCGGACGGCAGGGTTCATGACTGGATATCGGCGCGGGGCAACGGGAGTTGAGAGGCGCACGCAGCGCGTGTTCGGATTTCATCCTTGCATATCCGGATTGCTTCGTTCCTCCGGCGCAGCGTCGTCCATATAGTGGTTCCCAACTTGTCATAACACGCTATGTCGATCCCCATGACGACCCGGACCAACGTGGTACCCGTCCCCGCCGCCGCAGCCATGCCGGCACCGATCCCGCTGCCGCTCTATACGCAAATCAAGGACGCCTTGCGCGCCAGCATCCTGGACGGCACCTATCCGCCGCACCACCAGATGCCGTCGGAAAGCGAGCTGGGCGAGCGCTTTCGCGCCAGCCGCATCACCGTGCGCCAGGCGCTGGGCGACCTGCAGAAGGAGGGGCTGATCTTCAAGATCCATGGCAAGGGCACCTTCGTCTCCAAGCCCCGCGCCTTCCAGAACGTGACTTCGCTGCAAGGCTTTGCCGAGGCCATGTCGAGCATGGGCTACGAGATCCTGAACCAGATACGCAACTGCAAATGCGTACCTGCCAGCCGTCACGTTGCCACGCAACTGCGGCTGCGCGAAGGCGATCCGGTGGTGGAGATCCGGCGCGTGCGCCTGCTCAACCGCGAGCCGGTGTCGCTGGAGCTGACCTGGGTGTCCGAGGCCGTCGGCCGCCGCCTGCTCACTGCCGACCTGGCCACGCGCGACATCTTCCTGATCCTGGAAAACGACTGTGGCGTGAAGCTCGGCCATGCCGACCTGAGTGTCGACGCCATCCTCGCCGACGACGAGCTGACCCAGGCCCTGCGCATCGAGGAAGGCGCGCCGGTGCTGCGCATCGAACGCCTGACCCATGACGCGCAAGGCACGCCTATCGATTACGAGTTCCTCTACTTCCGCGGCGACGCGTTCCAGTACCGGCTGCGCGCAGACCGGCACAAGACCGCGCCAGCCGCCAGCGTCACCAGCCCAGCCGGCCATGCACGGCCCCGCAAACCAGCCAGCAAGGGGAAGCCCTCCGCATGAATACCCTGACTCACGAATACGACATCGTTGTCGTCGGCGGCGGCACCGCCGGCCCGATGGCCGCGATCAAGGCCAAGGAACGCAACCCCGCGCTGCGCGTGCTGCTGCTCGACAAGGCGCACGTCAAGCGCAGCGGCGCCATCTCGATGGGCATGGACGGGCTGAACAATGCCGTGATCCCCGGCCACGCCACGCCCGAGCAGTACACCCGCGAGATCACCGTGGCCAACGACGGCATCGTCGACCAGTCCACCGTTTATGCCTACGCGCGCCACAGCTTTGCCACCATCGAGCAGCTGGATCGCTGGGGCGTCAGGTTCGAGAAGGACGAGACCGGCGACTACGCAGTGAAGAAGGTCCATCACATGGGCTCCTATGTGCTGCCGATGCCGGAAGGACACAACGTCAAGAAGGTGCTGTACCGCCAGCTCAAGCGCGCGCGGGTAGAGATCACCAACCGCATCGTCGCCACGCGCGTGCTGACCGACGCCAGCGGCGCCGCCGGCGGCGTGATGGGCTTCGACTGCCGCAGCGCGGACTTCCACGTGATCCGCGCGCGCGCCGTGATCCTGTGCTGCGGCGCGGCCGGCCGCCTGGGCCTGCCCGCTTCCGGCTACCTGATGGGCACCTACGAGAACCCGACCAATGCCGGCGACGGCTATGCCATGGCCTATCACGCCGGCGCCGCGCTGGCCAACCTGGAGTGCTTCCAGATCAATCCGCTGATCAAGGACTACAACGGCCCGGCCTGCGCCTACGTGACCGGCCCGCTGGGCGGCTATACCGCCAACGGCAAGGGCGAGCGCTTTATCGAATGCGACTACTGGAGCGGCCAGATGATGTGGGAGTTCTACCAGGAGCTCCAGGGCGGCAACGGCCCGGTGTTCCTGAAGCTTGACCACCTGGCGGAAGAAACCATCCAGACCATCGAGACGATCCTGCACACCAACGAACGGCCCAGCCGCGGCCAGTTCCACGCCGGGCGCGGCACCGACTACCGCAGGCAGATGGTGGAGATGCATATCTCGGAGATCGGCTTCTGCAGCGGCCACAGCGCTTCCGGCGTGCATGTGAACGAGCGCGCCGAGACTACCGTGCCGGGCCTGTACGCGGCCGGAGACATGGCCGCCGTGCCGCACAACTACATGCTGGGCGCCTTCACCTATGGCTGGTTTGCCGGGCACAACGCGGCCGACTACGTCGCCGGCCGCGGCCTGCCTGAAGCCGATGCGGCCCAGGTCGAGGCGGAGCGCGCGCGCGTGTTCGCACCGCTGGCGCGCGAGAGTGGGCTGCCGCCCGCCCAGGTGGAATACAAGCTGCGCCGCATGGTCAACGACTACCTGCAGCCGCCCAAGGTCACGCGCAAGATGGAAATCGGCCTGCAGCGTTTTGACGCCATCGCCGAGGACATCGGCCAGATCCGCGCCGCCAATCCGCACGAGCTGATGCGCGCGGTCGAGGTGATGGCGATCCGCGACTGCGCCGAGATGGCGGCACGCGCCTCCCTGTTCCGCACCGAGAGCCGCTGGGGTCTCTACCACCATCGCGTCGACTATCCGCAGCGCAATGATGCGGACTGGTTCTGCCATACGCACCTGAGCAAGGATGAAGCCGGGCGCATGGTCAGCCACAAGCGCGCGATCGAGCCGTATATCGTCCCGGTGGCAGGCGACGACGCCACCGCCTACCAGCGGCTGCGCGTCAGCCGCGGCCAGGCCGCCGCCACGGCCGCCACTGCCGAACCCGCCACCCTGGCTGCCGCCTGAAGGAACCCACGCCATGGCCTACACCCCGCATGAGATCGCCCAGCGCAGCAGCGCGCCGGTCACCATCGATGAAGACAAGTGCATTGCCGACAAGGGCTGCACGGTCTGCGTCGATGTCTGCCCGATGGACCTGCTGGCCATCGACCTGACCAAAGGCAAGGCATTCATGCAGTTCGACGAGTGCTGGTACTGCATGCCCTGCGAGAAGGATTGCCCGACGGGCGCGGTCAGGGTCGAGATCCCGTACCTGCTGCGTTGATTGCCCCGCTTCATGACAACAGCACCACAGAGATAACCCCATGAAAGCCTCCACCAGCATCCACCTGCTGCTGGCACTGGCCGCCGCCAGCCTGGCCGGCACGGCCAGTGCCGAAACCATCCGCGTTGCCATCGGCACGCAGGACACCACCATCAACTGCGCCACCGGCGGCCTGCTGATCCGCGAACTGAAGCTGCTCGACAAGTACCTGCCCCGCACCGGCAAGTACAAGGACGTCACCTACGACGTGCAATGGAAGAACTTCACCTCCGGCCCGCCGCTGACCAACGAGATGGTGGCCGACAAGCTGGATATCGGCGCCATGGCGGATTTCCCCGGCTCGCTCAATGCCGCTGCCTTCCAGAAGGCCGGCAAGAAGAGCCTGTTCATCGCGCCGCTGTCGGGCAACGCGATCGGCACCGGCAACGGCATCGTGGTGCCGGCGGATTCGCCGGTCCAGTCGCTGGCGGAGCTCAGGGGCAAGACCATCTCGGTGCCGTTCGGCTCCACCGCGCACGGCATGCTGCTGCGCGCGATCAAGCGCCAGGGCTGGGACCCGGACAAGGACGTGACCCTGGTGTCGCAGTCGCCCGAGGTCGGCGGCTCGGCGCTGCAGGCACACAAGGTGGACGGCCATGCCAACTTCGTGCCCTTCCCCGAGCTCTTTGTCTTCCGCGGCTTTGCCCGCAAGATCTATGACGGCGCCCAGGCCGAGGCCCCCACCTTCCACGGCGCGCTGGTGAACGCGGAATACGCGCAGAAGTACCCGGAGATCGTGGTGGCCTACCTGCGCGCCGCGATCGAGGCCGACCGCCTGATGGCGGCGGAGCCCGAGAAATACAGCGAGCTGATTGCCCGGGTGACCGGCATCGACGCCGAGGTGGACTACCTGTTCCATGGCCCGCTCGGCCTGCAGAACCGCGACTACACCTGGAAGCCGGAGTACCGCCAGGCGCTGCAGACCTCGATCGAGACGCTGAAGCTGCTCAAGCGCACCGATGCCGACCTCAGCGCCGACACCGTGATCGACGAGCGCTACATCCGCGAAGCCTTCAGGCTGGAGGGGCTGGACTATGAAGCGCGCCTGAAGTCCTACGACAAACAGCCCCTCGCGGCGAAGGACGCGGGCAGCGGCAAACCCATCGCCGAGCCGAAGCTGGCCGCGCAGCTGTGGCTGCGGGGCGAGTCCAGGGTGCGCGCCTATGCCTCGCCGGCTGCAGCATTCGCCGCGCTCAGGCAGGCTGCAAAAGAGGGCAAGCAGGCGCGCGTGCTGTATGTGCATGACCGCAATACCGGCCTGAAGCTGCTGGCCAGCAAGGCGTGGTACGTGCAGGACGGCAAGGGGCAGGCGAGCGCCTTCCTGCTCAAGGGCTCAGCGGATGGCTGGGCAAAGGCCAATGGTGGCAATGTGCGGGACTTTGCCGCAGTCAGCGGCGCCGCGGTCGCCGTGGCCAGCAACTGACGCGGAGCGCGCCCATGACCTCGATCAGCCTTGAAGCGGGGGCGCCCCCGGTGGCACCGGCCGCGCCGGGCGCGGCACGCGTGCGGCTGGCACGCTGGCTGGTGCGCCTGGCCGCGCTGGCCAGCTGCATCGTGCTGTGGCAGCTGGCCTCGTCCCACCGGGCCCACCTCGGCCTCGTCACCTTCGCCAACGTGCCCGCGCCCAGCGACGTGGTTCCGGCGGCCTGGCAACTGCTGCAGTCACCCAAGCTGGTGCTGCACCTGAGCAACAGCCTGTACCGCGTGTTTGCCGGCTTTGGCGCGGCGGCCGTGGCTGGCATCGTGCTCGGCATGGCGATCGGCCGCTCGCGCTGGCTGGAAGACCTGCTGCTGCCACCGCTGGAGGTGCTGCGCCCGATCCCCGGCGTGGCGTGGATTCCGCTGGCAATCCTGATGTTCCCGTCTTCGGAGCTGAGCATGATCTTCATCACCTTCATCGGGGCGCTGTTCCCGATCCTGCTCAACACCATCCACGGCGTGGAGCGCACCGACCCGCGCCTGGTCGCCACGGCGCGCAGCCTGGGCGCGCGCCGCTGGACCGTGTTCCCCGAGGTGCTGCTGCCCGCGGCGCTGCCGAGTATCGTCACCGGGCTGGCGATCGGCATGGGCACGTCCTGGTTCTGCCTGGTCACCGCCGAGATGATCGCCGGCCAGTACGGCATCGGCTACTACACGTGGGAGGCCTACAACCTGCAGAACTATGCAGACATCGTCGTCGGCATGCTCCTGATCGGTGCCTTCGGCATGGGCAGCAGCGCGCTGATCAAGCGCCTCGGCGCGTGGCTGATGCCGTGGACCCGCCTGCAGCAGGTGCGCGCATGACGAGCCAACCGATCCGCGCGGGCCACCTGCAGGTGCGCGGCCTGGATGTGGCGCTGGGCCAGGGCGATGCCGCCTTCACCGCCGTGCACCAGCTATCCATCGACATTCCCGCCGGGCAGTTCGTCTGCATCCTGGGGCCGTCGGGCTGCGGCAAGTCCACGCTGCTGGGCGCCATCGCCGGACACCTGCCGGCGGCGGCGGGCGAGATCCTGCTCGACGGGGCGCCGGTGCGCGGCCCCGCGCCGGTGCGCGGGCTGGTGTTCCAGCAGCACTCGCTGTTCCCGTGGAAGCGCGTGCTCGACAACGTCGCCTTCGGCCTGAAGATGCAGGGCGTGCCCACCGCCGAGCGCAAGCGCGAGGCGCAGGCCCTGCTGGACCTGGTCGGCCTGGGCGGCTTCGCGCAGCGCTACCCCGCCCAGCTTTCCGGCGGCATGCAGCAGCGCGCGGAGATTGCGCGCGTGCTGATCAACCGGCCGCGCGTGCTGCTGATGGACGAGCCCTTCGGTGCGCTCGACGCGCAGACCCGCGCCCATATGCAAGCCCTGCTGCTCGAGGTCTGGGCGCGGATGCGCACCACCGTGGTCTTCGTCACCCATGACATCGACGAGGCGCTGTTCCTGGCCGACCGCGTGCTGGTGATGTCGCCACGGCCCGGACGCATCCTTGAAGATATCGCTATCCCCTTCGAGCGGCCCCGCCGCGCCGAGTTGATGACCGATGACGATTTCATCCGGCTCAAGCGCCGCTGCCGCGACCTGCTGCACGACCACACCCAGGCCAGCGCGCTCGCGACCGCCGCCTGACCGCTATCGACCTGACTGCCATCCATGCCGCAAGCTTCCACCCTGCCTGACGAATCCCTGTTTGATCTCGATCCCTCCATCGGCGCGCTGACGCTGCGCCTGGCCGACCCCGACCCCGCGGTGCGACGCGTGGCCGTGCTGCAACTTGCCGACCTGGAGGATGAAGACGGCGTGCCGCTGCTGCTGCAGCGCCTGCAATCGGACCCTGCCGAATCCGTCCGCGCGGAAGCCGCGCGCACGCTGGCCAGCTGGGAGCAGGAAGCGGTCGTCCCGGCGCTGGCCGCGGCACTGGCCGACCCCAGCCGCGAAGTGGCCGAAGCGGCAGCACAGGGATTGTCGGAACTGAAGGCGCCCGCCTCCGGTGCCGCCTTGCTGCCGTGGGTCACGCACGGCGATCCCTTTGTCCGGGCGGCCGCGTGGCGCGGCCTGCGCGAGCTGCGCTATGCGGCCGGCTTCGATGCGGCCATGGCGGCCCTGTCCGACGCGGCCGCCCCGGTGCGCCGCGAAGCCGTGGCCGTGCTGGGCTGGCTCAGGCGCAGCGAAGCCCTGCCCGCGCTGGCACAAGCTGCGACCAGCGATGCCGATACCGACGTCAGGCGCGCCGCCGCCGGCGCGCTCGGCCTGGCTGCCGACCCGTCGGCGCGCGATGCGTTGCTGGCGGCCCTGCGCGACGGCGCCTGGCAGGTGCGGGAAGAAGCCGCGCAGACGCTGGGAAAACTGAAATTCCCTGAAGCCGTGGGCCCGTTGATCGACGCGCTGGAAGACCGCTACTGGCAGGTCCGCCTGCAGGCCGCCAGGGCTCTCGGCAAGCTGCGTGACCGCGCGGCGCTGGTGCCGCTGACGATGCAGCTGGCCCACGCCATCAGCAACCTGCGCAAAGAGGCCGCGCTGTCGCTGGGGAGCCTGCGGGATGCGGCAGCCGTGCCGGCCCTTGCCTCGGCCGCCGACGATGCCGATCCGGAGGTACGCAAGGCCGTACGCATTGCGCTGGCGCAGATCGGCGCGCCGGAGGCTCATGCATGAGCGGCGGCATGGTCGTACCCACGCGCCTGGAGCTCTCCCGCGCCAACGGCGCGCTGCGCGTCTACTGGCCAGACGGCCAGTGCCAGTCGCTGGACCCGGGCCGCTTGCGCGCAGCCTGCCGTTGCGCCGCCTGCCGCGGCAAGCCCTCGGAGGCCGGGCCGGGCGACACGCAAATCGTCGCCCTCGGCGAAATGGGCTATGGTGTGCAGATCGTGTTCAGCGACGGGCACGACCGCGGCATCTACCCGTGGCCGTACCTGCAGGCGCTGTAGCCGGGCGCTTACCCGCCCGCCAGCGCCTGCAGGATATGCACCTCGTCGGTTTCCTTCAATGGCGCGTCCAGCCGCATCAGCTGCGTGCGGTTGACGAAGACGCGGATATACGGCCGCAGCTTGCCCTGCTCATCGACGATGCGAAAGCGCATGCCGGGGAACTGGCGGTCAAGGTCGTCGAGCAGCTCGGCGATGCTGGCGCCACGGGCCTCGACGTATTCGCGCTGTCCGGTATAGGAGAAGAGCGGCGTCGCGATACGGACCTGCATGGAAGTTCTCCGGTCGGCTGATGGCATTCAGGCAGGGCGCGCCACGGTAACCGCGTAGACCTGCGGCAGGTTGCGGGCGATGCATTGCCAGCCCTCGCCTTCATCGGCACTGGCCCAGATCTCGCCGCCGGTGGTGCCGAAGTACACGCCCACCGGCGCGTGGCCGTCGGTGGCCATGGCCTGGCGCTTGACCGTGAACCAGCCTTGTTCGGCGGGCAGGCCGCGGTCCTGGCGCTGCCAGGTTTCGCCGGCATCGCGCGTGACATACGCTGCCGGGCGGCCGCCCGGGCTGACGCGCGGCCAGACGTCGCTGCCATCCATCGGGAACACCCAGACCGTGCGCGGATCGCGGCGGTGGGCGACGATGGGGAAGCCGATATCGCCCACTTCCGCCGGCATGGCTTCGCCGATGCGTTTCCACACGCCTTCGCGGCGGTCCATGCGGTAGATGCCACAATGGTTCTGCTGGTACAGGATGTCCGGGTCGGCGGGATGCTGCAGCATGCAGTGCGGATCCTGGCCGTACTCGGGATTGGGATCGGGCAGGAAGGTGGCGAGGCTGCCGCGGTTCAGCGGCTTCCAGTCCGCGCCGCCGTCGGTGCTCTCGAACACGCCGCCGCTGGACATGCCGATATACAGGTGGCGCGCGTCGCGCGGATCGACCAGCACGGAATGCATCTTGGGGCCGTCGGGCGTGCCGTCCTGCTCGCCGCCGGTCCAGGTGCGCCAGTTCGGGTGGTCGTTGAAGCCTGATACCGGCTCCCAGGTCACGCCGTGGTCGGCGCTGCGGAACAGGCCCTGCGGCGAGGTGCCGGCATACCAGGTGCCGGGCTCGCTGGCATGGCCGGGCGTGAGCCAGAACACGTGGTCGACGACGCGGCCGGTCTCGCCCTCCGGGGCCTTGTCGAAGGCGGGCGGGCGCGCGGCTTCGGTCCAGTTGCGGCCGCCGTCGGTGGAGCGGAACACGGTCGGGCCCAGGTGGCCGGTGCGCGCCGCCATCAGCATGCGCGACGGGTCGCGCGGGTCCTGCACGATATGGTGGATGGTATGGCCGAGGAACGTCGGGCCCTCGATCTGCCAGCTGCGGCGCGCGGCGTCGCTGGTCAGGAACCAGGCGCCCTTGGTGGTGGCCACCAGCAGCCTGACGGGGCCGGTGTCGGTTTCGGGTGTGGGGGAAGTCGTCATCTTGGCTCCTGCAAGAAGGCCGGTGAACGATGCTTTCTGAGTCTAGTACATGTAGACAGTGTTCACAATTAAAGATGGCGGAGCTGTGGCCGGCAGGCCGGCCATAGCCACCATGATTACGAAGTAGCACGGAGTTAAAAGCGGAAGCCCGCAACTTGCCTCGACATTGCGCGCGAAGTGTGGCATAAGCAATGTTCCCCCGATGCTTTCGCGCCCCGACACCCATGCTTCGCACTGTCCGCTTCGCCACCCTGAACCGCCCGGCCCTGCCGGCGGCAGGCGTGCGCGCCGCGCAGCGCCCGGGCGCCGCCATCGACCTGGCCGACCGCTTCCACGCGTACGCCCAGGTCCGCCGTGCCGTGCTTTTCCTGGCCGTGCGGGCAGCTCGGGGCGCCACCCTCCAGTCCTGAGCTTTCCCGCACGGCCCATGTCGCGGATGCCATCCGGCACCCGCTTGATCATGCAGCCAGGAGAAAGCCAGACATGTCCCCGCTCTACCGCCATACCTTCTGCGCCATGGTGGCGCTTGCCGCCCTCTACCTGATCCTCAATCCCTGAGCCCCAGTGGAGTCTTGCCATGGTGAATTTCCATGCCCTGCGCCTGCCGGCGCCGGCCTGCCGCGCGCGCTCGAACTGCGCATCGACGTTGAGCTCGCGCCGGGCGATATCGAGCGCGAGCTGGGTGCCCTGCACGACCGCATCGGCCAACCCGGCGACTGCCTGCATGCGATGCCGGCGCTGCCCGCGGGCGCGCCAGGCCTGCGCCTGCGCTATCGCGAGGCCGACGGCGAGTACTACGTGTATGTGGAAGATGTGATGCAGCGCCGGCTGGCCGGTTATACCGTCTTCAACCGGCTGATCGAGGTCGGCCGCCGGGCCGACCCATGGGTACGGGCGCCGCACACAAAGTTTGCGCCCGCTTACCAGCGCCGCGGCCTGGCTCGGGCGCTGTACCGCTGGGCGCTGGATGGCGGGCTGTGCCTGCTGAGCGGGGCGCGCCAGTCGGCCGGCGCCAACGCCCTATGGCAGGTGCTGGCCGCCGATTACCCGATGGGCTATGTGGACTTGCGCCACAAGACGCTGACCTGGCTGGGCCAGGCCGTCGACGCGCCAGTGCGTGAGGGCCTGCATACGCGCATGCTGCTGCTCGGGCGCGGCTGGACCCTGGACACGTTCATGGCCCGCACCGGCATGTACTGAGGCAGCGCGCCCGCTTACAGCCAGCGGATCGGCGCGGCCTCGCGTGCGTTGGCTACGTACAGGGTCCAGCCCTGGGCAAAGTAGGCGCGCACCCGCGCGGCCAGCGATTGGCCGCCGCCCACGCGGGCGTAGTAGGCAACATCGCGTGCCGGCTGGGCGGCGGGCTTCGATGCCTTGGCTTGGGCGGGCTGGCGATAGAGGGTGTCGGCGAGTACTTGCATGGCGAATATCCTTTCCGGTTGGATGGAAGTTGGTGCGCCTCACGAAGCACATCCAGCCGTGGTTCGGCCCGGATCGGGAGGCAGCTCAGGGTTATCCCTAGTATAGAGAAGTTGCGCCTGAATCATCCGGGTCTGTACCTATAGGCCGTATATGGGGTGCGTGATAATGGCCGCCTGCCGCACGCGCCACCTGATGCCAATCCGGCAATCCAAGGTGCCCAACCGTCACATTCGATATTCCTCGATGCACATGCCGCGCATTGCCTGCCGGTGATGATGCATGGCGCGTGGTCACCTAGCCTTCAGCCTTGCCCGGATCGCGCCCGCAGAGGCACCGACAAGCGGCACACCGATAACAGCGGGTTGGCCAGGTTTGCGCCTCCAGCCCAGACCAGAACCACGTGAGACACGCCTGACGACAGTCCGTACGACGGACGTTGCAGCGCCCGCAAGGAGACAGCTCATCATGATCGAACAGCCCTATCCGTCGTCCGCGACGGAAGCCGATGCTGCACGCCCCCAAGTCCCCGAAGTCCGGAGCCGGATCGACGCGTTTTTCGAGATCACCGCGCGCGGCAGCACCCAGCGCAAGGAAGTGGTCGCCGGGGTGACCACCTTCATGGCGATGGTCTACGCCGTCTTTGTCGTTCCCGGCATGCTGGGCAAGGCCGGCTTCGACACCAGCGCGGTCTTTGTCGCGGTGTGCCTGACCACCGCCTTCGGCTCCCTGCTGATGGGCCTGTGGGCCAAGCTGCCGATCGCCATCGGCTGCGCCATCTCGCTGACCGCATTCATGGCCTTCGGGCTGGTGCTGGGGCAGGGCCTGTCGCCGGCGGTCGCGCTCGGCGCCGTGTTCCTGATGGGCGTGATCTTCACCGCGATCTCCGTCACCGGCGTGCGCTCCTGGATCCTGCGCAACCTGCCCGCCGGCGTGGCGCACGGCACCGGCATCGGCATCGGCCTGTTCCTGCTGTTGATCGCCTCGAATGAAGTCGGCCTGGTGGTCAAGAACGCTCACCCCGGCCTGCCGGTGTCACTGGGCAAGATCACCTCGTTCCCGGTGGTGATGTCGGTGCTGGGCCTGGCCGCGATCTTCGGCCTGGAGCGCCGCAAGGTGCCGGGCGGCATCCTGCTGGTGATCATCGCGATCTCCGCGCTGGGCCTGGCCTTCGACCCGGCGGTGAAGTTCACCGGCGTGTTCGCGCTGCCGTCGCTGAGCGCACCCGGCCATGAATCGCTGATCGGCGCCATGGACGTGCGCGGCGCGCTGACGGCAGCAGTGCTGCCGAGCGTGCTGGCCCTGGTGATGACCGCGGTGTTCGATGCCACCGGCACGATCCGCGCGGTCGCCGGACAAGCCGGCCAGCTCAACGCTGCCGGCCATATCCACAATGGCGGGCGCGCGCTGACCGCGGATTCGGTCAGCTCGATCTTCTCGGGGATGTTCGGCGGCGCTCCGGCTGCAGCCTACATCGAGTCGACCGTCGGCGTTGCGGCCGGCGCCAAGACCGGCCTGACCGCCGTGGTGGTGGGCCTGCTGTTCGTTGCGGTGATGTTCTTCTCGCCGCTGGCCGGGCTGGTGCCGTCGTACGCCACCGCGCCCGCGCTGATGTACGTGGGCCTGCTGATGCTGTCGAGCGTGAGCCGCCTGCACATGGACGACATGGTCGACGCGATGGCTGGCCTGGTCTGCGCCGTGTTCATCGTGCTGACCTGCAATATCGTGACCGGCATCATGCTGGGCTTCTGCACCCTGGTGGTGGGCCGCGTGGTGGCTGGCGAATGGCGCAAGCTCAATGTCGGCACGGTGGCCATCGCGGTCGTGCTGGCTGCGTTCTATGCCGGGGGCTGGGCCATCTGATCCTGCCGAAAGCTACTGCCGCGTCCCGGGCGCCACGCCCGGGACGCTGACAACCAGATGTCTCCTCCACCGTGATCCAGGTGGATTTCAAGCCCGGGCTTCCTGCTTTCCCGGGCTGTTTTTTTGGTGGCTTGCCTGAAAGGTCCCGCGCTTGGCGAATGGCGTTTCGCTAAATCGCCTTCATTGCCCGGCCTGCATTGCCGCCACATCCATGTACACCAGTTCCCAGACATGGCCATCGGGATCCTGGAATCCATGCCCGTACATGAATCCCAAATCCATCGGCGGCTTGTAGGTATTGCCACCCGCCGCGACCGCGGCATTGACCATTTCATCCACGCGCGCGCGGGTTTCCATCGACAGGCAAACCAGCACCTCAGTCGATTTCCGTGCATCGCAGATTTCATTGGGCGAGAAGCTGCGGAACTTGGCTTCGGTCAGCAGCATCACGAAAATGTTTTCGCCGACGATCATGCAGGTGGCAGTGTCGTCGGTAAATTGCGGATTGAAGGAAAAACCCAACTGCGTAAAGAAGGCAATCGACTTTTGCAGGTCACGGACGGGCAAATTGACAAAAATCTGCTGGCTCATCAGGGGCTCCGGTAGTCGTGTCAGAGGGGGCTGCGCCGGGCGCAGACAAGCAGTCTAGGCGCTAAAGGCCTGGGGCGTGCGTATTTTCATTGTCCTTAAATGCGGGCAAAACGGGCGATGCCCAGCCCAATGCCGGCTGCATCGTGGGCTGTGCGACCGTCAATTCAGGCCGGCAAACAATCAGTCCGTGCAATCTCCGTTATTTTTTGTAAAATTTTTTTAGGTGAACCGACACCACACTTCTAGTACCATGCAGCGGCCTATTTGCAGAAAGGGGATATAAATGGCGACATACAAGCAACTCCTGGCTGAGAAGGAAGCGCTGGAAGCCAAGCTGAATGAAGTGCGTGCGACGGAAGTCGCCGGCGTGATCGACAAAATCCGGGACCTGATGACTGAATACGGCCTGACCGCCGAAGACATCCTGCCGCGCCGCAAGCGTGGCCGCCCGGCTGGTTCGAGTGCCAAGAAGCCCGCATCCGCCTTGCCGCCGAAGTACATGGACCCCAAGACCGGCAAGACCTGGTCGGGCCGCGGCCGCGCGCCGGCATGGCTGGGCAAGCGCCCGGAGCGTTTCCTGATCGAGCAGTAAGCCGCCAGCGCGGCCAGCGCGCGCCTGTCTCACGCGCCCGCTTCAATCGATGGTGCCATCGGCCTGCCGGGCGCGTCACTGCGCCTGGCAGACATACTCCTTGCGCAGCGCCCTGAAGCCCTGCTGGGTCGGCTCCGCCGTCAGGCGCGCGCCGCCACCGGCCAGCGGCTGCATGCGCAATACCTGCGCCGAGCACTGGCTCGCGGTTTCGTCCCGCTGGTAGCGGATCTCATACTGGCCGCCGGCAACCGGCACGAATGACACGCCCGCCGCGCAACGCAGCTCGGGCAGCGGCGGCGCCGCGGCCGAGGTCACCGCCACGTAGATGCGCCGGCCCGCCTCCACCAGCCGCTCGCGCGTGCGCGCCGGCGGCTCGGGCGAGCGCCCGGCCATGTCCAGGCTCCGGTCCCGTCCCATCGCAGACAACTGCCTGCCGGTTCCCGCCAGCACCAGCGGCCGCGCGGGCACCGGGCATTTGGCCGGATCGACCACGGTGAACGAAGTGTTGTCGTCGGTGCTGGTCAGCAGCCGCACGCTGGCGGCCGGGGCGCCGGCAGGCACCCGGTATTGCGCCACGCAGCCGGACAGCGCCACGGCGGCGGCAAGCATCGGCAACAAGGCAAGACGAGGCAGGACTGCGGACGACCGGTCATGGCGCATGGCGGCGGGCAGGTAGAACGATTAGGCCAACAGCGGACGTTGGCGGCACGATGGCGGCAAATCCGACAGGGATGCCACACGATGACGGCGCGGCCAGGCAACACGCCGCGCCCTCAAACCAACCAGCATACCTGCATCCGGCGCTTGGCGGCAGCCGCATAAACCCATGTTGAAAACCTGCGTGTGATATCCACAGAATCTGTGGATATCCTGGCCCTACATTCCCCGAAAGCCCCGGTCTGTGCGGCAACCCACCGGAGCGCCCAAATTTTAGGCAACGGGTTGCAGGCGCCCCGGAACCCGGCAACGGTGCGGCACCCCCGCCGCCAGCACGCCGTTGCGCTGCCCAGGCCACACTTCATCCCCCCGCACTCCCTTGAAGGGGGCACCGGCACCGCGTAATCTCAGTGTTACCGGGGGCTGCACTGGCGCACTTGCGCCAACTTGCCAGCCAGATAATGACAATGACACAACAAGAGCCTATCCAGGCCGGGCCGTTGCCTCGTGACCTGCTGCACGCACTGCGTGACGGCGGCTACGACGTATCGGGACTCGCGCCTGCCCCGGAATCCGATACCGACTCCGACCCCAGCGACCTCAGGCCCGCCATGCCGGCGGCCGGCCCGCAACAGGCCTGCCACGTGCTCTGCGCGGTCTACCGTGCCACCGGCGATCCAACCATCGGCCTGTGGCTGGGCAGCCGGATGCAGACCGACCTGCTCGGGCTGGCGGGCCTGACGGCCATGGCCGGGCCGTCGCTGGGCACCGCGCTGCGGCGCATCGCGCGCTACCAGAAGCTGCTCGCCGGCGACCGCATCGAACTGCGCCGCCAGGGCGACGAAGCCTGGGTCTGTATCCGCCCGAGCGATCCCGAGGCGCCCGACACCCGACCGCGCATCGACATGGAGCTGTGCTCGCTGCTGGCCTTCGGGCGCCAGTTCACGCGCAAGCCGCTGCATCCGCTGCGGGTGTCGCTGCGCATCGGCCAGCCGGACTGGCACCTGCGCTATACCGAGGCATTCGACTGCCCGGTGCGCTTTGGCGAGCCCGAAGACGCCATCGTGTTCGGCCGCCGCGACCTGGCCTTGCGCCTGGCTGCCCGCGTGCGCAGCGGACCGGCCGGCGCGGGCGCGGGCCATGCCGCGCGCGAAGCGCGGCCGGCGTCCGCGTCGCTGGACGACGTGCGCGCGGCCCTGCAGGCGCTGGCCGGCGACCGCGCCCTCAGCCTGGCCGCGGTGGCACGCCACCTGGACATCAGCGAGCGCACGCTGCAGCGCCGGCTGATGGCGGCGGGCACGAGTTTCCGCACGCTGTGTGAAGAGGCGCGCCGCGAGCTGGCTGGCGGCTACCTGGCCGGAGGCGCGATGTCGCTCGGAGAAATCGCGTTCCGGCTCGGCTTTGACGATGCCAACTCGTTCTTCCGCGCCTTCCGCCGCTGGACCGGCATGACCCCGGGCGACTACCGGCGCGCGGCGGCGCCTCCACCCGCGTAGGGCAGGCCGGCTCACCCGCCGTGGGGTTGCTCCCACGGCGGGGTGTCGCCGAAGCGCCCGGCCAGGAAATCGACAAAGGCGCGCACGCGCGGGGGCACCAGCCGCCGCTGCGGCATCACGGCGTAGATGCCGGTGTCGGCGAGCGGGTAATCGGGCAGCACCTGCACCAGCCGCCCGGCGCGCAGGTCGGCGCAGACATGCCAGGTGGAATGCAGGGCGATGCCAAAGCCCGCCAGCGCCGCATCGGACAACAGCTCGCCGGTATTGGCCTCGATCCGGCCGCGCACGCGCACGGCAATCTCCCCGCCGGCGCCATCGCCCAGGCGCCAGACATCCTGCCGGCCCTGGCTGCCCACCAGCACCAGGCAATCGTGCCGCGCCAGGTCCTGCGGGGTGCGCGGCGTGCCGCGCCGGCGCAGGTAGTCCGGCGCGGCACACAGCAGCCGCCGGTTATTGGCCAGCCGCCGCGCGACCAGCGTCGAATCGTCCAGCGCACCGATGCGGATGGCCAGGTCGAAACCCGCGCTGACCAGGTCCAGCACGTTGTCGGTCAGGTTGACGCTGAGCGTCAGGCCGGGATGCAGCGCCAGGAATTCCGGCAACAGCGGCGAGATATAGAGCCGCCCGAACGAGGACGACGTGGTCACCCGCAGCGTGCCCGATACCCCGGTGCCGGCCTGCCGCAACGAGGTGCCCAGCGCTTCCAGGTCGTCCACCAGCGCACGCCCCTGCTCGGCCAGCACCACGCCTTCCGGGGTGGCGTGCAGCCGCCGCGTGGTGCGATGCAGCAGGCGCACGCCCAGTTCACGCTCCAGCCGCTGCAGCCGCTGGCTGGCCACCGCCACCGACAGGTCCAGGCTGCGTGCCGCGGCGCTGATCGAACCCAGGTCGAGCACGCGCAGGAACAGGCCGATATCGCCGATCCGGTCCATGATTTTCAAGATTCCATTGAAACTGATTATGGATCATGCCGGTTTTTACTGAAGACGGAAAGGCACAGACTGCGGGCTTCCTTCCTTTTGCCGACGCATCCCCCGAACATGGCCCCCCCAGTCTCCACCAACTCCACACCCGGCGCTGCATCCGCCCGCGGCCGGCTGCCGGTTGCGCTCTACGCGCTCACCGCCGGTTCCTTCGGCATCGGCTGCGCCGAATTCGTGATCATGGGCCTGCTGCTTCAGGTTGCCGCCGACCTGCGGGTGACCATCGCCGCCGCCGGCATGCTGGTGTCCGGCTACGCGCTGGGCGTCTTCGCCGGCGCGCCGGTGCTGACCCTGCTGACGCGGCGCATGCCGCGCAAGGCCGTGCTGCTGGCGCTGATGGTGATCTACACCGTCGGCAATGCCGCCTGCGCGCTGGCGCCCGACTACACCACGCTGATGATCGCGCGCGTGCTGACCTCGCTCACGCATGGCACCTTCTTCGGCGTCGGCGCGGTGGTGGCCACCGGGCTGGTGCCGGAGGACCGCCGCGCCTCCGCGATCTCGGTGATGTTCTCCGGCCTGACGCTGGCCACGCTGCTGGGCATGCCCGCCGGCGCCTGGCTGGGCCTGCACCTGGGCTGGCGCTCGACCTTCTGGGCGATGACCGTGATCGGGCTGCTGTCGCTGGCGGTGATCGCGCTGCTGGTGCAGAAGAGCCAGGACCACGGCGCCCCCGTGGCCCTGCGCGACGAACTGGCCACCATCGGCCGCCCGCAGGTGCTGCTGGGCCTGTTGATGACGGTGCTGCAGTCGATGGGCATCTTTGCCGTGATCACCTACGTGCAGCCGCTGCTGACGCGCGTGTCCGGCTTTGGCGAGGCGGCGGTGTCACCGATCCTGCTGCTGTTCGGCGCCGGCATGATCCTTGGCAACGTGCTCGGCGGCCGCTTTGCCGACCGCACCCCGACGCGCGCGGTGCTGGCCACGCTGACCACGCTGACGCTGGTGCTGGCGGCGATGACGCTGGCCATCCACAGCCAGGTGCTGGTGGTGGCCTTCGTCGGCATCCTTGGCATCGCAGCCTTTGCCACGGTCTCGCCGCTGCAGCTGCGCGTGCTGCGCCACGCCCAGGGCGCGGGACAGAACCTGGCCTCGAGCTTCAATATCGCGGCATTCAACCTGGGCAACGGCCTGGGTGCGTGGATGGGCGGCGTGGTGGTCGATCACGGACCGGGTCTGGCGGCATTGCCGTGGGTTGCGGCACTGGCGCCGATGGCTGCGCTGGGGGTGGCGCTATTCAGTGTGCGGCTGGAACTGGGGTCAGCGAAAGTAACGCCGATTCCGGAATCGATTTGACGTTTCGCGGAACTTAGACCACAAGTCGCAGCGTCATGTCATCGGCCCGTTGGTTGGCGCCCGCGCGGTAATGCTCATTCATCCTCCGGCGAGGATTCCAGCTGTTCTAACGTTGGCAGCGCCCCGTGCAAATCTTCGGGCAGCGTTTCCGTCATTCGCACAATGTAGTCGTGGCAATAGTGCAACAACCTGTTGCACTATTGCCTCGTCTGGCCAAGCTGCAGCGAACGTCCGAATGTATTTCAGGCTTCGCGATGAAAAACCAGCCATCTCGGGGAACGATTGACGCAAATCGCCCGCAAGCCTGTCGATCACCTTTGTCCCCCAGCCTGCTGCTGTCTGCTGCGGGAGAATCGAACGCCCAAGCCTCCAGTAGAGCAGGATCAGTTCGCGGTTTACTGAAAGCGACGCGGCAAGGCGAGTACGGTGGACTTCTTCCTTGAGACGGCCCAGCCAAGCAGCATATTCGGCAGCGCCGGGCATGGCATTGCGCTGCGATGCGAGACGTTTCGACATGGCGGCCATTCTTTCATGGCGCCACAGCGGCCTGTAGGGCAAGACGCAGAAATCAGACTACTCCACTCACTCAGCCAGGCTTGCCATCGACCCGCCGCCGAATCAGGCGCGGCGCATACGCCAGCGCATAGAGGCCGAACCCGGTCACCCAGCACGCCCCGGCTCCCCACACCCAGTGCAGGTAGCCACCCGGCCAGGCCATCGGCCCGAACACCCGCAACACCGCCGCCGTGGCCACCAGCCAGTACGCCGCGGTTTCCGCACGGCCGGCCACCAGCATGCGGCCGGTGTGACCCAGTGCGGTGCGCGTGATCATGGCGATGATCGCCACGCCAAGCACGCCGACAGTGAAGGCATGCGTCGCCAGCCCCGCCATCACCAGCCCCAGCGCACCCAGCGCCTGCAGCAGCAGCGCCACCGGCAGCCACGCATAGGCCAGGTGCAGCACCCACAGGATCGGCCGGTTGCCTACCGCATGGCTGCGCCAGCCAGCCACGCGCACGGCCAGCACCGCCGCGGCCAGCAATGACAGCGCCGCCGCCAGCCAGACCGGCAAGGGCAGCACCCCCGCAGCCAGTCCCAGCACCGCGGCCGGCACCACCATGCGCTCCACCTGCCGGTATTGCCGCAGGCGGAACCCCGGGATCGCGTTGGTCGTGAACATCGGGATGACGCGCCCGCCGATCACCACCACGAACAGCGTGACCAGCGCCACGCCAGCGCGGCAGGCCAGCATCGCACCGGCGTCATGGCCGCGCGCCTGCAGCCACAGGCTGGCGACATCGGCCGCGCCCAGCAGCCACAGCGCCAGGGCCAGCGGATAGTTGCGGCGGTTGCCGGCGCGGGCCAGCGTGCGCGTGAAGGCCAGCGCGGCCAGCGGCAGGAACGCGCCCTCGATCACGAAGGCCGCCGTTCCCGGCGCCACCCACATGCCCACGCGCCCGGCCAGCCACAGCAGGAACAGCGCGGCAAGCGCGGCGCCAGTGGGCGTCGGCTGGCCGGTCCAGGCCCGCCCCGCGGTGAACAGGAAGCCCACCACGATGGCCGCGGCAAAGCCGAACACCATCTCGTGCGCGTGCCAGAACATCGCCGGCATCACCGGCGCCGGGCCGACTGCGGCGGCGCCCGCCAGCATCGCCGACCACGCCGCGATGGCCAGCGCGGCGAACACCGCCCCGCCCAGGTAGAACGGCCGGAAGCCCAGTGCAAACAAGGCAAAGCCGCGCGGCGGCGGTCCGGCGGGCGCCTTGCCAGGCGGTGGCGAGCGCCGCGCGGGAAGAATGGGAATGGTGTCCATGGCTGGCTACGGGAATCGGGTGGTGCGGCGCGCGCCGGCTTCTTGATCCGGCGCACGGTCTGCCGCAGGTGCGCAAACGGATGCCATTCACGCTGACTGCACGATAGCACCGCCGCCGCGCCGGCGACCTCCGCCGGTAGAACTACCTCCAAAGGCAGGCTGCGCGCCCGCGTGCGCTGTACGGCCGGCGAATAGGCAGCACCAGTGGCGGCCCCTACTCTGGCATCACCCCCGCCAAAGTTGACACAGGAGCATGGCCATGGCCACCCACCCACGCGCGCCGGAGCCCATTGCGCCCGGCGCCGCAATCACGCTGGCGTCCAGCACTTTCGCCTTCACCATCTGCTTTGCCGTCTGGATGCTGTTCGCGGTCCTCGGCATCCCGCTCAAGCAGGAGCTTGGCCTGAGCGACACTGAATTCGGCCTGCTGGCCGCCACGCCGGTCCTCAGCGGCTCGCTGATCCGGGTGCCGCTGGGCATCTGGACCGACCGCTACGGCGGGCGCATCGTCTTCTTCGTGCTGATGCTGGCCACCGTGATCCCGATCTGGCTGATCTCGTATGCGCACACGCTGTGGCAGCTGCTGGTGCTGGGCTTGTTCGTCGGCCTGGCGGGCGGCTCGTTCTCGGTCGGCACGCCGTATGTGGCGCGCTGGTTCCCGCGCTCGCGCCAGGGCCTGGCGATGGGCATCTTCGGCGCCGGCAACTCGGGCGCGGCGCTGACCAAGTTCGTCGCGCCGGCGATGATCCTGGCCGCCGGCACCTGGACCGTGGTGCCGCGCGTGTATTCGGTGGCGATGCTGGTCACAGCGCTGCTGTTCTGGGTGTTCTCGCGCAGCAACCCGGCGCACCTGGTCAAGTCCAGCGTCGGCTGGCGCGAGCAGCTCGCCGTGATGCGCGACCCGCGCGTGTGGCGCTACTCGCAGTACTACTCGGTGGTGTTCGGCGGCTATGTCGGCCTGTCGCTGTGGATGACCAAGTACTACATCGGCGAATACGGCTTCGACATCAAGACCGCCGCCTTCCTGGCCGCGTGCTTCTCGCTGCCCGGCGGCGTGCTGCGCGCCATCGGCGGCTGGATCTCCGACCGCTACGGCGCGCACCGCACCACCTGGTGGGTGATGTGGGTGAGCTGGGTCGGCTTCTTCCTGCTGAGCTACCCGCAGACCGATTTCATCGTCCAGACCACCAGCGGCCCGCAGGGTTTTCGCATCGCGCTGACGCCCACGGTCTTCACCTTCCTGCTGTTCGTGGTCGGCATCGCCTTTGCCATCGGCAAGGCCTCGGTATTTAAGTTCATCTCCAACGACTTCACGCACAACATCGGCGCGGTTTCCGGTGTGGTCGGCCTGGCTGGCGGGCTGGGCGGCTTCGTGCTGCCGGTGCTGTTCGGCATGCTGGCCGACCTGACCGGCGTGCGCAGCAGCTGCTTCATGCTGATGTACGGCACCGTGTGCGTGAGCCTGGTGTGGATGCACTACAGCCAGCGCGCTGAACGCCAGCGCAAGGCACAGGCCGTCGGCCTCACGCAGGCCGCCTGAGCGACGGCCCCTGTTACGCACAACAACCAAGGCACACTGTCATGTCCTCTTCCGTACTGACCCGCTGGGAGCCCGAGAATAAGGTCTTCTGGAAAAGCCAGGGCGAGCGCATCGCCTACCGCAACCTGTGGATCTCGATCCCGGCGCTGATGCTGGCCTTCGTGGTCTGGATGCTGTGGAGCGTGGTCGCGGTCAACCTCGACCGCGCCGGCTTCCAGTTCACCAAGAACCAGCTGTTCTGGCTGACCGCGCTGCCGGCGCTGTCCGGCGCCACGCTGCGCATCTTCTATTCGTTCCTGGTGCCGGTGTTCGGCGGGCGGCGCTTCACCGCGATCTCCACCGCACTGCTGCTGATCCCGGCGCTGGGCATGGGCTTCGCGCTGCGCGACCCGTCCACCGGCTATCCGACGTTGCTGGTGCTGGCGCTGCTGTGCGGGCTGGGCGGCGCCAACTTCAGCTCCTCAATGGCCAATATCAGCTTCTTCTTCCCCAAGGCGAAGAAGGGGCTGGCCACCGGGCTGAACGCGGGCATCGGCAACCTCGGCGTGTCGGTGGTGCAGTTCGTCACGCCGCTGGTGGTGTCGATCGCAGTGTTCGGCGCGCTCGGCGGCGAGCCGCAGCAGTACACGGCCAACGGCGCCACGCATGACCTGTGGCTGCAGAACGCGGGCTTTGTCTGGGTGCCGTTCATCATCGTGTCGGCACTGGCGGCGTGGTTCGGCATGCATGACATCGCGGATGCCAAGGCATCGTTTGCCGAGCAGGCGGTGATCTTCAAGCGCAAGCACAACTGGCTGATGTGCTGGCTGTACGTGGGCACCTTCGGTTCGTTCATCGGCTTCTCGGCGGGGCTGGCGCTGCTGACCAAGTCGCAGTTCCCCGGCGTCAATCCCACCGCTTATGCCTTCCTGGGGCCGCTGGTAGGCGCGCTGACGCGTCCCGTGGGTGGCTGGATCTCCGACAAGCTGGGCGGCGCGCGGGTCACGCTGTGGACCTTCGTCGGCATGATCGCCGCGGTGTTCGCGGTGCTGGCGGCGCTGCCGCATGACGGCGCCGGCGGCAACTTCACATTCTTCCTGGCCGCCTTTATCGCGTTGTTCGCGCTGACCGGCATCGGCAACGGTTCGACCTTCCGCATGATTCCGGTGATCTTCCTGACCGAGCGCCAGCGCGCTGCCGCGGGCAAGGGCGACGCGGCACAGAAGCAGGCATTGCAGGACGCCGGCAAGGAATCCGCCGCGGTGCTGGGCTTCTCCGGTGCGATCGGCGCCTACGGCGGCTTCTTTATCCCCAAGAGCTTCGGCACCTCGCTGGAGTTGACCGGCGCCGCCGACGCCGCGCTGTATTGCTTTATCGCCTTCTACCTCAGCTGCGTGCTGGTGACTTGGTGGCACTACGCGCGCCGCAACGCGCCCATGCCCTGCTGACCCTGTCACCAGTCCCGCCGGCCGGGCTAGTTCTTCCGAACTAGTCCCGTGCCCGGCGCCTAGCCCGATCGCCATGCGGCGGCTGTTCCACCAGCGAATTGGCTGCCGCCCGCCTCCCCCATAAGCTGAGAGTGTCCCTGCAAAGCTCCTGAAACCACCGGAGCGCCCGCAGCAAAGCACTCGCGGAGAACAAAGCAATGAGTCATTTCCTGGATCGACTGAAGTTCATGTCGCGCGTCAAGTCCACCTATGCGGATGGCCACGGCGCGGTGGTGAACGAAGACCGCAAGTGGGAAGACGGCTATCGCAGCCGCTGGCAGCACGACAAGATCGTGCGCTCGACCCACGGCGTGAACTGCACCGGCTCCTGCTCGTGGAAGGTCTACGTGAAGAATGGCCTGATCACGTGGGAAACCCAGCAGACCGACTACCCGCGCACGCGCCCGGACCTGCCCAACCATGAGCCGCGCGGCTGCCCGCGCGGGGCCTCGTACAGCTGGTACGTCTACTCCGCGCAGCGCGTCAAGTACCCGATGATCCGCGGCCGCCTGATGGAGATGTGGCGCGAGGCCCGCAAGACCATGGACCCGATCGCCGCGTGGGAATCGATCAGCCAGGATCCGAAGAAGGCCGCGCGCTACAAGAGCGTGCGCGGCCAGGGCGGCTTCGTGCGCGCCGACTGGAACACCGCCACCGAGATCATCGCCGCGGCCAACGCCTTTACCGTGAAGAAATTCGGCCCGGACCGCGTGATCGGCTTCTCGCCGATCCCGGCCATGTCGATGGTGTCGTATGCCGCCGGCGCACGCTACCTGAGCCTGCTCGGCGGCGCCTGCCTGTCGTTCTACGACTGGTACTGCGACCTGCCGCCGGCCAGCCCGCAAGTGTGGGGGGAGCAGACCGACGTGCCGGAATCGGCCGACTGGTACAACTCCACCTACCTGATGGTGTGGGGCTCGAACGTGCCGCAGACCCGCACGCCCGACGCGCACTTCTACACCGAGGTCCGCTACAAGGGCACCAAGACCGTGGCGGTGTCATCCGACTTCGGCGAGATGGTCAAGTTCGGCGACATCTGGCTGGCGCCGAAGCAAGGCACCGACGCCGCACTGGCGATGGCCATGGGCCACGTCGTGCTGAAGGAATTCCACGCCAGCGGCAAGTCCGCCTACTTCCGCGATTACGTGAAGCAGTACACCGACATGCCGATGCTGGTGCTGCTGCGTGACAACCAGGGCACGCTGGTGCCCGACCACTTCCTGCGCGCCTCGCACCTGGCCGATAACCTCGGCGAAGCCAACCATCCCGAGTGGAAGACCCTGCTGGTCGACGACGCCACCGGCGAGATCGTCGCGCCCAACGGCTCGATCGGCTTCCGCTGGGGCGAAGGCGCCCACAACGGCGGCGAGAAGGTCGGCCGCTGGAACCTGGAGATGAAGGACGGCGGCAGCGGCCGCCCGGTCGAGCCGCGCCTGTCGCTGCTCGGCAAGGAAGACGAGGTGGTGGAAGTGGGCTTCCCCTACTTCGGCGGCGAACGCGATGAACTGCTGCGCCGCCGCGTGCCGGCACGCCGGCTGACGCTGGCCGATGGCAGCACTGCGCTGGTGGCGACCGTGTATGACCTGCAGATGGCCAACTACGGCGTGGATCAGGGACTCGGCGGGCCGAACGTCGCCGCCTCGTACGACGATGACGTGCCCTACACCCCCGCCTGGCAGGAAAAGCACACCTCCGTCCCGGCCCGCCTGGTGACGCAGGTTGCGCGCGAATTCGCCGACAACGCCGACCGCACGCAAGGCAAGAGCATGGTCATCGTTGGTGCCGCGCTCAACCACTGGTACCACAACGACATGATCTACCGCGGCATCATCAACCTGCTGATGATGTGCGGCTGCATCGGCAAGAGCGGCGGCGGCTGGGCCCACTACGTCGGCCAGGAAAAGCTGCGCCCGCAGTTCGGCTGGGCCCCGCTCGCCTTCGGCCTGGACTGGTCGCGCCCGCCGCGCCAGATGAACGGTACTTCGTTCTTCTACAACCACACCAGCCAGTGGCGCCACGAGAAGCTGGCCGTCGACGAGATCCTGTCGCCGACTGCCGACCGCAAGCGCTATGACGGCCTGTCGCTGCTGGACCTGAACGCGAAGTCCGAACGGATGGGCTGGCTGCCGTCGGCCCCGCAACTGGGCACCAATCCGCTCGACGTGGTCGATGCGGCCGAGCGCGCCGGACAGGACCCGGTCGCCTACACGGTCGAGCAACTGAAGTCCGGCAAGCTGCAGTTCGCCTGCGACGATCCCGACAACCCGGCCAACTTCCCGCGCAATATGTTCGTGTGGCGCTCCAACATCCTGGGCAGCTCGGGCAAGGGGCATGAGTACTTCCTGAAGTACCTGCTGGGCACGCAGAACGCCGTGTTCGGCGACGAGAACGACGCGATCAAGCCAAGCGAAGTCAACGTGCGCCCGGCCGCCGAAGGCAAGCTGGACCTGCTGACCGTGCTGGATTTCCGCATGAGCACCACCTGCCTGTACGGCGACATCGTGCTGCCCACCGCCACCTGGTACGAGAAGGACGACCTCAACACCTCCGACATGCACCCGTTCATCCACCCGCTGTCCGAAGCCGTGCAGCCGCTGTGGGAAAGCAAGACCGACTGGGAGATCTACAAGGCCATCGCGAAGAAATTCAGCGAGATCGCCGGGCCCTATCTCGGCACGCGCAAGGACCTGGTGTGCACGCCGCTGCTGCACGACACCCCGGGCGAACTCGGCCAGCCGTTCGAACCGAAGGACTGGAAGGCCGGCGAGTGCGACCTGGTCCCCGGCAAGACCGCGCCGTCGATGACCGTGGTCGAACGCAACTACGCCGACATCTACAAGAAATTCACCTCGATCGGGCCGCTGCTGGACAAGCTCGGCAATGGCGGCAAGGGCATCAACTGGAACACCCAGCATGAAGTCAAGGAGATCGGCCAGCTCAGCCACACCGTCAAGGAGCCCGGCGTCAGCCAGGGCCGCCCGCGGCTGGAGAGCGCGATCGATGCCGCCGAGATGATCCTGACCTTCGCGCCCGAGACCAACGGCCATGTCGCCGTCAAGGCATGGGAGGCGCTGTCGAAGATCACCGGCCGCGACCACACCCACCTGGCCGAAGGCCGCGAGCACGACAAGATCCGCTTCCGCGACGTGCAGGCGCAGCCGCGCAAGATCATCTCCGCGCCGACCTGGTCGGGCCTGGAATCGGAAGAGGTCAGCTACAACGCCGGCTACACCAACGTGCACGAGCTGATCCCCTGGCGCACGCTGACCGGCCGCCAGCAGTTCTGGCAGGACCACCGCTGGATGCTGGACTTCGGCGAAGGCGCGTGCGTGTACAAGCCGGCCATCGACACCAAGACGGTGGCGCCGATGCTGGGCAAGAAGCCCAACGGCAACCCGGAGCTGGTGCTGAACTGGATCACGCCGCACCAGAAGTGGGGCATCCACTCCACCTACTCGGACAACCTGCGCATGCTGACGCTGTCGCGCGGCGGCCCGCACGTGTGGATCTCGGAAACCGAGGCCAAGGCAAACGGCATCCGCGACAACGATTGGGTGGAAGTGTTCAACGTCAACGGCACGCTGACCGCCCGCGTGGTGGTGTCGCAGCGCGTGCCCAAGGGCATGTGTCTGATGTACCACGCCCAGGAAAAAATCGTGAACGTGCCCGGCGCCGAGACCAGCGGCATGCGCGGCGGCATCCATAACTCGGTCACGCGCGCCGTGACCAAGCCCACTCACATGATCGGCGGCTACGCGCAGCTGGCCTACGGCTTCAACTACTACGGCACCGTGGGCAGCAACCGCGACGAGTTCGTGATCCTGCGCAAGATGAAGAGGGTCGACTGGCTGGAAGGGCCGCTCGTGGAAAAGACTAAGGAAGGAGCCTCGCAATGAAGATCCGTGCCCAGGTGGCCATGGTGCTGAACCTCGACAAGTGCATCGGCTGCCATACCTGCTCCGTGACCTGCAAGAACGTCTGGACCAGCCGCGACGGTGTCGAGTACGCGTGGTTCAACAACGTCGAGACCAAGCCCGGCATCGGCTACCCCAAGGAATGGGAGAACCAGGACAAGTGGCAGGGTGGCTGGAAGCGCAACGCCGACGGCACGCTGGAGCCGCGCCAGGGCGGCAAGCTGAAGATCCTGGCGAACCTGTTCGCCAACCCCAACCTGCCGCAGATCGACGAGTACTACGAGCCCTTCACCTACGACTACGAGCACCTGCAGAAGGCGCCGCTGGTGCAGACCCCGCCCACCGCGCGCCCGGTCTCGGTGCTGACGGGCCGCAAGATGGAGAAGATCGAGTGGGGCCCGAACTGGGAAGACGACCTCGGCGGCGAGTTCAGCTCGCGCGGTCGCGACAAGCTCTTCGACGACGTGCAGAAGGAGATGTACTCGACCTTCGAGAACACCTTCATGATGTACCTGCCGCGCCTGTGCGAGCACTGCCTGAACCCGGCCTGCGTGGCCTCGTGCCCGTCGGGCTCGATCTACAAGCGCGAGGACGACGGCATCGTGCTGGTCGACCAGGACAAGTGCCGCGGCTGGCGCATGTGCATCTCGGGCTGCCCGTACAAGAAGATCTACTTCAACTGGCAGAGCGGCAAGGCCGAGAAGTGCCTGTTCTGCTATCCGCGCATCGAGGCCGGCCAGCCCACGGTCTGCTCCGAGACCTGCGTCGGCCGCATCCGCTACCTCGGCGTGATGCTGTACGACGCCGACCGCATCGAGCAGGCGGCGTCGGTGGCCGATGAGCGCGACCTGTACCAGTCGCAGCTCGACGTCTTCCTCGATCCGCACGACCCGGCGGTGCAGGCCGAGGCGCTGCGCCAGGGCATCCCGCAAACCTGGCTCGATGCCGCGCGCAAGTCGCCGGTCTACAAGATGGCATGCGAGTGGAAGATCGCCTTCCCGCTGCACCCGGAGTACCGCACCCTGCCGATGGTCTGGTATGTCCCGCCGCTGTCGCCGATCCAGTCCGCGGCCGAGGCCGGCCACATGGGCATGAACGGCGTGATCCCGGACGTGAAGAGCCTGCGCATCCCGGTGAAGTACCTGGCCAACCTGCTGACCGCGGGCGACGTGATGCCGGTACTGTCCGCGCTGGACCGCATGCTGGCGATGCGCGCCTACAAGCGCTCGCAGGTGGTGGACGGCGTGCAGGACCTGGGCGTGCTGGAGCAGGTGGGCCTGACGCCCGCGCAGGTCGAGGACATGTACCAGACCATGGCCATCGCCAACTATGAGGACCGCTTCGTGATCCCGTCCTCGCACAAGGAGATGGTCGAGGACAGCTTCAACGACAAGGCCAGCTGCGGCTTCACCTTCGGCAACGGCTGCTCGGGCGGCGCCTCGGACGGCTCGCTGTTCGGCAAGAAGCCACAGGGCAGCGTCCACTTCGCCGACATGCCCAAGTCGCGCAAGAAGGCAGTGATGAGCTGATGCCTGCCACGAACCGCACGGAGAACAACATGCCCCTCTATCCCATCCTCAGCGCCCTGCTCGGCTATCCCGAGCAGGAACTGCTCGACGCCCTGCCCGAGATCGACGCCGCGCTGGCCGAATGGCCGCAGGCGCGCGCGCTGCTGGCCCCCGTGAGCGGCCTGCTGCACAGCGAGTCGCTGATCGCGCTGCAGGAGAACTACGTCGCCACCTTCGACCGCAACCCGGCGCACTCGCTGCACCTGTTCGAGCACGTGCACGGCGAAAGCCGCGACCGCGGCCAGGCCATGGTCGACCTGATCGACGAATACCGGCGCGAAGGCTTTGAACCCGCCGCGTCCGAGCTGCCCGACTACGTGCCGCTGTTCCTGGAGTTCCTCGGCGCGCTGGTGGCCGACGGCAAGGAAGCTCGCGCCGAGCAATTGCTGGGCGACGCGATCCACGTGCTGGCCGCGATCGGCGAGCGCCTGGCGCGCAACGGAAGCCCGTACGCCGGCGTGTTCGCGGTGCTGCGCACGCTGACCGACGTGCAGCCGCAACCGCAGCAGGAGCCGCCGGTGCGGGATATGGATGAAGCGCTGGAGACCTTCGGGCCGGGGGCTGATGGCGTGGAGCCGTTGCTGGCGCCGCAAGGCGGGCCGCAGGCGGTGAAGTTCTATCCGCGCGATCCGCGTGTCAGGGCGCCTATGCCGGCTGCCTGCTGACTCCTCATGCGGACCCGCGGTGTTCTCCCCTCTCCCCCTTGCGGGAGAGGGGCGGGGGAGAGGGCAGGAGCTTCCACGAAGCGCCGGTGCTTAAACCACCCCTCTCCCCTACCCCTCTCCCGCTGAGGGGAGAGGGGAACACAGTTGGCAATTGAGACGACCGAACCTGCCTCAAAGGCAGCTACAGAACAAACACCATGGCAACCCTCCACCAATTCCTCTACGGCATCTATCCGTACATCGCTGCCGCCATCTTCCTGTTCGGCAGCCTGGCCCGCTTCGAGCGCGAGCAATACACCTGGAAGACCGACAGCTCGCAGGTGCTGTACCGCGGCAACCTGCGCACCGGCAACATCCTGTTCCACGTCGGCATCCTCGGCCTGTTCTTCGGCCACCTGGTCGGCCTGCTGACGCCGGTGGCGGTGTGGGATGCGCTGGGTGTCGCGCACGGCTTCAAGCAGGCCGTGGCAATGGCCGCGGGCGGCGTGATGGGCACCATGTGCCTGGCCGGACTGCTGATCCTGCTGCACCGCCGCCTGACCAACGCTCGCGTGTCGGCCGTGACCCGCACCGGCGACAAGGTGCTGCTGCTGTGGCTGCTGGTGACGCTGCTGCTGGGCCTGTCCACCATCTTCGAATCCGCCAGCCACATGGACGGCCACATGATGGTGCAACTGATGACCTGGGCCCAGCACCTCGTCACGCTGCGCGGCGACGCCGCCAGCTATATCGCCGATGCGCCGCTGCTGTTCAAGGCGCACCTGTTCATGGGCATCACGCTGTTCGCGATCTTCCCGTTCACGCGGCTGGTACATGTGTGGAGCGGCTTCGCCTCGGTCGGCTATCTCGGCCGCGCCTGGCAACTGGTGCGCAGCCGCTGAGCGCCGCCACCCGACAAGGAGAAACAGCATGCCTGTCACCGTCAACGGCGTGGAACTGCGCGACGCCGATATCGAACGCGAGCTGGACCACCATCACGATGCCGCCAACCCGGCGCGGCTGGCCACCATCTCGGCCATCCTGCGCCAACTGGTGCGCACCGAAGCCGACCGCATCGGCCTTGCCGCCGAAGGACTGGACGACGACGCCCTGGCGCTGGCCCTGCTGGAACGCGAGGCCGGCATCCCCGAGCCCGACGAAGCCAGCTGCCGCCGCCACTACGACAGCCGCCCCGAGCGCTTTCGCGACGGCGAATGGGTCGAGGCCGACCATATCCTGTTCCAGGTCACGCCGCGCGTGCCGCTGGACGCGCTGCGCGAGATCGCCGCGCAGACGCTGGCACTGGTGCGCGGCGATCCTTCCACCTTTCCCGAGCACGCCCGCGCGCTGTCCAACTGCCCGAGCGGCGCCAACGGCGGCCGCCTTGGCCGCGTGTTCCGCGGCGAGACCGCGCCGGAATTCGAGCGCGCGCTGTTCGCGGCGCAGCAGGACGGCGTGCTGCCGCATTTGCTTGAAACCCGTTATGGCCTGCATATCGTGCGCGTACTGGAACGCTGCCCCGGCACGCGCCTGCCCTTCGATGCGGTACGCGGCGACATTGCCCGCGCCCTGGCCAGTGCCGCGCGCGACCGAGCCTGGAAGCAGTACGCCAGCCTGCTGATCGGGCGCGCGCGCATCGAAGGCATCGAGCTGGAGGGCGCCGACAGCCCGCTGGTGCAGTAGCGCCTGGATGCCGCCATGCATCACATCGAACAACTGCTCAAAGGTTTCGAACGCTTCCAGCAACGCTATTTCGACGACGAGCCCGGGCTGTTCGACACGCTGCGCACCGGCCAGCGCCCGCCCACGCTGCTGATCGGCTGCAGCGATTCACGCGTCGATCCTGGCCTGCTGCTGGGCTGCGATCCGGGCGAGCTCTTTACCGTGCGCAATATCGGCAACCTGGTGCCACCGTGCACCGGCCGCCATGAAGGCAGCCTGCACGGCGTATGCGCGGCGATCCAGTTTGCCGTGCAGCAGCTGCGCGTGGCCCGCATCATCGTGATGGGCCACGGCGGCTGCGGCGGCATCCGCGCCTTGCTGGCGCAGCCGGCCGACGCCGGCGACCATGCGCCCGACGAAAGCGAAGACCCCGACTACATCGGCGCCTGGGTGCGCATCGCGGCACCGGCGCGCAGGCAGGTGGAGGAAGCCCTGGCCGCGGCCAGCGCCGCCGAGCGCCAGCGCGCCTGCGAACAGGCGGCGATCCTGGTGTCGCTGCGCAACCTGCAGACTTTCCCGTTCGTGCGGCGCGCACTGGAGGCCGGCACGCTGACGCTGCACGGCTGGTATTTCGACCTGCAGGCCGGCGCGCTGCTGGCCTATTCGCAGCGTGCCGACAGCTTCCTGCCGCTGGTGTGCCCGCTGCCCGCCCAAACTGAACTCCGCGAACCCTGCGAACCCTGACCCCATGCATCCCTTCATCCTTGGCATTACCGGCACCTCCGGCAGCGGCAAGACCACGCTGATCACGGCACTGCTGCCGTGGTTCCGCGCACAGGGCCTGACCGTCAACGTGATCAAGCACAGCCATCATCCGCTCGAACTGGAGCCGCCGGGCAAGGACAGCGCGCGCTTTCGCGGCGCCGGCGCGGCCGAGGTGATGGTGGCATCGCCCTATCGCTTCGCCATCGTGCGCGAACTGGCCGACGAGGCCGAGCCGACGCTGGCCGAGCAGGTGGCGCGCCTGCGGCCGGCCGATATCACGCTGGTGGAAGGCTTCCGGCGCGAGGCGATTCCGCGCATCGAGGTCTACCGGCCGGCGCACGGGCGCGCGCCCTACTACCCGGGCGACCCTTCGATCGTCGCACTGGCCACCGACGCGCGCATGGATACGGTGCTGCCTTGCATGGCCCTTGACGACATTGCACAGGTGGGGGGCTTCATCCTCGCCATGAAGGACGAGGCGGGGGCGGCGAGCGCGGCCGCCGCGTTCAGTCGCTCGCGCGACGGTGCAACGGCCAGATGACGTTCACGGCCTCGCCATCGTTGCGGTAGGCGTGGCAGGTGTCCAGTATCCAGGGCCGGGGTACGGGCTCGTCTCCCGCCAGCTTGGCATGCCACGGCGACTGTTCGCGCTGGACCGACATGATGGTCTGCATCGCGGTGGTGGCCAGCGGCCCCAGCAGCTCGGTCAGGTGGGTACAGCCCTTGGCGCCCCCCAGGCGCGCCCTGGCCTGCTGCCGGAAGCCGCCGCCGATGCGCAGGCCCTCGAGCTGCCGATAGGCGGCGTTGATCTCCGCGCAGTATGGCGTCGGTCCGGTCTCGGTGCGGGCCTCGAAGCGCCGGATCACCAGGTCCGCGCCGATCGTCATGCACAGGCGCATCTGGTGAATGAAGCCCCCGTCGGGCACGCTGACAAAGGGCAGTTCGGTGGCGTCGGCGGAAATATCATCCATATCGACCTCGATGTCATAGAGGCCATCGTCGCGCAGATAGCCGCGGCATTCGATCTGGCGGGTGTGACGCAGCGTGCGTCCGGGTTGGGGCGTGGGGGCTGTTTCCATGCGTGTTTCCGTCGGGCTTCTGGTATTGCCGGTCATGATGGACGCTAGCGGCGCCGGAATCGCCCCCCAGTATCGGGTGGCGCGGCTCCGGTGCCGCGCAGGATCGCCGCCAGATGGCTACCAGCTGCTGTCCGAGCTGCCCGCGCCGGAGGCACGGTGGCTGGCAAAGTGTTCCAGCAGGAAGTCCACCAGCGCCCGCACCTTGTCCGGGCGATGGTTGCGCGCCGGGAACACCAGGTGGATATCCGCGGGCGCGAACTGCCATTGGGGCAGCACCCGGCGCAGGGCGCCGCTGCGCAGGGGCTCCGCAACATCCCACTCGGAGCGCACGATCAGGCCCTGGCCATCGAGCGCCCAGGCCAGCGCCGATTCCCCGTCATTGGTGCTCATGGTGCCGCGGACCTTGATGGTCTCCTGCTGCGCGCCATGGCGCAGGTGCCAGGTGCCGAAGGTCTCGTCGGCTTCGCGGATGAAGATGCAGTTGTGCCGCGCCAGCTCGCGCGGGCTCGATGGCTCGCCCCGCGCTTCCAGGTAGGACGGCGCGGCACAGAGCAGGCGGCGGTTGTTGGCCAGCAGGCGCGCCGTCAGGCGCACGTCCGGCATCTCGCCAAAGTGGATCATGGCGTCCAGGCCCTGCTCGACCAGGTTCAGGGGCCGGTCGGTCAGGTAGAGCTGGACCTCGATATTCGGACAGCGGCGCGAGAACCCCGACAGCGCCGGCGCGATATGCCGCCGTCCGAAGCCGAGCGTGGCGCCGATCTTCAGCAAGCCGTGCGGGGTGCTGCCGGTGCCCGCGATCGATCGCTCCAGCGCCTCCATCTCCGCGAGGATCCGCGCTCCCTCCACCAGATAGCTCTCCCCTTCCGGCGTCAGGCTGATGCGGCGCGTGGTCCGGTGCAGCAACCGGACGCGCAGCCGTGCCTCCAGCCCCGCCAGCCGCTTGCTGACGGCGGGCGGCGTCACGCCAAGCTCCTGCGCGGCGCCGGTCAGGCTGCCCTGCTTGTTGATGCACGCAAAGAACGCGACGTCCGAGAGGTTATCCATTGGTGAATACCAGGAAACAAAGAAGTAACTGAGTTTGAATTATGTGCCCATAGGTGAATGATACGATGGTTTCCATAACGATTCCTAAACCAGGAGACACCCATGAAAGTTGCCCACCTCACGGCCTTGCTGCTGTGTGCCGCGTCGATCGGCACGGCCGCGGCGCAGTCCTATCCCCAGCGCCCGGTGCGTCTGGTCGTGCCGTACGCCCCGGGCGGCAGTGCCGACATCGCCGCCCGCCTGGTCTCGGATGCCTGGTCGAAGAGCCTGGGCGGCACCATCGTGGTCGAGAACCGTGCCGGCGCCGGCGGCAATATCGGCGTCGATGCCGTGGCCAAGGCCGCCGCCGACGGCTACACCATCGGCCTGCAGACGGTGTCCCTGGCCATCAACCCGGGTCTGTTCCCGCGCATGCCGTATGACACGCTGAAGGACCTGGCCCCGATCGGCATGGTCGCCAGTTCGCAGCACGTGCTGGTGGTCAACAACAACGTGCCCGCCAGGAACCTGCAGGAACTGATCGCCGCTGCCAGGGCCACGCCGGGCAAGCTGACCTACGGGTCCGCGGGCAACGGCAGCACCTTCCATATGTCGGCCGAGCTGTTCAAGTCGGTGGCCAACGTCTCCATCGTCCACGTGCCGTACCGCGGCGGCGGCCCGGCCCTGGTCGACACCATCGCGGGCCAGGTCGACATGAGCTTCCCGGTGATCTCGGCCGCGCAGCAGCATGTGCAGGGCGGCAAGCTCAAGGCGCTCGCCGTCACCGGCAGCAAGCGCGCGCCGCAGTTGCCCAATGTGCCGACCGCGGCCGAGGCGGGCCTGCCCGGCTATGCCTTCGAGACCTGGTTCATGGTGTTTGCCCCGGCCGGCACGCCCAGGCCCGTGATCGACAAGCTGAACGCGGCGCTGAACACCGCGCTGGCCGCGCAGGCAACCCGTGAGCGCATGCTCAAGGAAGGCTTCGAGCCCACCCCGACCACGCCCGAGGCCGCGCGCCAGCGCCTGGAAAAGGAGATGCTCGTGTGGGCCAACCTGATCAGGCAGCGCGGCATCACCGCGGAATAACGACAGACAAGGCAGTTGCCATGACCCCCAAGACGCTATACCAGAAGCTGGTCGACTCCCATACCGTGGCCAGGCTCGACGACGACAATGTGCTGTTGTACTGCGACCTGCACCTGATGAACGAGTACACCAGCCCGCAGGCCTTCGCCGGGCTGCATGAACAGGACCGCGGCGTGCTGGTGCCCGGACAGAACGTCTCGGTGGTCAGCCATATCATCCCGACGCACCCCACCGCGATCCGCGTGATCGCGGATCCGGCCTCGGCGCTGCAGGCCACCAACCTGCGTGCCAACTGCGAGCGGCACGCGATCCCGCTGTTCGACACCAACGACACGCTGCAGGGCATCGAGCATGTGATCGCGCCCGAGCACGGCATGATCCGGCCGGGCATGGTGGTGATCTGCGGCGACAGCCATACCACCACCTACGGTGCGCTCGGCGCGCTCGGCTTCGGCATCGGCACCTCCGAGGTCGAGCATGTGCTGGCCACCCAGACGCTGGTCTACCGGATGGCCAGGACCATGCGCATCCGCGTGGACGGCAAGCTGCCCGCCGGGACCACCGCCAAGGACCTGATCCTCAGGATCATCGGCGCGATCGGCGCGCAAGGTGCACGCGGCTATGTGGTGGAGTACTGCGGATCGGCGATCCGCGACCTGAGCATCGAGGCCCGCTTCACGCTGTGCAATATGACTGTGGAGGCCGCGGCGCGCGGCGCGCTGATCGCGCCGGACGCGGTCGCCACGGACTATGTGCTGCGCCGCGCCGTGGATATCGAAGGCCCGCAGCGCGACGCCGCGCTCAGCTACTGGGCGACTCTCCAAAGCGATGCGGACGCCGTGTTCGACATGGACTTCGTGTTCGACGCAAGCGAGATCGAGCCCTACGTCACCTGGGGCACCAGCCCGGACCAGGTACTGCCGGTTTCCGGCCAGATCCCGTTCCCGGAAGACCAGCTCGACGAGGCCGAGCAGCGCTCGGTCGAGCGCGCGCTGGCGTACACGCACCTGCAACCGGGCGCCGCGCTGGCAGGCACGCCGATCCAGCACGTCTTCATCGGCTCCTGCACCAACGGCCGCATCGAGGACCTGCGCGCGGTGGCCAGCGTGGTGCGCGGCCGCAAGGTGGCCGCGGGGGTCAGGGCCATGGTGGTGCCCGGGTCGGGCGCGGTCAAGGCCCAGGCCGAGCGCGAGGGCCTGGCCGAAGTCCTCACCGCCGCCGGCTTTGAATGGCGACAACCGGGCTGCTCGATGTGCCTGGCCATGAACGACGACGTGCTCGCCGACGGCGTGCGCTGCGCTTCCACCACCAACCGCAATTTCGAGGGCCGGCAGGGGCGCGGTGCCATCACCCACCTGATGAGCCCGGCCATGGCCGCTGCGGCCGCCGTCACCGGCGTCATCACCGACGTCCGCAAGCTGGAGATCACCCATGCCTGAACCCACCTGCATCGCCGGCAAAGGCGCCGCCATCCGCTTCGAGAACCTCGATACCGACCAGATCATCCCCAAGCAGTTCCTGCGCGGGATCGACAAGTCGGGGCTGGCCGAGGGCATTCTCTACGACCACCGCTTCGACGCCAGCGGCGCGCCGCGCCCTGGCTTCGTGCTGAACCGGCCCGAGTACGCCGGCGCCAGCATCCTGGTGAGCGGCGCCAACTTCGGCTGCGGCTCCAGCCGCGAGCACGCCGTCTGGGGCCTGCAGCAATTCGGCATCCGCGCCGTGATTGCGCCGAGCTTCGGCGAGATCTTCTATTCGAACGCGATGAACAACCGGCTGCTGCTGGTGATGCTGCCACGCGAGGTGATCGGGCCGTTGATGAACGACGTGGATGCGGACGCGGCCAACACCATCAGCATCGATGTCGAGGCGATGCGCGTGCGCACGCCCTCCGGCGACTACGCCTTCGAGCTGTCGGCACGGCACCGCCGCATGTTTATCGAAGGGCTGGACATGATCGGCCTGTCGCTGCGGCAGCGCGGCGAGATCGAGCAGTTCATCCAGCAATACCGGAGCGCGTTCCCGTGGACAACGAACGTGGCCAGGCGCACGCGCGACCGCCTGAGCGCGACCTGAAGCCTGCCCTGCAAGCGCGTCGCCTCCGCGGCGCGCTTGCCCCGCTGCAAACGACAAGGATCAACACCACCCCACACTTCGTTCCCGCACCGCCGCCACCGTTTGATGCCAGTCAATTCCATGTCGTCAGTGTGTCCGCATGATTTCCACACGACGACAGGTGCCCGCCACGCAGGCATGGGCACCGCGAAACAGCTTTCCTCACCGCTGATCCACGGCACCCATGAAAGCAAAAAACTGGCTGTACCCGGCAATCGCGGCATTGCCGCTCTCACTCTGGCTCGGGCTGCCACATGCAGCCACCAAGGCAGAACCGAAGGCGGAACCGAAAGCCGCCATCCCCACCCTCACTGCCGCTGAGTTCGACCACGCCCGGCAGATCTACTTCGAGCGCTGCGCCGGCTGTCACGGCGTGCTGCGCAAGGGCGCGACCGGCAAGGCGCTGACGCCGGACATCACCCGCGCACGCGGCACCGAGTACCTGAAGACCTTCATCAAGTACGGCAGCCCCGCCGGCATGCCGAACTGGGGCACCTCGGGCGATCTTACTGACCCGGAAGTCGACCTGATGGCGCGCTATATCCAGCTCGACCCGCCGACCCCGCCCGAATACTCGCTGGCCGATATCGAGAAAAGCCGCAAGGACATCCTGCCGGTGGCCCAGCGTCCGACAAAGAAGATGAACCAGTACAACCTGGACAACCTCTTCTCGGTGACGCTGCGCGATGCCGGCGAGGTCGCGCTGATCGACGGCGACAGCAAGCAGATCATCAATATCGTCAAGACCGGCTACGCGGTGCATATCTCGCGCATGTCGGCGTCCGGGCGCTACCTGTACGTGATCGGCCGCGACGCGCGGCTGGACCTGATCGACCTGTGGCTGCCCAAGCCCGATATCGTCGCGGAAGTGAAGGTCGGCATGGAGGCGCGCTCGGTCGAGACCTCCAAGTACAAGGGCTATGAAGACAAGTACGCCGTGGCCGGCTCCTACTGGCCGCCGCAGTACGTGATCATGGAAGGCGACACGCTCAAGCCGCTCAAGGTGGTCTCCACGCGCGGCATGACCGTGGACAACGAATACCACCCCGAGCCGCGCGTGGCGGCCATCGTCGCCAGCCATTTCCATCCGGAGTTCGTGATCAACGCCAAGGAGACCGGCAAGATCCTGATGGTCAACTACTCGGACTTGTCCAACCTGAAGACCACCACCATCGATTCGGCCAAGTTCCTGCATGACGGCGGCTTCGACGCCACCGGCCGCTACTTCCTGGTGGCCGCCAATGCGTCCGACAAGATTGCCGTGGTCGACACCAAGGAAGACAAGCTGGCCGCGCTGATCGACGTGGGCAAGACCCCGCATCCGGGGCGCGGCGCCAACTTCATGCATCCGAAGTTGGGCCCGGTCTGGGCCACCAGCCACCTTGGCGACGAGACCATCAGCCTGATCGGCACCGACCCGGCCGGACACCCGGCGCAGGCGTGGAAGGTGGTGCAGACCATCAAGGGCCAGGGCGGCGGCTCACTCTTCATCAAGACCCACCCGAAGTCGTCCAACCTGTGGGTCGACACGCCGCTGAACCCTGACGCCAAGCTCAACCAGTCGGTGGCGGTGTTCGACACGCGCAACCTGGAAGCCGGCTACAAGGTGCTGCCGATCGCCGACTGGGCCGGCCTGAAGGGCGCGGGCGCCAGGCGCGTGGTGCAGGCCGAGTACAACAAGGCCGGCGACGAGGTCTGGTTCTCGGTCTGGGGCACCAAGGACGGCGAGTCCGCGCTGGTGGTGGTCGACGACAAGACCCGCACGCTCGAGACCGTGATCAAGGACAAGCGCCTGATCACCCCGACCGGCAAGTTCAACGCCTATAACACGCAGCACGACGTGTACTGAGCCGGCGCCACCATGCGTAATCACATCGCCTGGCGGCGCGCTGCGCTGGCGGGGCTGGCAGCGGCCTTGCTGGGCGCAGCGCCCGGCGCGGCGGCCCAGCCCACCGCTGCCCGGCAGGCGCAGCTTGCGCACTGGCTGCGCGATGACTGCGGCGCCTGCCACGGCATGACGCTTGGCGGCGGGCTGGGCCCGCCGCTGACGCGCGAGGCACTGTCCGGCAAGCCGCCCGAGGGCCTGGTCGCCACCGTGCTGTACGGCCGCCCCGGCACCGCGATGCCGCCCTGGCAACCCTTCATGACGCAGGATGAAGCCCAATGGCTGATCGATCGACTGCAGGCCGGCAAGCCACCGGCCGCCTCGCCGCAAGGCAACTGATCCGCGGCCTGGCCGCGGCCTTGTGCGCCACCGTTGCCGCCGCGCTGGTGGCCGGTTGTGCCAGCGCCGCGCGCGGCACCGGCGACCTGGGCGTGGTGGTGGAGCGCGCCGCCGGACGGCTGCAGATCGTCGAGACCACCGGCATGACCCGGCTGGCAACCGTGGAAGGACTCGGTGATTTGTCCCATGCCAGCGTGGTGTTCTCGCGCAACACACGCTACGCCTATGTCTTCGGCCGCGACGGCGGCCTGACGCGCGTGGACCTGCTCAGCGCCCGCATCACCCACCGCGTGCTGCAGGCGGGCAACAGCATCGGCGGCGCGATCTCGCAGGACGGCCGCGTGGTGGCCACGCAGAACTACGCGCCCGGCGGCATCCGCCTGTTCGATGCCCAGACGCTTGAGCCGCTGGCTGACCTGCCGGCCATCGGCAATGACGGCCGCCGCTCCAAGGTGGTGGGCCTGGCCGACCTGCCCGGCCGCCGCTTTGCCGCCAGCCTGTTCGAATCCGGCGAAATCTGGATCATCGATGCCGGCGATCCGCGTCAGCCGCAGGTGACACGCCTGCCCGCCGGCCGCGAGCCGTACGACGGACTGGTCACGCCCGATGGCCGCTGGTACCTGGCCGGCCTGTTCGGTGAGGACGGCCTGGCGCTGGTCGACCTGTGGCAGGCGCCGCTGCAGTCGCGCCGCGTGCTGTCCGGCTACGGCCGCGGCAGCGCGCCGCTGCCGGTCTACAAGATGCCGCACCTGCGCGGCTGGGCCATGGCCCAGGGCTTGGCCTGGCTGCCGGCGATCGGCCGTCATGAGGTGCTGGTGGCCGATCCCGCCAACGGCTGGCAGCAGGCCGCGCGCGTGGCGCTGGCCGGCCAGCCGGTCTTTGTGATGGCACGCCCCGACGGGCGCCAGGTCTGGGTCAACTTCGCCTTCCCCCACAACGACACGGTGCAGGTGATCGACACCGCCACGCGCCAGGTGGTGCGCACGCTGCATCCCTGCCGCGGCGTGCTGCACATGGAGTTCACGCCCAAGGGCGAGTCCCTGTGGCTGTCCTGCCGCGACGACAACCGTGTCGAGATCTACGACACCGCCAGCCTGGCGCGAATTGCCACGCTGCCCGCCGACAGCCCCAGCGGCATCTTCTTCACCGTGCGCGCGCAACGGTTCGGCATGTAAAGGGACACCATGTACGATGAACTGAGCGTCTACGACACCCTGCAGCGCGATTTCCCGCTGCAGCCGCGGCCCTACCAGGCGCTGGCCGGCAAGCTCGGCCTGTGTGAGCACACGCTGCTGAGCCTGCTGGCGCGCGACCTGGGCAACGGGCGCATCAGCCGCGTCGGCGCGGTGTTCGCGCCCAACGTGATCGGCGTCAGCACGCTGGCGGCGCTGTCCGTGCCGCCGGCCCAGCTGGACCGCGTGGCGGCGCGCGTCAGTGCCTGCGCGGCGGTCAGCCACAACTATGCGCGCAGCGGCCATCCGTACAACCTGTGGTTCGTCGCGGGCGCGCGCGAGCGCCGCATGCTCGATGTCACGCTGGCGTCGATCGGGGAAATGACCGGCCTGGCGCCGCTGGACCTGCCCATGGCCCGCGAGTATCACATCGACCTCGGCTTCCCGCTCGCGCGCCCGGGCAGCGCACGCGCCCGCCGCGCTGCCAGCGCGGCCGCTCCCGCCGCGCCTGTCGCCCTGGACGATGACGACTGGCGCCTGGTGGCCGCACTGGAAGCCGGCCTGCCGCTGACGCCACGCCCGTTCCACGCACTGGCAGCGCAAGCGCGGATGGCGATGCCTCAGGTCCTGGAGCGGCTGACGCGCTGGTCCGCGCAGGGCGTGATCCGGCGCCTGGGCGTGGTGCTGCAGCATGGGCGCTTCGGCTTCGGCCACAACGCCATGTGCGTGTGGGATGTGCCCGACGCGCACGTGGACGCCATCGGCATGCGGCTGGCGCGGCAGGCGCGCGTGACCCTGTGCTACCGCCGCGCGCGCCGGCTGCCCGACTGGCCCTACAACCTGTTTGCGATGGTCCATGCGCGCAATGCGCAAGACTTGCTGCCCGCGCTGGCGCGCATCCATGCCACCGCCGGGCTGGAACATGCGCCCGGGACCGTGCTGGTCGGCACGCGCTGCTACAAGCAGCGCGGCACACGCTATGCCATGCAGGTGTCGGCATGACCCGTGCCATCGCCGCACTCGACCCGCTCGACCGCCGCATCATCAACGCGCTGCAGCGCGGCCTGCCCCTGGTGCCGCATCCGTATGCCGAAGCGGCGGCGGCGCTCGGCATCACCGAGGCCGAACTGCTGGAGCGGCTGCGCGCACTGCTTGCCGCAGGCGTGCTGACACGCTTCGGCCCGCTGTACCAGATCGAGCGCGCGGGCGGCAGCTTCGTGCTGTGCGCCTGCCATGCACCCGCCGAGCGGATGGACGCCGTGATCGCTGCCATCAACGCGCACCCCGAGGTCGCCCACCACTACGCGCGCACGCATCACCTGAATCTGTGGTTCGTGCTGGCGGTGGCGAGGCAGGAAGATGTCGCGCCGGTACTCGCGCGCATTGCGGCGGCGGCCGGCGTCGAGATCCTGCCGTTCCCGAAGGAACGCGAGTTCTTCGTCAACCTCTACCTGCCCGCCTGATGCCCGAGCCTGTCGATCCCGTCGACCTGGCGCTGATCCGCGCCACGCAAGCAGGACTGCCGCTGGTGCCGGCGCCCTACGCGGCAGTGGCCGGCGCACTCGGCCTGACCGAACAGGAAGTGATGGCGCGGCTCGCCGCGATGCATGCGCGCGGCGTGCTGCGCCGTATCGGCGCCGTTCCCAACCACTACCGGCTGGGCTGGCGCGCCAACGGCATGACCGTGTGGGACGTGGACGATGCGTTCATCGACATGCTCGGCGAGCGCATCGGCGCCCTGCCCTTCGTCAGCCATTGCTATCGCCGTCCGCGCCACTTGCCGCATTGGCCCTACAACCTGTTCGCGATGGTCCATGCGCGCTCCCGCCAGGACGCCGCGCCGCAGGTTGCCGCGATCGCGGCACTGCTTGGCGACGCCTGCCGCGCGCACGACGTGCTGTGGTCCACCCGCATCCTCAAGAAAACCGGGCTGCGCCTGCCGCCGCCCGGCCCAGACCAATAGGAAACCCCGCCCATGTTCCGCCTGTCCCGCTTCATGGAAGCCCTGCGCGATGCCGGCCCGGTGCCGCCGCCGCGCAAGCCCGCCGGCCCGGTGGTGATCTGGAACCTGATCCGCCGCTGCAACCTCAACTGCCGGCACTGCTATGCCACCTCCGCCGACACGGACTTCAAGGGCGAGCTGGATACCGCCGAGGCGCTGCGCGTGCTCGACCAGTTGCGCGATGCGCGCGTGCCCGCGCTGATCCTGTCCGGGGGCGAACCGCTGCTGCGGCCGGACCTCTACGAGATTGCCGCACGGGCGCGCGCACTCGGCTTCCACCTGTCGCTGTCGTCCAACGGCACGCTGCTCGATGCGGGGCATGCCGCGCGGCTAGCGGCAGCGGGCTTCGACTACGTCGGCGTCAGCCTGGACGGCCTGCCCGCCACGCACGACCGCTTCCGCCGCAGCGACGGCGCCTTTGCGCAGGCGCTGGCGGGCCTGCGCGCCGCGCGTGCGGCCGGCCTGCGCGTGGGCGTGCGCATGACGCTGACCGAAGCCAACGCGGCGCAACTGCCCGACCTGGTGGCGCTGACCGAGCATGAGGGCATCGACAAGTTCTACCTGTCGCACTTCAACTATGCTGGCCGTGCACGCAGCCATCGCGCCGAAGACGCGCACCATGCGCGCACCCGCGCCGCGCTCGACTGGCTGTTCGACCACGTCTGGCAGCGCACGCAGCAGGGCCATGCGGGCGACTTCGTCACCGGCAACAACGATGCGGATGGCGTGTACCTGCTGTACTGGATCGCCAGGCGCTTGCCGCATCGCCTGGTGGATATGCGCCAGCGACTGGAACACTGGGGCGGCAACGCCACCGGGGTCGGCGTGGCCAATATCGACAACCTCGGCAATGTCCATCCCGACACGATGTGGTGGCACGTGACCGTGGGCAATGTGCGCGAGCGGCCGTTCGGCGAGATCTGGGCCAGCCGCGCCGATCCGCTGATGGCGGGCCTGGCCAGCACGCCGCGTCCGCTGCAGGGGCGTTGCGCAGGCTGCGCATATCGCGCCATCTGCAACGGCAATACCCGGGTGCGCGCCTTTGCGCTGACAGGCAACGCCTGGGCGGAAGACCCGGGCTGCTACCTGAGCGATGCCGAGATCGCGCATGCGCCGGGCACGGAGGTGGCGGCATGAAGACCGTACTCCGATGGCTGGTCGGCCTGGCCTTTGCCTGCGCCACGCAAGCCGCCATGGCCGCCGACCCCGCGGCGCTCTACAGCCAGCACTGCGCCGCCTGCCATGGCGCGGACCGCCTCGGCGCCATGGGCCCCGCGCTGCTGCCGGAAAGCCTGGAACGCCTGCGCGCCAGCGAACTTGACCAGGTGCTGCACGCTGGCCGCGCCGCCACGCAGATGCCGGCATTCGCCGGCACGCTGGCCGAGCCCGACTTGCAGGCCCTGGCGCGCTGGCTGCGCACGGCACCCGCAGCCACGCCGCAATGGAACGCGCAGGCCATCCGCGCCAGCCATATCGTCCACCACGCCCCCGGCAGCCTGCCGGCGCGGCCGCTGTTCGGCGCCGATCCGCAGAACCTGTTCGTGGTGGTGGAGGCCGGCAGCCATCATATGACCGTGCTCGACGGGGACCGGCTGGCACCGGTCCATCGCTTTGCCACCCGTTTTGCGCTGCACGGCGGCCCCAAGTTCAGCCGCGACGGCCGCTATGTCTACCTGGCCAGCCGCGATGGCTGGGTCAGCAAGTACGACCTGTGGAACCTGGCCTATGTGGCGGAGATCCGGGTCGGCGTGAACACGCGCAACATCGCCGTCAGCGATGATGGCCGCTGGGTGCTGGCCGGCAATACGCTGCCGCGCACGCTGGTGCTGCTCAATGCCGAAGACCTGTCGCTGGCGCGGGTGATCGACGTGAAGGGGCGCAATGACGAGGCCTCGCGCGTCTCCGCCGTCTACGACGCCGCGCCGCGCCACAGCTTTATTGCCGCGCTGAAGGATATCGCCGAGGTCTGGGAGATTCCGTACGCCGATGCGGCCGGTGCGCCGCTGCCGGCGCTGGCACCTCGCGTGGTGGTGCTGGACGATGTGCTCGACGACTTCTTCTTCGACCAACCCTATCGCCATATCCTGGGCGCCTCGCGCAAGGGTGGCGGCCAGGTGATCGACCTGCAGCAGGGTCGAAAGGTCGCGGCGCTATCGCTTGGCGGCATGCCGCACCTGGGCAGCGGCATCACCTGGCAGCGCGACGGACGTGAAGTGATGGCCTCGCCCGACCTCGGCCAAGGGCGCATCACGGTGATCGACATGCAGGACTGGCACACGGTCTCCACCATACCGACCAACGGTCCGGGCTTCTTCCTGCGCAGCCATGAAAACACCCCCTACGCCTGGGCCGACGCCATGATGAGCCCGAGGCGCGACACGCTGCAGGTGATCGACAAGCAAAGCCTGCGGGTGGTCGGCAGCGTTACGCCGAGCGCGGAGCGCACCGCTGCCCACGTCGAATTCACGCGCGACGGGCGCTACGCGCTGGTCAGCCTGATGGAGCGCGACGGCGCCATCGTGGTGTACGACGCGGCCACCTTGCAGGAGGTCAGGCGCCTGCCGATGGACAAGCCCATCGGCAAGTACAACGTCTTCAACAAGACCACGCGCTCGGCCGGCACCAGCCACTGAGCCGGCGTGGTGATGCCCGATCGCAGGAGCCCGAGATGAATCCACCCCTGAAATCCGGCAAGGTCTGGCTGGTCGGCGTCGGCCCGGGCAGCCCGGACCTGGTCACGGTACGCGCCATGCGCGCGCTGGCCGCGGCCGAGGTCTGGCTGGTCGATGACCTGATCGCGCCGGAGATGTCCTGCTATGCCAGCCCCGGCACCCATGTTGAGTGGGTCGGCAAGCGCGGCGGGCGCTGCTCGGTCAGCCAGGAACGCATCCAGAAGTTGACGCTGCAGCACGCGCTGGCCGGCCGCAGCGTGGCGCGCGTCAAGGGTGGCGATCCGCTGCTGTTCGGGCGCGGCGGCGAAGAAGCCGCCTTCCTGCGCGGCCACGGCGTGGCCGTCGAGATCGTCAATGGCATCAGCAGCGGCATCGCCGCCGCGCAGGCACTGGGGATTGCGCTGACGCACCGCGCGCACTGCCACGGCGTGACCTTCGTAACCGGCCATACCAGCGCGCACGGCTCGCCCGACTGGCAGGCGCTGGTGCGTGGCGGCACCACGCTCGTGATCTATATGGGCATGAGCCGGCTCGCGGCGATCCGCGACGGCTTGCTGGCGGCGGGCATGCGCAGCGACATGCCGGCGGCGGTGGTGATGCATGCCGGCAGCGAGCAGGCACGCAGCTGGACCGGCACGCTCGGCACGCTCGCCGAAGCGCTCGCGGCGGGGCTGGCCAGCCCGGCCGTGATGCTGGTGGGTGGGGTGGTTGCAGACACGCTGCAAGCGGTGCACGCGATCGTGCCGGACGCTGGCTCGCTGGCCGCATAGCGTCGGCTGCCAGCAAGTTCTACCGAGTTCCGGCGACCCGATTGTGTGCTCCCTCTCCCGCTTGCGGGAGGGGGAGCAAACCCGCAGCATGCGGATGCCGTCAGCAATCGCGCAGTGCACTCACCTCAATACGGCAACCCCACATAATTCTCCGCCAGCACCCGCGACGCAGCCTCCGACCCCACCACATAATCCAGCTCCGCCCGCTGCATCCGCAACGAGAACGCATCCGCATCCGGGAACCGGTGCAACAGCGAAGTCATCCACCACGAGAAGCGCTCGGCCTTCCACACGCGCTGCAGGCAACGCGCGGAATAGCCATCGAGGCCGCTGGCATCGGCACGGCGGTAACGGGCTTCAAAGCCTTCGGACAACGCCAGCACATCACTGGCCGCCAGGTTCAACCCCTTGGCCCCGGTAGGCGGCACGATATGCGCCGCGTCGCCCGCCAGGAACAGCCGGCCAAAACGCATCGGCTCGGACACAAAGCTGCGCAGCGGCGCAATGCTCTTCTCGATGCTGGGCCCGGTCACCAGCGCGCTTGCCGTCTGCGGATCGAGCCGGCTGCGCAGCTCCTGCCAGAAGCGCTCGTCTGACCAGTCTTCCACGCGCTCGCTAGCCGCCACCTGCACGTAAAAGCGGCTGCGGTGGCGCGAACGCATGCTGCACAGCGCGAAGCCGCGCTCATGGCTGGCATAGACCAGCTCATCGGCAACGGGGGGCGTCTCCGACAACAGCCCCAGCCAGCCGAACGGATAGACCCGCTCGAACACCTGCCGCGCCGCGGCCGGCACGCTCTCGCGGCAGATGCCGTGAAAACCGTCGCAGCCGGCGATGTAGTCGCAGGCCACCTCGTGCATGGCCCCATCCTTGCGATAGCGCACGGACGGCGTGCTGCCGTCGAAACCGTGCACGCTCACCTCCTGCGCTTCATAGACGGTGGGGGTGTCATCGGCGCGGCGCGCATCCATCAGGTCGCGCGTGACCTCGGTCTGCCCGTACACCGTGACGCTGCGCCCGATCAGCGCATGCAGGTCGATATGGTGACGCTGCCCGCCGTACGACAGGGCGATGCCGTGGTGGACCAGGCCTTCCGCATGCAGCCGCCCGGCCACGCCGGCGCGTTCCAGCGCGTCGACGGTGACGCTCTCCAGGATGCCCGCGCGGATGCGGCCAAGCACGTATTCGGGGCTGCGTTGTTCGATGATGATGTTGTCGATGCCGGCGCGTGTCAGCAACTGGCCGAGCAGCAGGCCGGCCGGGCCGGCGCCGATGATGGCAACCTGGGTGCGCATGTCTTGTCTCCTTGTGGGTATCGGTCTTCTGCCGCTAAAGATAGTCGGCGCAGACCCGCCAAGGAATGGACAGATCGAACCAATGGCAGGACAATCGGAACATCGATGGTAAACACCTAAGCCACCGTGAAACCTGTCCCGACGTACTCGCTGTATGGCATCAATCCCTCGGAACTGCTGGAAAACCAGCTCCATTTCGAATCCATTGCCGCACGCAGCCGCCTGCACGGATGGGAGATCAAGCCCCATCGGCATGATCGTTTCCTGCAAATTCTGTACATTCACTCAGGCGCCGGCGAAGCCCTGCTGGAGGAGCGGCGCGAACGGCTGCGCAGCGGCTCGCTGGTGACGATGCCGCCACGGCACATCCACGGCTTTGTCTTCACGCCGGACACCGACGGCATGGTCGTGACCATGACCGACAGCCACCTGCGCACACTGCTGGCAGGTGTGCCGGATGCGCTACCGCTGTTCGCCGATCCGCGCCACGACCGCGTGCGCCGGGGCCACGCGCTGGCCGATACGCTGGCACTGGTTCGCGGCGAGATGGAAACCGTGTCCGCCTGGCGCGGAGCGTCGCTGTCGGCATTGCTGACGCTGCTGCTGATCGGCATCGCGCGGCTGGCCAATGCCGCCGCGCCGGCCGCGGCGCGCAGCGACAGCCGGCCCGCGCGCCATTTCCGGCTATTCCAGCAGTTGCTCGAATCCGACTATCGTGAGCACAAGGACATCACGCACTATGCAGGCGCCATCGGCATCACACCCACGCAGCTCAACCGCGTGTGCCGCCAGGCTTGCGGGCAGTCGGCCCTGCAGATGATCCACGCGCGCGTACTGGCCGAGGCGCAGCGCGACCTGCTGTTCAGCGACCTGGAGGTCAAGCACATCGCCCTGTCGCTCGGGTTCGCTGACGCGGCCTACTTCTCGCGCTTCTTTGCACGGCTGGTAGGACAGGCGCCGACTGAGTTCCGGCAGTCGGGGCGTGCGCGGCTGCCGGCATTTGCGATGCCACCGCCCGCGGATGCGGCGGGCTGACCGCTCAGCCTGCCTGGTCGATTTCGGCTAACACCTCCTCGGCCAGATGAAATGCCGAGTTCGCCGCCGGCACGCCGCAATAGATCGCGGCCTGCAGCAAGACCTCCTTGATCTCGTCGCGCGTCACGCCGTTGTTGGCGGCGGCGCGCAGATGGAGCTTCAGCTCCTCGGCGCGGTTCAGCGCCACCATCATGGCGATCGTCAGCAGGCTGCGCGTATGCCGCGGCAGGCCTTCGCGCGTCCAGATCTCACCCCAGGCATAGCGCGTGATGAGGTGCTGGAATTCCTCGTTGAGCGGGGTCAGCCGCGCGAGCGAACGGTCCACGTGCGCGCTGCCCAGCACCTCGCGCCGCACGGCAAGGCCGGCGTCGTAGCGCCCATGGTCGTCGGTCACCGGCAGCCGGCCGCGCACGAAATCGAGCAGCGCCGCCGTGAAGCGGCCGGGCTGCTCGAAGCTGGAAATATGCGCGGCGGGCAGTTCGACAAAGCGGGCGCCGGGAATCGCGTCGGCCAGCGCGCGGCCTTCCTGCGCAGGGGTCGACGGGTCCTGGCTGCCGGCGATGACCAGCACCGGCACCTGGATCGATGCGACCGACTCGCGGAAATCGGCGTCGCGCACGGCCGCGCAACTGGCCGCATAGCCGCGCGGAGCGAGCCCGGCCAGCACATCGCGCAGGCCGTCCAGCGCGCGCTCGGCCGTGGCGGCAAACTCCGGCGTGAACCAGCGCTCGACCGAAGGCGCGACCATCACGGCCATGCCTTCGCGCCGTACGGTCTCGATGCGGGTATTCCAGCCGTCGGCATTGCCGATCTTCGCGGCGGTATTGGCCAGCACGATATGCGAGAACCGCTGCGGCGCATGGATGCCCAGCCACATCCCGGTGAGCCCGCCCATCGACAGGCCACAGAACACCGCCTGCCCGATCCCCAGCGCATCCAGGATGGCGATGACGTCCTGCCCGAGCTGCGCCACGGTAAAGGCATCGCCCGGCGCGGTCGAGCGGCCGTGGCCGCGGGTGTCGTAGCGCACCACGCGATAGCGACCGGCCAGCGCGGCAGCCTGCGGCTCCCACATGGTGTGGTCGGTGCCGAGCGAGTTCGAGAAGAGGATGGCCGGCGCGGACTCGGGGCCGTCAACGGTGTAGAAGAGCCGGGCGCCGGCGTGGTCGAGGTAGGGCAATGCAGTCTCCTTGGGTGCGCGGCCGGCGGCGTGGCCGGCGCATCGCGGTAGTTCCGGGCTCAGGGCAGTCTCAGGACTGGCGCGCCACCAGTGCGGATTGCCAGGCCTGCACGGCAGCGTCCGCAAAGGCCGCTGACTGGCCCGCGTAGTTGGCGGGGTCGGCAAGGCGATCCAGCGCGGCGTCATCGAGCAGGCGGGCATGCGCCGGATCGGATTGCAGCGTGCGGGCCAGCGCGTCACGCAGGCTGGTGCCGTCGGCGACGGCACGCTGCGAGGCGCGTTCCACCAGATGGTGCGCCGGCAGCCTGCCGATCCTGCTGCCAAGTTCAAGCATCGCCGCCTCGCCGAGGATCAGGCCATGGGTCAGGCCGAGGTTGGCACGCATGCGCGCCGCATCGACCTGCAGCCCCGCCACGACCTCGCCCATCTGGCGCAGCGCGCCGGCGGCCAGCGTCACGATCTGCGGCAGCGTGTCCCACTCTGCCTGCCAGCCGCCCAGGGCGCGTTCATGTTCCTGCACCATGCCCGCCAGCATCGTCGCCACCAGCGGGGGCACGCGCACCGCGGCCGTCAGCACCGCCGCGCAGCCGACCGGGTTGCGCTTGTGCGGCATGGTGCTGGAGCCGCCGCGGCCGGGGCCAGACGGCTCGGCCACTTCCGCCACCTCGGTCTGCATCATCAGCGAGATATCGCGCGCCATCTTGCCGAGCGTGCCGGTCAGCATGCCCAGCGTGGTGGCAACCTCGGCCATGCGGTCGCGATGCGCGTGCCACGGCAGCACGGGCGCGGCCAGGTCCAGTTCGCGGGCCAGCGCGGCGGTCACCGCGGGCGCGGCCTGGCCAAGGCTGGCGAGCGTGCCGGCGGCGCCGCCGAACTGCAGCGCGCGGGCCTGGGCGCGGGTAGCATCGAGACGGCCGAGATCGCGGCGCAGCGCATCAAGCCAGCCCGCGGCCTTGAGGCCGAAGCTGGCTGGCAGTGCATGCTGAAGCCAGGTGCGGGCGACCATCGGCGTGGCCCGATGCGCCGAAGCCAGCGCGGCGCAGGCTTCGCCCAGGCGCACCAGGTCGGCATCCAGCGCGCGCAGCGCGTCGCCGGCCTGGAGCACCAGTGCGGTGTCGATGATGTCCTGGCTGGTGGCGCCCCAGTGGACAAAGCGCGCCGCCTCGGCATCGCGCGCGGCCACGGCGGCGGTCAGTTGCCTGACGAAGGGAATCGCGAGATTGCCGGCAGCGACTGCGGCTTGCGCAAGCGCGTCGCGGTCAATGATGCCGGGATCGCGGCAGACGTCGGAGATCACGGCCGCGGCCGCGGCAGGGATCACGCCGCTGTCCGCTTCGGCGCGCGCGAGCGCGGCCTCCACGGCAAGCATGCGCTGCACCGTGCCGGCGTCGGAGAAAATGTCCAGCACGGCCGGGCTGCCGGACATGGGATCGGTAAGACGCGTAGCGGTTGGCATTGGGGGCGATGGGCAGCGTGAGTGGCCGTGACATCGACGGCCACCCGATTATGCGTCTGTTGCCGGCAGCGAGTGCCTCAGATATCGAAGAACACCGTCTCGCCCTGCCCCTGCAGCGCCACATCCCAGCGCAGCGTGCCGTTGCCGGCATCGCTGGCAATCAGCGTGCCGCGGCGCTCGGCGGGGATCAGCGCCAGCACGGCATCGGCGGCATTGGCGGCCGCTTCGTCCGGGAAGTACATGCGCGTGGCGACATGCTTGACCAGCCCGCGCATGAACACCGACACCATGATGTGCGGCGCCTGCGGCCGGCCGTCCGGGCCGGGCACGGTGCCGGGCTTGACGGTGACAAAGCGGAACGAGCCGTCGGCCTCGGTCGGCACGCGGCCGAAGCCGGTAAAGCCGGGCACCAGCGGCAGCTCGCGCGCATCGTCGGGGTGGCGGTAGCGGCCGGCGGGGTTGGCCTGCCAGATCTCGACCATGCCGTCCGGCACGGGCTCGCCGTCGGCGTCGGTCACGCGGCCTTCGATCACGATGCGCTGGCCAGCCAGTTCCGGCGCGCTGGCGGTCAGGTCGGCGCAGTTCAGGCCGCTCAGGCCGATATGGAGATAAGGGCCGACGGTCTGGGATGCGGTGGCGTAGAGCATGGTCTTACTCCATCGGCGTGGCATCGCGGCCACGCAGCACGATATCGAAATGGTAGCCGAGCGCGTATTCGGGCTGGGTCGTCTCCCAGTCGAGGCTGGCCACAAGCCGGTCGCGCGCCTTTTCGTCCGGCACGCAGTTGAAAATCGGATCGAACGGCAACAGCGGATCGCCGGGGAAATACATCTGCGTCACCAGCCGCGTGGCGTAGGCGTTGCCGAACAGCGAGAAGTGGATATGCTGCGGCCGCCAGGCATTGTGGTGGTTGCGCCAGGGATAGGCGCCGGGCTTGATGGTCTTGAACTGGTAGCGCCCGCTGGCATCGGTGACGGTGCGGCCCTCGCCCGAGAAATGCGGGTCGAGCGGCGCATCATGCTGGTCGCGCTTGTGCACGTAGCGGCCGGCCGCATTGGCCTGCCACACCTCGATCAGCGCGTTCGGCACCGGCCTGCCATTCTCGTCCAGCACACGGCCGGTCACGAGGATGCGCTCGCCGATGGGCTCGCCGCCGTTGCCGACGGTGAGGTCGTTATCGCCTTCGCGGACGAACTCGGCGCCAAAGGTGGGACCGGTCACTTCAGACAGCGACTGCGGCAGCGCAATCAGCGGCTCGCCCGGCGAGCGCTTCTGCGTCGAGGCATAGGGGTCGAAGCGGTATTCGGGCTGGGTGTCCCAGTAGGGACGGCGGTACTGGGCAAGACGGGTCATCGGGCAGTCTCCTTGTCGTTGGAATGGCTTGACTTTAAAGAACACATAAAGTCATGTAAATTAAGATTACGGAGAAATACGATAACTTTTCTGCATGAAAACCCAAGCTTCTCCCGCACTCGAAATCTTCCGCAATCGCGTGCGGCTGCGGCACCTCTATTGTTTCGTGGCGGTGTCGCAGACCCAGCACCTGGGCCGTGCGGCCGAACGCCTGGGCCTGACCCAGCCGGCCGTCTCCAAGACACTGAGCGAGCTCGAGGAACTGGCCGGCACCCGCCTGCTGGTGCGGCAGCGGGCCGGCACCGAACTGACCACCGCCGGCACGCGCTTCCTGCGCCACGCCCTGCGCATCCTCGCGGATATCGATGCCGCGGCGGACAGCATGGCCGGCGCGGATGCGCTGCCGCAGGAGCGCATCCGGCTGGGTGCGCTGCCGAGCGTGGTGCCGGCCGTGCTGACCGACGCCCTGCTGCGTTTCCGCGCCGCGCATCCCGAGGTCGGCCTTGCCGTGCAGACCGGCATGAACCGCAACCTCATCGATCAACTCAAGGCGGATGTGCTCGACCTGGTCATTGGCCGCATGGATGACCCGGTGGCCATGGAGAGCCTGTGGTTCGAGTCCCTGGGCCAGGACTCGCTGGCTCTGGCGGTTCGCCCCGGGCATCCCCTCGCCGCCGTATCGCGGCCAACGCTGGTGGACGCGCTGGCATGGCCGCTGGTGATTCCGGCCGCGGGCTCGATTCCCCGCCACAACACGGAAAGCCTGCTCGCCCGGCACGGCCTGCCCCTGCCGGGCGGATGCGTGGAAACCTCGGATGCCTATCTCGGACGCCTGCTGGCCCGGCAGAGTGACAGCGTGTGGGCAGCGCCGCTCTCCGCAACCAGGCGCGCGGTGTCCGAGGGAGATCTGGTACTCCTGCCAATCGATACGCAGGGCACCGAGGAACCGATCGGCCTGCTGCGGCACGGCGACCGCACGCTCACGCCGATGGCCGAGGCGTTGGCAAACTGCATTCGCGCCGCGGCCCAGCCTGCTTCCGCTCAGTGACTTGCGACGCTTGCGCCGCCATTGACTGAGTCGGCGGCACCCGCAGGCCGGCTGCTGAAATGCTTCACCAGCAGTGCACCGGCGGCAAGGAATGCCGGCACGGTAAGCAGCGTAAAAATCGTGTCGAAGCCCAGGTGCAGGCGCAGCAGTTCAGCACCGAGCAGCGCGCCGGTGATGCCGCCGAAGCGGCCGATGCCAAGCATCCAGGCAACGCCGGTAGCACGGCCCTGCGTCGGGTAAAAGGCCGCGGCCAGCGAAGGCATCGAAGACTGGGCGCCGTTCATGGCCGTACCGGCGAGGAAGATCAGTACGCCCAGCAGCACCTGGCTGCCGGTGCCGTGGCCCACTGCGTAGATCAGTACGCCGGTTGCAGCATAGGTGATGGCGATGACCTTGTTCGGATTGAAGCGGTCCATGAACCAGCCGGCCGCGATGGTGCCGATGCCGCCACCGAGCGGAAACAGCGCCGTCAGGAATGACGCGTGCTGGATCGAGAAACCGGCGTCCTTCATCAGCGTCGGCATCCAGCTCGTCAGCAGGTAGAAGATGACGAGGCCCATGAAGTAGGTGGACCATAGCATCGCCGAGCCCAGGCGATAGCCGGGCGCCAGCACGGTGCCGATGGCGGATCGGGTCGCAGGGGCCTGCTCGCCGATGATGAAGTTGTTGGCCCTGGACAGGTCTGCGCCAGTCACGCGTCGCAGCACGTTGCGGATCTGGGTGGCAGGATAGTTGCGCAGGACCATGTAGCGCACCGACTCCGGCAGCAGCGCCACCAGCAACAGCGCGATCGCAAGCGGCACGATGCCGCCAAGCAGCAGCACGCTGTGCCAGCCGAAGTGCGGGATCATCGCGGCGGCGACAAAGCCGCCAGCCGCGGAACCAAGCGGAAAGCCGCAGAACATGGTGTTCACGAGCACGGCACGGCGGCGTTGCGGCGCGAACTCTGATGTCAGCGTCACGGCATTGGGCATGGCGGCGCCCAGGCCAAGGCCGGTCAGGAAGCGCCAGACCGTGAGCCAGCCCAGCGTGGGCGCAAACGCGGTGGCGAGACTGCAGGCGCCAAAGAAGAAGACGGACAGCACCAGCACCTTCTTGCGGCCGACCCGATCAGCCAGCGGACCGGCGAAGATCGCACCGAAAGCAAGACCGAACAGGGCCGCGCTCATGACGGGCCCGAGGGCGGCTTTCTCGATCCCCCAGTCCTGCACCAGCGCCGGCGCGATATATCCGATTGCGGCGGTATCGAAACCGTCAATGGCAACGATCAGGAAGCACAGCACAAGAATGAGCCACTGGTACCCAGTGAATCGCTGTCCGTCGATCAGGGCCTGGACGTCCGTGACGCCGCCCTTCGTTTGGGTGGGATGTTGCACTGCTGTCTCCGTTTTCCTGGAAATCGCACTAGCCATCCTGCAGGCCGGACATGCGATTTTGTTCTAATGGCGAACTGCTGTTCTCCAATTGAACGGAATCTTAGGCAACGGGCATTGCGACTCAGAATTAGCGTTAACCCGGCGGGAAATTGGCCGTCCAGCATGTGGATTTCACCGGAACGCGCCATTTTTTTGGAACCAGATTGAACATCTGGATCAGGGAACAGTGCTTTCTATCAGAAAACCAACTGTTCGTGAAATCTACTATCAGACTAGCCTTGCGGTATTTCGGCGGTATAACCAAATTTCATGCAAACAGCGCCAACTCTCAATTTACATTCCGAAACCCGCGACCTATAGTCCTTGGCCCCGGTGCGCCGAGCCGATGCAATCCTGCGGTGCCGTGCCTGTCCAATGTCTCAGGACACGCGGCGCCACAATTCGCCGGCCCGAACAAATCCATCCGATCATGCAACGCCTGCTTCTCATCCTTGGCTGCCTGCTGATCGCAGCCGCCGCTGCCTGGCCCTGGCTGTCGAAGCTGCCACTCGGGCGGCTGCCCGGCGATATCCATATCGTCCGGGACGGGTTCAGCTTCTACTTTCCGATCACGACCTGCATCCTGGTGTCGGTGCTGGTGTCGGTCGTGATCTGGATCTTCCGGCGCTGAGCACTGGCAGGCGGACTAGGCTTGCGCCTCGGTCCGGAACACCGCCACCGCCCGCTGCATATGCAGCGCCTGCTCCTGCAGCGACTGCGCCGCCGCGGCGGCCTCCTCCACCAGCGCGGCGTTCTGCTGCGTGACCTGGTCCATCTGCGTCACCGCCTGGTTGACCTGGGCGATGCCGCTGCTCTGCTCGCGCGAGGCATGGCTGATCTCATCCATCATCGCCGTCACGCGGCCGATGGCGGCAACGGTGTTCTCCATGGTCGCGGCAACGTCCAGCGCCAGCGTGTTGCCCGACGCCACGCGCTGCGCCGATTGCGAGATCAGCGTGCGGATCTCCTTGGCCGAGCTGCCGGCGCGCTGCGCCAGCCCGCGCACTTCGGTCGCCACCACCGCAAAGCCGCGGCCGGCCTCGCCCGCGCGCGCGGCCTCCACCGCCGCATTCAGCGCCAGGATATTGGTCTGGAAGGCAATGCCGTCGATCACCGCGATGATGTCGACGATGCGCCGCGAATCGGCCTCGATCTCCTGCATGGTCTGCTGCATGCGCCCGACCGCGTCGCCGCCGGCGCGCGCCACGTCAGACGCCTCGCGCGCCAGCTCGCTGGCCTGGCCGGCATTGCTGGCGTTCTGCTGCACGGTGGCCGTCAGCTGCTCCATGCTGGCCGCGGTCTGCTCCAGCGACGAGGCCTGCTCCTCGGTGCGCTGCGACAGGTCGATATTGCCCTGCGCGATATCGCCCGCCGCCGCCAGCACGTTGTGTGCGCCGGCCTTGGTGTCGCCGATCAGCGCGCGCCAGCTGTCCACCAGCGACAGCAGGTGCCGCTTGATCTCGCTCAGTTCATCGCGCCCGCGCACCGCGATGCGCAGGGTCAGGTCGCCCGCGTTGATGCGTTCGACCATCTCCGCCACCTGCCGCACGTCGCCGCGCGTGCCGCGGCTGAAGCCGATGAACAGGTAGAACGCGGCGGCCACGGTCACCAGCGCAATGCCCGCCAGTAACACGAACTGCCTTTCCTGCTTCGCCACACGCTGTGCCAGCATGGCGCCCGCGACCTCGGCAAACGCCTTGTTGGCGGCCGCCACGCCTTCGATGGCGGCGGTGGCCTCGTCGAAGTAAGCCTTGGCATCGATGTCGATGCCGGTCGCGCCCAGCATCCGGACCTTGAGCGTGCGATGGAAATTGTCCATCGCGGCGAGTCGCGCCAGCGCGGCGCCGATGCGCGGCCGGTACGCCGGTGCCGCGTTCCCGACGCGCGCGATGTCGCGCCGCACCGTTTCCAGCCCCTCGTGGATCTGCTCGGCGAGCGCGCCCAGACCCGCCTGCTGCGCGGCATCGGCATAGCCGCCCTGCGCGATGATGCCAGCACCGCGGCCGCGCGCCAGCGCGCTCAGTTCGGCCAGGCGCGGCATCGGGCCCACCAGCAGGTTGATCAGGTAGTAGGAGCCCGCTTCGCTGTCCAGCGCCAGTTGCGAGCGCTCAGCCACGTCGCCGATAAACGCCTGCGTCTGCCGCACCAGTGCGCTGTGGCGCTCGAACAGCGGCCCGGCCATGGTGTCCAGGCCAAGCCCGCGCAGATGCTGCCAGTCCTGCTCCAGCTTGCGCGCCCCGGCCCCGAGTTCGAAAGCAGGATTCTCCGCGATGCTGCGCGTCAGCCCCGCCAGGCTGGCCGCGGCCTTGTTGTCGGCCCCATCGAAGGTGGCGCGAAAGGCCGCATTGCCCGACAACACCGCATTGGCGGCGCCGCGCCGGACCTGGGTCTCGCGCATGAAGTCGAGCGCATGCCCGACCACGGTGAGCCCCCGCACTTCATCGCCGGTGGTGCGGATCGATCGCGCCGCATCGCTCAGCACCACATACATCGCGCCGCATAGCGGCACCAGGAACAGCACGGCGATCAGCGCGAGCTTGCGGTTGATATTCAGGCGCGCCATCAGGCGCTCGGCGGGAAGGAAAATAGGAGTCATGGCGGTCGCGGAACTTGGCTTGGTTTTCCTCCTATCGGCCTTGATTTGCAGGCCTGAAGCACGAATTTCGAAGGTCTTGATGATGCGCAAATCCAGTGCAGAAAACGCGCTGAAGTGGGGCATAAAGCACGGGTTGCGGGCAGCGTCGGCACCGCTGCCTGCCCGCGTGCACCGAAGACGTGTGGGGCATCGGGCAAGGGGTGACGGCGGCCTGTCCGGCCTTGTGCCCTTGACGGCGTCGTCTTCGGCGCCTCCCTGAGCAAGCTCATGCGCGACGGGTCCGCTCGCCGCGCTCGCGCCGGCGCGGGCCCGGGCTCCCGACCATGCCCGGCGTGGGAATGGCTTGCCGCATGGCTTCGACAAACAACCTGAGCTTCGCCGGATAGAAGCGCGCATGGGGGTAGACCAGGTAGATCGGCAAGGGATCGGCCTGCCACTGCGGCAGCAGGTGCAGCAGCCTGCCGCTGGCAATGTCGTCAGCAAAGATCCAGGCCGAGCCGACGGCAACGCCCAGCCCCAGCCGGGTCGCCGAATGCAGCGCATAGAGGCTGTCCGTGCTCATGCGCGGCTGGAATGCGATGCCTTGTCGCGCCAGCGTCTGCGTGTTCTGCAGCACGACCTCATTGCGATAGAAGGTGCGCAGCGCCAGCCATGGCAGGTCCTCCAGGTCTTCCGGCCGGCGTGGCAGCGGCTTACCCTCAAACAGCGACGGTGCGGCAATGACCGCGCGCGGCACGTCGGCGAGCCGCACCGCCACCACGCCGGGTTCATGCACTTCGCCCACATGGATCGCGCAATCGATGGCCTCGGCGATGAAATCCGGGGTGCGGTCATGCAGCAGCCATTCCACCGAGACTTCGGGGTACTGCTGCAGGTAGCCGGCCAGCGGGCCGACCAGCAGCTCCTGCCCGAAAGCGTGCGGCACCACCACGCGCAACGTGCCGGCCGGCGCATGCCCGACCCCGCGCACGTCGGCCTCGAACATGGTCCAGTCGGCCACCAGTTCCTTGGCACGCTCATAGCAGCGCTCGCCGTCCTCGGTCAGCTTCATCGCATGCGTGGAGCGCTGCAGCAGGCGCACGCCGAGCAGCCGCTCCAGCGTCTGCAGGCGCCGGCTGACGGTGGGCTGGGTCGTCTGCAGCTGCGCTGCCGCCATCGAAAGGCTGCCGGCCTCGACGATGCGCTCAAAGGTCTGCAACAGCTCGATGCGGTCGGCGCTGGTGGCGCCGCGGGCGGCTGCCCTGCCCTGCATGGCGGTGGTTCGCTGCGATGCTGGCTGGCGTTTCATACGCATCTCGTATAACCATTGTTCATCCCGCACGTCTACCAGAATCGGCCCGCGTGGACAACACTTCGAGCCATCCAAACCTGCCTGCGGATCTCGCAACCTCGATATGTCCTCTGTTCCCGCCACCCCATCCGCCGCCACCATTGCCAGCCCGCCCCTGCCGGGACGCCTGGTGCTGCTGCTTGCCGTCGGCGCGGGCCTGTCAGTCGCCTCGCTGTACTACAGCCAGCCCATGCTCGGGGTGATGGCACCCGACCTGCATGCCTCCGATTCGGCAACCGGCGCCATCCCGACCCTGACGCAGCTCGGCTATGCGCTGGGCATCCTGCTGCTGGCGCCGCTGGGCGACCGCTATGACCGCCGCCGCATCATCGTGGCCAAGGCAGTGGCGCTGGTCGGCGCCTTGCTGCTGGCGGGCCTGGCGCCCGGCATTGGCGCCTTGCTGGTATCCAGCCTGGTGGTGGGCCTGGCCGCCACCATGGCCCAGGACATCGTGCCCGCTGCAGCGGCGCTGGCGCCCGCGGCGCAGCGCGGCAAGGTGGTCGGGACAGTCATGACCGGATTGCTGCTGGGCATCCTGCTGTCGCGGGTGGTGAGCGGCTTCGTCGCCGCGCACTTCGGCTGGCGCACCATGTTCATGATTGCGGCGGCCAGCATCGCGGCGGTCGCGCTGGTTGCCCGGCGCCAGTTGCCGCGCTTCACGCCCACCACGATGCTGCCGTATGGTGCGCTGCTGGCCTCGCTGGCGGCCCTGTGGCGCGAGCATGGCGCCTTGCGCCGCGCGGCCCTGGCGCAGGGGCTGCTGTCGGTGGGCTTCAGCGCGTTCTGGTCCACGCTGGCAGTGATGCTGCATGGCGCACCATTCCATCTCGGCAGCGAGGCCGCGGGGGCGTTCGGCCTGGCCGGCGCCGCCGGCGCGCTGGGCGCGCCGCTTGCCGGGCGCCTTGCCGACCGCCGCGGGCCGGAGCGGGTGACCCGGCTGGGCGCGGCACTGGCGGCGCTGTCGTTTGCCGCCATGCTGCTGACCCCGCTGGTATCGCCGCATGCGCAGTTGTGGCTGATCGGCGCCAGCGCCATCGGGTTCGACCTCGGTGTCCAGATCGCCCTGGTCGCGCACCAGACCATCGTCTATGGCATCGATCCGGGCGCGCGCAGCCGCCTGAATGCCGTGCTGTTCGTCTGCATGTTCACCGGCATGGCCGTCGGCGCCGCGCTCGGCAGCCTGGCACTGGCGCGTTTCGGCTGGACCGGCGTGGCCGCGCTGGCGAGCGCCGCCGCGCTGGCTGCGCTGGCCGTGCGGCTGACGCCGCGGCGTGGCGCGCGCTGAGCGCCAGCTCCCGGCCTGGCATGCAGAGCCTTCGCGCCCAGGCCGCCCGGACCTCTACGCGACGGGCGCGAGCCCCTCCCCGTCCGTGCCGGCCTCCTCGCCGTCTCCCGGCGCCAGCGGAACCTCCACCGTCAGCGCCGTACTGCCCGGCGCCGACCGGATCTGCAAGCGCCCGCCGATGGCCGCCGCGCGCACCCGCATGTTGCGCAGCCCGCGCCCGCCGCGCGTGGCCCCGGTGTCGAAGCCGCGGCCGTTGTCGGCCAGCGTGATCCGGATCACCTGCGCGTCCATGTCCGCGTGGGCGGTCACGGTAAGGGCGGTTGCCCGCGCGTGCTGCAGCACGTTGGTGATGCCTTCGAGCAGCAGGTATTGCAGCTCCTGCACCTTGCGCGCGGTGAAATGCGCCAGCGCGGGCAGGCGCTCGACCTCCCAGTGGATGTCGAGACCCCCATCGGCGATGCGCGGACCCAGGCGGTAGCGCAGGTTGCCCAGCACTGCCGCCAGGTCGCCGCCGGTGTCCTGCATGGCGTCGATGGAAAGCTTCAGCGAATCCAGGGCGTGCCGGACCTGCACGGCGATTTCCGGGGAGCTGGCCTTGCCGGATTCCAGCATCGAGATCGTGGTGACAAGCTGGCTGCCCAGGCCATCGTGCATGTCGCGCAGGATGCGGCCGCGCTCGCGCAGCGCGGTCTCCTCGGCGGCGATCTTCTGCGTGCGCGCGAAGGCCGCGCGCAGCTGCGCCTCGCGCTGCGCGACGCGCTCGGTCAGCACCTGGTTGGCGTCCTGCAGGCTCTGCACCGCGCTGGTGTAGCGCTCCACCAGCATCCACGCCATCACCACGCTGAACGGCACCGACACATAGCGGGTCATGGAATGGACCCAGTAGTAGTCGCCGGTCAGCCAGACCTTGATCCAGTCCGCCAGGAACAGCAGCGCCGACACGCCCACGGTGGCGGCCAGCAGCGTCGCCTCGCGGCTGGGCCGGCGCAATGCGCCCCATACCATCGCGCCGGCCACGGTCAGGATGATGCCCACCTTGACCAGCCAGCTCAGCGGAAAGACCATCGGGTGGCTCGACATCGCGGCCAGCGGCGCGACCACCGGCAGCGCCAGCCACAGGTAGGCGTTGAGGGTGCGGTGCAGCCAGCGCCACGGCACGCGGATCACCAGCAGGCAGAAGCGGGCGATGGCGCCCAGGAATACCTCGCGCGCGGCGGCGACGATATAGCTGCGCAGCTCCGCGGGAATCGCCAGGTCATCGACAAAGTAGTCGAGCAGGCGCACGCTCCAGGCGACCTCGGCCAGCCCGTACAGGCCGAACAGCGGATCGCGCTGGCGCCACCAGATCAGCAGCGCGAGGCCGCCCAGCACGACACTGAGCACCGCCGCAATCAGCGGGCCGACCACGCGCAGGCGGAAGGCCTGCTCGAACTGCGCGCGCACTTCAGCGGCCGGACCCACCGTCACCGGCAGCAGGCCCGAGCGCGCATAGGCGCGCGCCGCCACGGTGATGCGCAGCAGGTTGCCGTGCGCGCGCGCCAGCTCGGGCGGCACGGCCACGTAGTAGGGGCGCTTGGCCAGCGCCGACGAGGGTGCGTCCAGGCGCCCGCCGGCGGCGATCAGCACGCCATTGACGCGTACCTCGTAGCTGCCGCCGGCCCATGGCACGAACAGCCCCCCGGGGTCAGCCGCGGGCCAGTTGCGGTCAAAGCGCAGTTCGTAGGCCAGCGTGCCGGACTTGCCCGGCTGCTCCCGGTCCCAGTAGTCAGGCAGCGTCAGCGGGCGCGCCGGCAGCACCGTGCCGTCGGTCAGCGTGGCCGAGCGCGTGGCCGCGGCCAGTTCCATCGTGCCCGCGGCTGCCGCCACGCCGGACAGCATCAGGCAGGCCCATGCCAGCAGCACGGCAAGCACGATCCGGAGGTGGCGCGGCCGATGCAGCATGGGGTGGGGTCACAAGGACTTGAGCAGGCCCAGCTTGGCCGCCTCGAACACGGCCTCGCCGCGCGAGCGCACTGCCAGCTTGCCGTAGATGTTCTTGATGTGCGATTGCACGGTATGCACGCTCAGCCCCAGATAGCGGGCAGTCTCGGCATAGGTATAGCCGCGCGAGATCAGGTCCAGGATCTCGTTCTCGCGCACCGACAGCACCACGGCGCCGGTGGCCGCGGCATCGCGCGCAACCGCCTCTGCCGGCGCGCCGCGCAGCCGGTTCACCACCTGCCGCGCGATCAGCGGGCTCATCGGCGAGCCGCCCGCGCGCAGTTCGCCGATGGAGGCGGCGATGCGGTCCGTGGTTTCGTCCTTGAGCAGGTAGCCGATGGCGCCCGCCTCGATGCTGGCCAGCACGTGCTGGTCGTCGCCGAACACCGTGACCACCATGCAGTCGCAGGCGGGATAACGTTCGCGCGCGGCGCGGATCACGTCGATGCCGCTGCCGTCCGGCAGGCCGAGGTCGCACAGCAGCACGTCGGGCTGGTGCTGCGCCAGCCAGGCCAGGGCCTCCGCCGCGCTGGCGGTGCAGCCTGCCACCACGGTGGCCGGCGCATGCATCTCGACGGCCTGCACCAGGCGGCTCAGCGCCGCCGGGTCATCCTCCACGATCAGGACACTAGTTGTGCTTGCCATGCCTGTCTCTTCCCGAGCCATGCCGTTGTGCCGCCCGTTGCGCCGGGCACGACGGCGGATTCTGACATATCCGTCCGCACCAGGGACGGCCGCGCGGCCTCCCTCAGGGTAAACGCCGCCGCCCCCACCCATCGCACAGTCTGCCGCGGTTTCCCATCCCATATTCTGGGGAGGCGCCTGAATCCACCTGCCCCTATGATCCGGCAAAACAGCCCAATCGGCCGCAGCCGGCAGTGCGGGCAACAAGACAGGCAAACAAGCGGGAATACGGGGAAGACCACCGTGACACATAAGACAGCCGGCACACCGGCCGCACGGGAAATCGGGCATGCAAGGGGGGAGCCCGCAGGCACCATCCCGGCAACGGCCGCGGTGCGGCTGGCTGCCGGGATGGCCGCGTGCGGGCTGGCGGCGTTGCTGGCCGGTTGCCTGGCCACCGCACCGAACACGGCCGGCGTGGCCGCCATGGAGCTGGACGTCAGCCGCAAGGGCCCGGTGTCCGGCGTCGGCCTGGACGGTCACGACATCGTGGCCATGGCTGACCAGATGATGCGCGACATCCTGGCGCAGCCGCGTTTTGCGCCGGGCAAGGATGGCAAGCGCCCGCGCATCGCCCTGGACAGCGCCAACTTCATCAACGACAGCTCACAGCCGCTGGACCGGCAACTGATCGTGGACCGGCTGCGGGTCAGCCTGAACCGCGCCGCGCAATCCCGCATCCAGTTCGTCAGCGCGCAGACTGCCCTGGTCGAACGCGAGCGCCAGGCCAAGCGCAGCGGCGCCACCGATGCCGGCACGCTGGGCCTGACCCGCGCGCGCATCGGTGCCGACTACAGCCTGTCCGGGCGCATCGGCTCGCTCGACAGCCGCAGCGCCGCCACCGGCATGGTGCAGCGCTACATGCAGATCTCCTTCGAGCTGGTCGAGGTCGAATCGGGCGAGCTGGTCTGGAGCAACATCTATGAATTCCAGCGCGCCGCGGCCGACGATGTGGTCTATCGGTAGGCGCGCCGGCGCGCTGGCGGCCTGCCTGCTGGCGCTGGCTGGCTGCTCCACCACGCCCCCCGCCCATCGCGGCTGCACGCCGTGGCGGCAGCAGCATGAGCGCCCCGCCCTGCCCGTCTCGTTCCTCTCGCCGGAGCTGGCCGACATGGTCGGCGTGCGCGAGCTTGGCATCGCACGCACCGCCAGCGGGCTTGGCTCCGTCAGTGCGGGCCTCTACAACTGCGCCGAATTCGACGTCGCGCTGCTGGTACGCACCCGCTTCCGCCCGCAGCAAGGCGGCACCGCCCCCGAGCCGCCCAGCGCCTGGCGCACGCTGGTGCTGCCGCCGCGCACGCAGCTCGACTACGCCGAGCACGCCGTCATGGCCGGCTCATTGCCGGGTGCGCTCGAAATCCTGGACGCGCAGCGGGCGCAGCAGCCCTACCGCCCGGGCCAGCTCTACCCCGCGCTGCCCGGGCCAGCACGCCCATGACGATGCGTTATGCCCGGTCCTGCCGGCACCCCTGACATCCATCCCGTTCTGCAGCCATGACCGGAGCTTGTTCCATGCCACGTCCTTCCTTGCTGGCGGCCACCCTCGCCGCCGTCCTCCTTGCCGGCTGCGCCGCCCCGCAGATGGCGCTGAAATCCACCCGCACCGGCGGCGACAGCTCGCCCCAGGTGCGCGCCGATATGGCCGGCAAGGCCGACCTGTCCAGCCTGAACGTGGGCGATACCGTGGCCGTGTCCCCCGGCAACAGCAAGGTCGTGGTGGCCTCGACCCCGCTGGTCTACACCCTGTATGAAGACGGCATGGTGACCCAGGCCGAAGTCAAGCGGCAGCTGGCGGTCAACCGCAAGGACGTGCCCAGGATCGAATTCATCAAGGGCGAACTGCACCGCGGCGACTTCATCCGCCGCGAGATCCTGCTGGACCTGCACAGCAAGGACCCCGACGAGTTCAACCGCACCATCCACTTCCTGGCCTTCAACCGCGGCGACAAGGCCTTCCGCGGCGACCTGACGGTCTATGACCTGCTGCCCGCCGAGCTGGAACTGGTCAAGCTGGGCAGCGCCAACAAGTACACCGACCAGACCATGGTCAAGGGCGTACTGAGCGGGCTGCCGTTCCTGTCGCTGGTGACGCTGGCGATGGACAACTATTCGAAATCCGATGAGCAGGTGGCGATGCGGCACGAGCGGCTGGACCAGGTGCAGAAGTTCACGTTCCAGCGGGTGGTGCTGGAGCCGGGCCAGGCGATCGGCTTCACCATGAACGTGCGCTACCAACTGCCCGGCGAACAGGAGCTGGCCGATCTGCGTGAAACCGCCGCGCCGCTGGCACAGCACCGCTGAGGCCGGCAATGCGGATCCGCAAGACTGCCCGGGGGATGCGGCGCACCGCCGCCGCACTGGCCGCGCTGGCGCTGGCCGCGCCCCTGCCGGGGGCGGCAGCCTGGTTCGACGGCGAAGAGAAGCGGCTGGCGGCCGAAGCCGACCGCTTCGTTGCCGACAAAGCCGCCGAACTCCAGCGCATCCTGCATACGCTGTACATGGAAGGCGAGTGGAATGCCGTGCTCAACTTGAACCTGCTGGGCCTGGCCGCGATCGAGGCCGGCCAGCCGCGCCTGGCCGGGCACGCCTTCGACATGGCCGCGGCGCGCATCCTGCGCATCTATGCCGACGACCCCAACGCACAGCAAGCCAAGTCGCTGTGGTCCGCCGAAAGCGTCAAGGACTGGAAGGGCGAACCGTACGAACGGGCCATGACCTTCTACTACCGCGGCCTGCTCTATGCCAGCGCCGGCGACTACCAGAACGCCCGCGCAGCCTTCCTGCAGGCCGACATCCAGAACGCGTTCGGGCAATACGAGCGCTATGACGGTGATCAGGGCGGCTTTGCGCTGATGGCCTGGCTGGCGGCCTGGGCCTCGCAATGCGCCGGCGACAGCGCGCGCGCGGCTGAGCTGGCGGCGCGCGCGGCCAGGCACGCACCGGAGCCGTTCTACGCCCAGCCGCGCGGCACGCTGCCGCGGCACCTGAGCGTGTTCGAGCTTGGCATCGGCCCGGAGAAAGTCACGCTGGGCGACACCAGGAGCATCCTCGGCTTCCTGCCGCAAGGCGCGGCAGGAAGCACGCCGCGCATCGCCTATGCATCGGCGGTGAAGCCGATGGCCTCAGGCACTGCCGCCGACCTCGACCGCGTCGCGCTGACCCGGGGCGGGCGGCCAATCCAGGGCATCCTGGATGGCAAAGCCGTCTTCAAGGAAAACACCGCGACCATTGCCGATGCCGCGGGAGCGCTGTCCTCGGGCCTGGTGAATGCTGCGTTGTCGGGAGCCAACAGTGGCAATGCCGGCCTGGCGCAGGGACTGGGCGCAGCCGGGGCTGCCGGCTCGCTGATCAGCCTTGCCGCGGGGGCGATGTCCAGGGCGGCCAATGCCGAGGCCGATACCCGCTACTGGGCATCGCTGCCCAAAATCGTCTACCTGCAAGGCCTGGCTGCGCCGCTGGCATCGCCGGCCGTGCAGTTCACCCCTGGCGGCGGCGGCAAGCCGCGCTCTGCCCTGCTGCAAAGCCGCCATGGCGAATGCTCGCTGGCCTGGGGCCGTGAATATTCCGCCTTCGATGCCGAGCATGGCGGCGTGGCCAATCCCTCGCCCTGGCCGGCCGAGCCGGTCGAGTCCGGGCGCGAGCGCGCCAACGCGGTCCTGCGCACCGAACTGCTGGCCCTGCCGTTCGGCCAGTAGCACAGCCCCCGTTTGGGGGATATTTCCCACTTTTCCACGAAATTAGAGCGCTTTTGCCAGTTCTGTCGAATTTTGCAACCTGTACGCTACAATGCCTCGTCGTCAGCCGACGGGGCTGGCGGATCTGGAGAAAAACAGAATGAAGACGGGAAAACTGGTGGTAGGGCTGGCGCTGGCCGGGTTGCTGGCGGGCTGTGAATCGATGGACGGCGCAATGTCCTCCATCAGCGGCGTGCTCGACGGCACCGGCGACGTGCTGAGCGGCGACTTCCGCATGCTGGCGGATCCGAAGCCGGCTTCGCTGGGCGATATCTGGTCGGACTGGAAGAAGAACGAAATCACCGCGAAGAAGAAGTGGGATTCGCAGGCAATCCTGGTATCGGGTACGGTCTCCCGCATCACCAAGGTGGATGGCCTGGGCAAGTCGGACGACACCATCGCCGTCTACTTCAAGGACTCGGTCAATCCGCAGTGCACCGGCAAGGCGCTGATGCGCGACGCGCTGATGGTCAACCAGAAGAAGATCAGCAACCTGCAGACCGGGGACAAGGTCAACGTCACCGGCGTGCTGGCGACGCGCGATTCGGAAATGGCCAACAGCAGCAATACCGAATGCTATTTCGCGTTCAGCAAGTCGAAGATCGAATCAGCGGCCAATACCACGGCAGCTGCCGGCAGCGCGGCCGCTCCCGCCAAGGCAGCCACGACCACCAAGTCGACCAAATCGACAAAGTCGACCAAGACCAGCAGCACGAAGTAAACCAGCCAAAGGCGGCGACGGGCGGCAGTATGGCCGCCTCGCCCCAGGCTGCGCGTCTGGCGTCCCTGCCTCGCACCATGTGGATCCTGCGGCACGGCACGCCCGTCCGGCCCTGCATCCCTTACAAGCTCTGAAACCGTTGCACGGTAGCGCACGCCAAAGTGCCGCAAATCCCCGTCCGCGGGGCACCCCCCTCCACACGGTACGAATCTTGCCCCTTCCTGATTACCCGCCAGCGGTTCGCGCACGGCATGTGCGCCCGCACATGGCGCCACACGCACACTGTCAGGAAAACAGCATGGGCTACTACTACGATGAGCGCAACGCGCGCCAACGCCGCCAGGCATGGCAGGACGATGACTGGCAACCTGAATCCGAACAGGAGCGCTGGCAAGCGCGGCGTCGGCGCCAGCAAATGGCCCCGGGACAGACCAGCTACGGCGGCCCCGCCCGCCCGGACCGGGATTTCAACGAAGCGTACGGCGCCCGCAGGTACCCGGCACACCCGTCCGGCGAGCGTTACGGCAGCAACCTGCGCTACGGCCTGAACGGCGGCTATGGCTGGGAGCGTGCCAGCGAATGGCGCGACCCGCAGGCGTGGCAACGCGACGACGACAACGCCGAGCGCCAGTGGCGCCGCAGCGCCGAACGCGCACGGGATCCGCGTGAATCGCCGCGCACGCGCGGCCATGACACCCACTTCGGCGACCTGCGCAGTGACACCCGCTACTGGGTCGACCCGCACGAGGACTGGGAAGAGAAGCAGCGCTATGAAATCCGGCGCCACAGCCCGGGCTACCGGGAATATGCGCAGCGCCGCGGCTGGGAAACCGACAGCCCCGATAACGAGCGCGAAGGCTCGCATGGCGTGCTCTACAACCTGGGCCGCCGCATCGGCGAAGCCGTGGGCGACTGGTTCGGCAGCTCCGAACGCCGCACCGGCCCGCGCGGCTACCAGCGCAGCGACGAGCGCATCCGCGACCAGATCTGCGAGCAGCTCAGCTACGCGCGCGGCGTTGACGTCAGCGACGTCAGCGTCGACGTCAGCGAAGGCGTGGTGTCATTGACCGGCACCGTGCGCGACCGCGGCCAGAAGTTCTATATCGAAGACCTGGCCGACGGCACCTACGGCGTCAAGGAAGTCAACAACGACATCCGCGTGCGCCGCGAGGCCCCCGAAGCCCGCAGCACCAGCGATGTGACCGGCAGCACCTGGCGCGGATAACGCCAACGGTGGCGGGCGCTCCAGGCCGAGAGCGGCCTAGGCGCCCGCCACGCCAACCTCCGCCGCCAGCCGTTCGCGGATAAACCCCAGGAACGCACGCACACCCTCAGGCAATGTGCGGCCGGCCAGCGTCTGCAGTTCGACCGCGCGGCTGCGCATGCCGCGCTCCCGGATCGAGGCGGCGTGCAGTTCACCGCGGCGCAACCTGTCGCCCACGGTGACGGCGCCGGAGATCGACAGCCCGCCACCGTGCAGCACGAAGCTGGTCAGGGTCTCGAAGTGGTTGGTCACCAGCACCGGCTCGAACACCACCCCGCGTTCGCCGCAAGCGATGTCGAACAGCTGGCGCACGGTGTTGTCGCCCTCCGGCAGCGCCAGGGGATAAGGCTGCATCTGCGCCAGCGTGACGCTGCGAAAGCGCGCCAGCGGATGGTCCGGCCGCATGATGGCGATCACCGGCGCGGGCTGCCGGTGCTCCACGCGGATGCCCTGCTCCGCGGCGCGGCTGTAGGTGATGCCGATGTCCGCATCGCCATGCAGCACGATGCCGGTGACCTCGGCCGGCGACGCCACGCGCACATGGAACTGCAGGCCCGGATAGCGCTGGCGGAATTCGGCAATGATGCGCGGCAGGAACTCGATCGCAAACCCCGCCGAGCTGGCCACCCGCACCCGGCCCCGGCGCAGGCCCTGCAGCGCGGCAATCTCTGACACCACCCGATCGGCTTCCAGCGCGCCGCGCAGCGCATAAGCTGCCAGCAACTCCCCGGCGGCACTCGCCACCATACCACGCGGCCGGCGGTCGAACAGCGGCACGCCGAGCAACGCTTCGAGCGCGCCGACCTGGCGGCTCACGGCCGACACGGTGACATTCAGCCGCTGCGCCGCCTCGGTCAGCGAGCCGCTGCGTATCACCTCCAGGAAATAGCGCAGCGAGGTTTCCTGCAGGCGATGCGACAGCATGGGCGGCTCCGGGGGCTGGTTTGCGTTTTACGCAAGGATATTTGAAAAAATCATCGATTGCGGGAAACCGTGCGCCGCCCGTATGCTTTTTCCCGACACCACAGGAGACCCCCGAGCCATGGCGCCCACCCGGACCCCCGATCCCATCACCGAACTCGATGCCGTCGCCCTGTCGCGCGCCATCCATGCGCGCGAGGTCTCGTGCGTGGAAGTGCTCGATGCCTTCCTTGGCCAGATCGACCGCCACAACCCGCGCGTCAATGCCATCGTGGCTCCGGTGGAGCGCGACACCCTGCGCGCGCAGGCCGCCGGGCTCGACGCCGAACTGGCACGCGGCGCCAGCCGCGGCCCGCTGCACGGCTTCCCGCAGGCGCCCAAGGACATCAGCCCGGCCGCGGGCATGGTCACCACCAAGGGCTCGCCGATCTTCGCCGGGCAGGTCAGCGAGTACGACGCCGTGATCTTCGAGCGCATGCGCGCCGGCGGCGCGGTCTTCGTCGGGCGCACCAACTCGCCGGAGTTCGGCCTGGGCGGCCATACCTACAACCCGGTCTACGGCACCACCCGCAACGCCTTCGACCCGGCGCGTTCCGCCGGCGGCAGCAGCGGCGGCGCCGCGGTGGCCGTGGCGCTGCACATGCTGCCGGTGGCGGATGGCTCTGACATGATGGGGTCGCTGCGCACGCCCGCGGCGTTCAACCACGTGTATGGCCTGCGCACCTCGGTCGGCTGCGTGCCGCACGGCCCGGGCGACGAGGTCTTCTTCCAGCAGTTCAGCGTGGCCGGCCCGATGGCGCGCAACGTGCCGGACCTGGCCCTGCTGCTGTCGGTGCAGGCCGGCTTCGACACGCGTCTGCCGCTGACGCACCGCGCCGAAGCGCCCGGCACCTTCACGCTGCCGCCCGAACGCGACTGGGCCGGCGTGCGCATCGGCTGGCTGGGCAACCTGGGCGGCCACCTGCCGACCGAAGCCGGCGTGCTAGATACTTGCGAGCAGGCGCTCACGCACCTGCGCACGCTCGGCTGCACTGTGGACACCGCGCTGCCCGAGTTCGACCTGGAGCGGCTGTGGCACGCGTGGATCGACCTGCGCAGCTTCTCGGTGGCTGGCGCCAACGCGGCGCTGTACCACGACCCGGCCAGGCGCGCGCTGCTCAAGCCCGAGGCCGCATGGGAGATCGAGCGCGGGCTGGCCCTGCCGGGCACGCGCGTGTACGAAGCCCTGTGCGAGCGCAGCGCGTGGTACCAGGCACTGCGCTCGCTGTTCGAGCGCTTCGACTACCTGGTGCTGCCGGCCGCGCAGGTGTTTCCGTTCGATGCCGACTGGGACTGGCCGCACACCATCGACGGCCGCGACATGGACACCTACCACCGCTGGATGCAGGTCGTGGTGCCGGCCACCATGGCCGGGCTGCCCGCCCTGGCCGCACCCGCCGGCTTCGGCCGCCAGGGCCTGCCGGCCGGCATCCAGATCATCGGCCCCGCGCAGGCCGACGCCGCCGTGCTGCAGCTCGGCCATGCCTATGACCAGGCCGGCGGCTTCTCGCGCGTGCGCAGCCCCTGGCTCGATTGAGCCTTCGGCTGGTCCCGGCCCCGCTTCGTATTGCTTCCAATTGCCTTCTATTCCTACAACTGCCGGCAGGAGTGCCAACGATGACCGCAATGCCCCCGAAGCCGTTTCTCGCCTGCGCCGCCGCCCTGACCGCGGTGCTGTCCGCAACGCCCGCCGCCGCGCAGGCCCAATCCTGGCCGGACCGACCGATCCGGCTGGTGGTGCCCTTCGCCGCGGGCGGCGCCACTGACGTGCTGGGCCGCCTGCTGGCAGTCGGCCTCGGCGAAAAGCTCGGCCAGTCGGTAGTGGTCGAGAACAAGCCCGGCGCCAGCACCGTGATCGGCGCCACCCAGGTATCCAAGGCCGCGCCCGACGGCTACACGCTGCTGCTGGCGGCCAGCACCACGCTGACGCTGAACCCGGCCATCCGCCAACACCTGGGCTACGACCCCATCAAGAGCTTCACCCCGCTGGGCCTGGTCGCCGACATGAGCCTGGTGCTGGTAGCCAACCCGGACACGCAGATCACCACGCTCAAGGATCTGGTGACGCAGGCCAAGGCCCACCCCGACAAGTTCTCCTACGGCTCGTTCGGCGCCGGCTCCTCGGTGCATTTCGGCGCGGAGATGCTCAAGTCCGCCACCGGCATCCGCATGGTCCACGTGCCCTTCAACGGCAGCGCCCCCAGCCTGACCGCGCTGGCCGGCGGCCAGGTACAGGTCGCCGTCGATACCGTCGTGGCCACCCTGCCGCTGATCAAGGGCGGCAAGATCCGGCCGGTGGCGGTGCTGTCGCCGCAGCGACTGCCGGCGTTGCCGCAAGTGCCGACTGTCGCGGAGAGCGGGTATCCCGGCTTCCAGATGGGCACGTGGTTCGCGCTGCTGGCACCCGCGGGCCTGCCCGCGCCAGTACAGCAGAAACTGGAGAAGGCCCTGGCAGACGTCGCCAACTCGCCGGCTACCAAGGCACGCATGGTCGAACTGGCGCTGACGCCGGCTTATGGCAATGGCGCGGCGGTGAAGGCGCGGGTGGAGAAGGAATTGCCGGAGATGCGGGCGGTGGCGGCGCGGGCGGATATTCGGGCGGAGTAAGTCCACCAGGGCGGCCGTCGGTTGCCGTCCCTATTCCACATGCGCCGCGAACCCCACCGTTCCCGGCGCAACCTCCTCGCGAAGCGTCAGCTGCGGAATCCGGTAGTCCCCCGCGTTCTGCCGCCGGAACGGAATCGGAGCGGTCGTCCCCAGCGCATCCAGCCGCTCGCCCAACTCCTCGCGAATCCGAGCAAAGCGCGCCTCATCAACCTTGCTGGTCCGATACACCAGGTACGGCGGCAGCACGTCAAACCCGGGGTAGTACAGGATGCCGTGGTGGATCGGGAACAAGATGTCGTCGATCGGGCCATTGATCCCGCGCGGGCTGTAGTGCGATTCCCAGCCGCCGGTGGTAACGACCAGCATGGCACGCTTGCCGGCGAGGCTGCCCTCGCCATAGCGGTCGCCCCAGCGTTCGTCAGAGTGCTCGCCGACGCCGTAGGCAAAACCATAGGCGTAGACGCGCTCGACCCAGCCTTTCAGGATGGCCGGCATCGAGAACCACCACAGCGGGAACTGCAGGATAACCGTGTCGGCCCAGCGCAGCTTTTCCTGCTCATGCGCAATGTCATCGCTCTGCAGCCCGTTTTCGAACGCGTGCTTGGAATCCAGTGACGGGTGGAAGGGCGCATCGCCCGGCCGCGCCTTGGTATCGGCGCCGTCGAGCTGGGCCTTCCACTGCATCGCATACAGGTCCGAGACCTGGACCTGGTGCCCGGCATCGCGCAAGCGCTGCACGGCAAAGTCGCGGATCGCGCCGTTAAGCGACCTCGGTTCCGGGTGGGCATACACAAGCAATACGTTCATGACAGCGGCTTCCAATGATTGAGTGAACCCAGCATAGGCCGTCGTCAGCTATATTAGAAATGAATATCCAATATCCCAGGTATTGTCATGAATAATCTCAGACGGCTGGACCTGAACCTGCTGGTGACGCTGGATGTGCTGCTGTCCGAGCACAACGTGACCCGCGCGGCGCAGCGGCTGCACCTGTCGCAGCCTTCGGTCAGCGTCCACTTGTCGAGGCTGCGCGATTACTTCGGTGACCCGCTGCTGTTGCCGGGCCCGCGCGGCATGCGTCCCACCGCCAAGGCGGAATCGCTGCGCGAACCGTTGCGCGAAGCGCTGGCCGCGCTGGAGCATGCGGTCTCGTCCGATACGCCGTTCGATCCCGCCGCCTCGACCCACACCTGGCGCGTGGCTGCGACCGACTACGGCGAATCGACCATCGTGCTGCCGGCGCTGCAGGCGCTGCGCATGGCGGCGCCCGGCGCGCGCCTGGCCGTGGTCGAGATGGTGCCGCCGCGCATCGCCCGGCAGGCCGAGCGTGCCGAACTGGACCTGGCCTTCCATACCACCGATGGCTCGCCGCCGGGCCTGCACCGGCGTGCGCTGTTTACCGAGCGCTATGTGCTGGTGGGCCGCGCCGGCCATCCGCGGCTGAAGCGGCGGCCCACGCTGGCGCAGTTCTGCGCGCTCGACCATGTGATTGTGTCGCCGGACGGTGGCGGCTTCTACGGCGTCACCGACGAGGCGCTGGTACTGGCCGGCATGCAGCGGCGTGTGGTGCTGTCAGTGCCCCACTTCCTGTTTGTCACGTCGGCCGTTGCCAGCACCGATCTGGTGGCGATGCTGCCCGAGCGGCTGGTGCGCGGCGTGCCGGGACTGAAGGTGGTGGAACCACCAGTCGAAGTGCCGGGCTATGAGATGTCGATGTTGTGGCCAGAGCGCGTGCATCGCGATCCGGCGCATAGTTGGCTGCGTGAACTCATCGTCACATCGGTCTGAGCGGCGCTGCCTCGCACGTTTGCATACAAAACTGGAATACAATCAGCGCTTTCAACGCTGCGGCATGGGGTGGCACCCGATGCCGCCACCAGTTTTGGAGGAGACCATGACGTATTCAGAAACGGGCCTGACTTCCCGCCACGTGGCCGCGCTCGCGCCGATCGAGGATTACCTGCAGGGCCATATCACCGGCAAGGCCGAGTTCATGTACAAGGCGTTTGCCGCCGACGCGCGCATCGTCTCGTTCCGTGATGGCAAGCTGCATTCGCTGACGGTCGAGGAATTCGCCTCGGCGCGCTGCCCCGGCCATCCCGCGGCGGACGAGGCGCAGCGCAAGCGTTTTATCACGCAGTTCGATGTGGTGGGCAATGCCGGTGTGGCCAAGGTGGTGCTGGAATACCCGGGCGTGACCTTCACCGACTACATGACGCTGCTGGAGATCGACGGCGTCTGGAAGATCGTCAACAAGACTTTCAGCGCCGCACCGCGCTGAAGATGGGACAGCCGCTGCGGCAAAGCGCCGCAGCGGTGCAGCCCAGGCCCTGCTTTGCGGCAGCAGGCAATCCTGCCCTTCATCCGCTCGCGCCCGACCACGCGCGCCACTTCGGCGATCACGCAGTCGTTGAGTTGCGTTCAGCCCGGCAGCACCGCCGTCGCTTCGATCTCGAACAGCATGTTGTCCAGCGCCAGCCGCGGCACCGGGATCAGCGTGCAGGCCGGCGTTGGCTTGTCGCCCCACATCTCGCGCAGCGCCGCACCGAAGGTGCGCAGGCGGTCGTGCGAGTGGTCGACCACCAGCACCGTGAGCTTGGCCACATCGCCCACGTCGGCGCCTGCCGCTTGCAGCGCGATGCGCAGGTTCTGCATGGCGCGTGCCACCTGGCGCGGGAAATCGAGCGGCAGGCAGCCGGCCGCGTCCTCACCGCCCTGCCCCGCGATATAGACGATGCGGGCCGGGCCTTCCACCATGGCCACATGCGAATAGCCGTTGGGCCGCGGGTCGTACAGGCCCTCGGGATTGATGAGGCTCAGCGAGGGATTGGGGCGGGCAACCGGCATGGTGGGCATTGAAGGCAGCGCGGGCATAGAAGGAGAACGCAAGGATGAGGGCGAGAACGGGAACATGGTCATCAGCTCTGTATTTGAGGCGTGGCGAACAATGGAGTCGCAAGTATCAAACCTCAACCTAGATTGAGGTCAAGCGCAGCCTTGGTGTTAGCATGGGCATTCCTCCGTTCCACTGGTGTCTTCCACTGCCGATGGCCTCCGCGAACAAGCCCCCCTCACCGCGCCGGCGCCGTGCCGCGCCTTCCGAAGAACTACTCTCCGTCGGCGAAGTCGCCGCGCGCACGGGCATTGCCGTATCCGCCCTGCATTTCTATGAATCGCGTGGCCTGATCGCCAGCACCCGCAGCGGCGGCAACCAGCGCCGCTATGCGCGTGCCGTGCTGCGGCGCCTGGCCGTGATCCGCGTGGCGCAGCGCATGGGGTTGCCACTGGCGGTGATCGCCGATGCCATGCAGAAGCTGCCGGACGGGCGTGCGCCCACCGCGGCCGACTGGCGCCGGCTGTCGGCGAGCTGGCGCGATGACCTGGATGAACGGATCCGGACGCTCACGCAATTGCGTGACCAGCTGGATGGGTGTATCGGGTGCGGGTGTCTGTCGTTGAAGGCGTGCCCGTTGCGGAACCCGCATGACGCGCTGGCCGGGGAAGGGCCGGGGCCGCATTTCCCGCCTACTGCAATGTCTGCAGGTAAGCCAGCAGATCGCTGATCTGCTTGTCGTCACTGAGCCCCCAGAAGCGCATCTTGGTGCCAGGCACGACCTTGCCGGGCGAATGGATGAAGGCACGCAGCGTGTCATGCGACCACACCACCTTTGAAGCGCGCATCGCCTCCGAATACTGGAAATCGCTGGTGCCGCCCGCGGCGCGGCCGAAGATGCCGTTCAGCTGCGGGCCAAAGCCTGCGCGCGCGTTGCGGCCGACGTGATGGCACGAGGCGCAGCGCGTGGCGAAGAGTGCCTTGCCGGCCTGGATATCGGCGGCAGTGGCTGCAGTGGGGATGGCGGTGAAGGCGGCCAGGGCCAGCAGGACAAAGGCGGTACGGCGCATGGAGCAGCTAGGGAAGGAAAGGGCTTCGGCAACGGGGTTGCATGATACAGGCGTAGCCAGGACGTCCCGGCCCTGCAGCGGGGTTACACCACGTCACACTTGCAACACTTCGCGCGTCCCATATTACAGGCCCGCCCCCTACAGTGAGCCCATGTCCAACGCCCCTTGGGAGGCAACCATGAAACGAATCATCGCAATGGCGGTAGCAGGTGGTGCAATGCTGGTGGCCAGCGCCGGGGCGTACGCCGGTGTGAATATCGATATCGGCATCGGCGTGCCGGGCGTGGTGGTGGCCCAGCCGGCGCCAGTCTATCGTCCAGCCCCGGTCTATGCCCCTGCGCCGGTGTATGCGCCGGCTCCGGTTGCCTATGCGCCCGGCCCGGTAGTGGTGGCACCGCGCCCCGTCGTGGTGGCACCGGTCCCGGTACGCTATGACTATGACCGCGGCTATCGCAGCGACTACCACCGGGGCTACTACCGGGAAGGCTACCGCGAAGGCTATCGAGACCACCGCCGCGACTGGCGCGAGCGCGAATGGGCACACCGTCATGGTCACAATGACGGCTACGGCCACGGGCGCCGCTGGGACTGACGGGTTCGTATGGGGCGGGCGCCACGGCCACGGCCGCGGCGCCCGCCTG